>NZ_JAQBOW010000101.1 GCF_028287845.1 Mucilaginibacter sp.
CATTTGGCGCCGATATTTATCAATGGGGCTACCAGGCAGGCGAGCAGGCTGCACAATATTTAAAAACACATAAAACAACCGGCCTTAAACCAGAAATGGTTAAGATAAGAAAGCGCGTTTATAATGCTGCTGCAGCAAAAAAGTATAATATTACTATCCCATCAAATTTCGAAGCTGTAAAATAATGGATTTTTACCTAACCGCATTATTACAAGGACTTTGCTTTGCGGGAATAGCATTGGGAATATACATTTCCATGAAAATTTTCAATATCCCCGATATTACAACTGATGGAAGCTACACATTAGGTGGGGTTGTTACGGCCATTTTACTTACCCGGCATTTACCGGGTTACTTAATTTTACCTGTTGTTTTACTTTCTGGCGGCGTTGCCGGTGCAATAACCGGTATCATACATACCAAGCTTAAAATTAACCCGTTACTTGCCGGCATATTAGTAATGACAGCATTGTACTCTGTTAATTTAACATTAATGGGGCGTTCTAACCTGCCATTAATTGGCACTTCATCCATATTCACATTGTTACAAATTTTGGGTAATCCTAACCAAAATACCTTTATAATATTATCGTTATTTGTGCTTGTAATTACTTTGCTGATTGGCTACCTGTTAAAAACCGATTTTGGTTTGGCTATGCGCGCGACGGGCAATAGCGAATCGATGATAAGAGCGTTAGGAGTAAATACAGATAGAATGAAAATTATTGGCCTGGCATTGGCTAACGCGTTAACCGCGGTAAGCGGTTATTTGATAAGCCAGTTCCAGGGGTTTGCCGATATAAGTATGGGCATTGGCATTGTAATAGTAGGATTGGGGTCTGTTATTATAGCAGAAACTTTAATAAACTGGTTAAACATAACATCAGTCTGGATAAGCTTAGTTTTAGTTTTAACCGGCGCTGTATTATTTCAACTGGTTTTGGCCTTAACCTTAAATATAGGTGTAGATGCAAATTTATTGAAGCTGGTAACAGCAATATTTGTATTATTGATAGTAAGCCTGCCCCGATTTAAATTAAATAATAAATAACCTATAAATAAAAAAGTAAAAATAACTTAGTATTATAAAAATAACGATTATGAAAAAGTTCTATAAAAATTGCCCGGTTGTATTCATTGCCTTGTTTGTATTTACAACCTGTCTATTCTCCGGATTATATGCGAAAGCAGCTTCACAATATTATTACCAGATAAAAATTTATCATTTTAAAAACGCAACGCAAGAAAGTCGTTTAGATGCTTACCTGCAAAATGCCTATATACCCGCGTTACATAAAGCGGGCGTAAAAAACGTTGGTGTTTTTAAGCTGATTAAACAAGATAGTTTAGATAGGAAAATTTATGTGGTTGTACCTTACCGTACCTGGGATGCCCTGGAAAATACTGATCAAAAAATATTGAAGGATCAAACATACCTGGACGCGGGTAAGGATTATTTGGATGCTCCTTATAATAATGCTCCATATGCACGTATAGAAACAATTATAGCTCGTGCGTTTGTTAACGCTCCAGTGCCAAACATGCCAGACCTAACCGGAAAAAAAGCAGACAGGGTATATGAGTTACGCAGCTACGAAGGTGCAACCGAAAAACTACATGCCAGTAAAGTTAAAATGTTTAATATAGGCGATGAAATGGCCATATTTAAGAAATATGGCATGAATGGCGTATTTTATTCGGAAGTGATTGCCGGTAGCCATATGCCTAATTTGATGTACATGACCACCTATAACACCAAACAGGATAATATCGACAAATGGAAACAATTTGGTAAAGATGCGCAATTTGTTGCCTTAGGTAAAATGCCCGAGTATCAGCATAATGTATCAAAAGGCGAAAGCTTCTTTCTTTATCCAACAGATTATTCTGACTATTAAACTTTGGAAAAACGCGATTTTGATGCGATAATAGTAGGCTCAGGCCCAAATGGTTTAGCCGCCGCTATTTTATTGCAACAAAATGGGCTATCGGTTTTATTGATAGAGGGAAAAAATGAGATCGGCGGAGGGTTACGCTCTGCCGAACTTACGTTACCCGGCTTTACGCATGATGTTTGTTCGGCAATACATCCGCTTGCTGTAGCTTCACCATATTTTAAAACACTGCCTTTAGCGGCACATGGCCTTGAATATATCTATCCGGATATTGACGCGGCACATCCTTTTGATAATGGCACTACTGCAATTTTAAAAAGGTCGCTTAATGAAACCGCACAATTATTAGGTGAAGATAAACAAGCCTATCTTGATCTGTTACAGCCGTTAGTAAACAATTGGCCCACTGTTTTACCTGATATTTTAGCGCCATTACATTTTCCTGAACATCCGTTGGCATTAGCAAGGTTTGGGTTAAAAGCGCTAACATCTGCAACACATTTGGCAAAGCGATTTAGTACGGTTGAAGCAAAGGGATTATTCGCAGGTATGGCTGCCCATTCCATGCAGCCGTTATCAAATTTAACAACCTCGGCTATCGCGTTGGTTTTAATGGCTTCGGGCCATCAACAGGGGTGGCCAATACCTAAAGGGGGCTCTAAAAATATAGCCAATGCACTGGCATCTTATTTTACTTCAATAGGCGGAAAGATAGAAACCGGGTTGTACATAAAGTCATTAACACAGTTACCATCATCACACGCTATTTTGTTTGATGTTACTCCGCGGCAGCTTTTGCAAATAGCAGGGCATAAATTTTCATCAATTTACAAATGGCAACTGGAACGTTATCATTACGGAATGGGGGCATTTAAAATTGATTGGGCATTGAGCGCACCAATACCATTTACAGCTGATGCATGCCGGCGTGCCGGTACAGTGCATTTAGGCAACACACTAGAAGAGATTACTGATAGTGAAAAGCAAATAGCTTTGGGCAAGCACCCCGAAAGCCCTTTTGTGCTATTGGCGCAGCAAAGTGTATTTGATGCTTCCCGTACGCCGCTTGGTAAACATACTGCCTGGGCATATTGCCATGTGCCTAATGGTTCGGTTATTGACATGACCGGGGCTATTGAAAAGCAGGTTGAACGCTTTGCGCCGGGGTTTAAAGATGTTATATTAGCAAAACACACTATAAATACCGTACAACTTGAAGAATATAATCCTAATTATATTGGTGGCGATATTAATGGGGGGGCATTTGGTATCAATCAATTATTTACACGGCCTGCATTAAGAGTTTCGCCCTATAAAACATCAGCAAAGGGTATTTATATCTGTTCATCATCTACGCCGCCAGGCGGCGGTGTACACGGTATGTCTGGCTATCATGCTGCGAAAAAGGCTTTGAAGCACACTTTCGGAATTCAATAGATTTACAGCTCCTATTACTATATTTATTACTTTGTAATTCGTTATGAGATCAATAAATGCAAATATGCGTAAAGGTAGATTAGAGGCCTTTAGCGACGGCGTTATCGCTATCATTATTACCATTATGGTTTTGGAGCTGAAGGTACCTGCTAAGCCTGATCTGGAAGCATTATCTAAAGTATGGCCGGTTTTTATAAACTACGTTATGAGCTTTATTTATGTTGGTATTTACTGGAACAATCATCATCATATGTTCCATGTAGTACGATCAATAAATGGTGCAGTACTATGGGCCAACCTGCATTTACTTTTCTGGTTATCAATGGTGCCCTTTGTAAGTAGTTGGATGGGCGAAAATCCATTTAGTGTTGTATGGCCAATGGCTTTATATGGCTTTGTGCTTTTAATGAATGCTATTGCCTACAGTATATTGGTAGTCGTGTTAATTAAGCATGAAGGACAGGACTCTTCATTAGCAATTGCATTAGGCAAAGACTGGAAGGGAAAACTATCGCTAATATGTTATATAGTGGCGATAGTGTTTGCCTGGGTAAATACATATATAAGTTTTGGATTATATGTTGCTGTTGCATGCATTTGGTTCATCCCCGACAGGCGAATAGAAAAGAAGATAGCAGACGATCAGGTTAGTTAATCTGTTTTTAAATTATGCCACTGTATGGCTAAATAATAACACTGCTCATTGCTGATGTTTTTTGGCCCATGCAATATACCCGAAGACAGGTAAATACAATCGCCTGCATGCGCATCAAATTTATCCTGTGCAATGGTTTCCTGCACACTACCGTTTAGCATCAATATTAATTCTTCTACCCGGTGTGTATGCGGATCATGGCTGGCAAAACCGGGGTTTAAAGCTGTAGCATGTACATCAAATCTTCCAAACATAGATGTTGGCCGGTCAAATATAGCTCTTGTTTCACCTTTTGTTGATTTGTTTACTTTTAACAAACTCCAGTCTTTAATAACCGATGGCCCTGCATCATGCCCGCGCTTAATATCTGCCGTATTTGTTGATTTATATTTAATTATATAAAAGGTTGCAGGTTCGTTAGCATTATTTTTAAAACTGATCTTATCACCAGCCAATATTAATGCAATGCTATAGGCAGCTACTGTTTTAGTAGTATCGTTTATTGTTAGTGTAACATTGCCGCTTTTTACTACTATTAACTGTTCAAATTGGCTATCAATAATGGGTTGGGTGTAAACTTTACCTGCAGAGATAGTGAATGTAGCTATTTCGAATTTTTGCAGGTCTAAAGTCTTTCCGCTAATAATGGTTCTTTTTTCTACCCCTCTTATATGAATCGTTTTGTTATTGTCCAAGTTATAAACACCGGCTTTTAAGACATCGCTTTGCGCATTGGCGCCTAATGAAATAGCCATTATTAAAATGGTGAAAATTACTTTCATGAATGAGTAATGTTTGGTTTATAGTTTAAAAATACCCTAAATTAATGTTTAAAAGAAACGAAAAAGCTGGTTCCTTTTTTCAGTTTGCTTTCTACCCATATTTTTCCGTCATTCCGTTCCACAAATTCCTTACAAAGCATCAGGCCAATGCTGTTTCCTTTTTCGCTACCAGTGCCTTCCATGCTTTCATTGTCAGGTTCAAATATTCTATCCTGTAAAGATTTTGCTATACCTATTCCATTATCTTTAATTGCAATTGTGGTAAAGCCTTTTGGATGATCTATAGTAGCGTCAATTTCTACAATACCATTGGCATGTGTGTATTTTGCTGCATTAGCCAGTAAATTTCTGATAACAAAATCAAAATGCGTTTGGTCTGCAAAAATAAAGATATCATCAGGTGTCTTATCAATTAGCTGAATGTGCTTTTGTTCGGCGGTCTCTTTATGAAAAAGCAGCGATTGTGTAATTACATATTTAGCATTAAAATGACTTTTGTTGTAGGTTATGCCTTTTAACTGGGTTTGGCCCCATATCAACAATTTATCCATCACATCTAATGTAGATATACTGTGTTCCTTTAGTCGGGGTATAAATGAGCGTACCTCTGTTATATCAGCCTCATCCTCTATTACTTCTAACAAATTAACTATAGTAGCCACCGGCGATCGCAGGTCATGACTAATTATAGAAAATAATTTATCTTTAAAATTATTAAGGTTTTTTAATTCATCCTGTTGTATGAGCAATTGCTCATTAAGTTTTTTTGTTTTTTTATAAAACAAAAAAACTATTAATAAAACAATTAACGAACAAACAGCCACAGCGAATGTAATCCATGTTTTATATTTATTTTGCTGATTAATGAGCTGCAATTTTTGCACTTTAATTTTTGAATTAGCCAAATCATTATTGGCTATTAAACCGGCTATATCTTTTGAATTTTTAAGTGTAAACAGACTGTCTTTTAAAGCATCCTTAAATTCTAATGTTTTTACCGCGTCTTTAAAATCACCTTTCTGTTTGTATACATCTATCATGCCGTCATAAACATCCAGCCGCAGATGATTTTGATGTAACATCAGCGTAATTGCTAATGATTGTTTTAATAAAATTAAACAGCTGTCGGGCTTAGTTTTTGTTTTTAAGGATGCCAGGTTAATAAGCGTGGTGGCTTCGGCTTCGGGTAAATTTAATTTTCGTGCTATGGTTAATGATTGTAATTGATAATCAAAAGCTTTTTTGATGTTTCCTAATTGCTGATATACAGCACCGGTATTCCCCAATATCATAGCAGTTAACTCCGGTTCGTGGTTCTCTGTCTTTTTTAGTGCATCTAAAAAGTATTGCAATGCTAGCTTCATCTGGTTTTTTTTACCATATATAATGCCTACATCGTTTAAAAGAGTTGCTTCTGCATTTGATGGGGGAAGTTGTTTATTTAATTTAAGTGCAGTTTGATAATATTCTAAAGCCTTATCTAAATTATTAATCTGCTCATTCAATACCCCAAGTTTAAGATATGATTGAACCAACCCATGTATGTCATTACTGGCCTGATTTATCTTTAATGAAGCTATAAAGTGTTGTGCAGCCTCTTTATACGAACCCATTTTAGCCAGGCAAATCCCTAAAGAATTATTTGTAACAACTAAACCTGGGTTGTATTTTAATTTTTCAAAAATAGACAAGGCAATTGTTAAATGGTTTTTAGCCGAATCCATTTTGCCAATAGCAATGTCGACAGCGCCAATTTGCCCGTGCATTAATCCAATACCTAAAAGATAATTTAATCGGTTTGCTAATGCCAGGCCTTGTTTTGCATAAAATATGGCCGAATCTGATTTTTCATTACGGTAATTTGTTACCAGAGCTTTATAAATACGTATGCAGCTTGTATCAGCCCGAGATTGTTTTAAACCTGCTAATAATGAAGCAGTTGATGGCAGTTGGGCATAAGTTTCCGAATTGGTTATAAGTAACCCAATTATGCATAGTGCATATATGATAAGGCTGTTTTTCTTTGGCATGGAAAATCAACGGAATATAGAAAAATATTTACTAATAAATTAATTTTTCAGCAAATAATAAATATAGAGAACAGGCTGATTATAAAGCTGATTATCTATTTAGACTTTCTTTTTTTTCCGTAAGCAAGTTATCCAACGATAAGGGTCCTGACCCAATTATTACAAACGTTAGTAATAACGCCAGGACAATTATAGACAACCAAAGCTCAGAACTAACCAAAGGGTTTAAAATGTTAACATAAAATACAGCTCCAAATATAATTGGAAGCTGCATAAGTGATGCTATTCGGGTAAATAAACCTAAAAAAATAAGTATACCGCCAACCATGTGTACGTAGGTTACATAATGTAAAATGACAGCAATTTCAAGCCCGGATAAATGGACGGATTGGTTTTGTAAAAGCAGATCGAGAAGAAAAGGGGTGTTGCGCATAAATTCTACACCTTTCATAACTAAAAAAACGCCTAATATTATACGTATAAAGTCTAATATTTTAGGGTGGTGGGTATTGCCCCAGTTTTCAATTTTATTTACAAAGTTCATAGTATCAAATTAATTGTTAGCTCGAGTGGCAAGAGTTGAACGAATTTAGATAATTTCAAAAGATCAAAGCAACACTAATGTTCACATTTTAAAGATATTTTTAAAATCTAAAGAATACCGGGTTGATATAAAACAAAGATAGTTCCTGTACAAGTAAAAGAATTGTTTTAGACATATATAATTAAAACACAAAGTTTATATATTTGTGCCTTTGAATATCTGAATATGAAAAAGACCTTAGGACTTGTTATAACAGCAATTGGAATATTAATAATTGCTGGTGCTTTTATCTTTACACCAGAACACGCACTAAACCCTGCCGACTCGGGAAGTGGAATAAGTGCATCTGCAGGATTAGCTTATAGTGGCTTTATTATTTTTGGTATTGGTATAGTGCTTTACATATCAAGCCTTCCATACGCCGGCGAAAAGACCAAATAGTTTTCCCCTCTTATTTTCCCGCTTTTAACTTACTGCCTAACCATGTGTATGGCAATGAGGTTATTGCTAATGCGATAGGGTAGCCATATATGCTGATAAATTCCAACCCTTAGTAAAGCCTATCACAGCATTTGCGAGCACCACTTATATTTTAGGCGTATTTGGTTTAAAAGGTTTATCAAAAGAATTAGCCCCTTTTACGCCAACTTTGCGACGATATACTTTATCCTTAACAGAAACATATAATATATCAAAATTGGGCCCGCCGAAACACAGATTGGATGGGCTGCCGTTAGGCGTAGGCATAATGCTGATTACCCTGCCAATTTCGTCCAATATTTGTATACCTAAACGGGTGGCTACATAAATACGGTTATTTACATCGCATTTTGCCCCGTCAGACCACGCATTTTCTGCTGTATCCGGTACATGCAGCCAGCCAAAATGTTGTTTGGCAGATAATGTACCATCAGCATTAACCTGGAACGCATATACCCAATGAGTTGAAGATTCTGTAACGTACAGCTCGGTTTGATCCGGACTAAGCGTTAGTCCATTGGCATATTTTATACCCTCATCAACTACAGTTTTTTCGCCGTTTGGCTTTATCAGGTATATTTTGCTGGGTTTATCTGTGCCATCGGGTACAGTTACATACACGTTTCCATTATTAGCAACGGTAAGGTCATTGCCTGCTATATCGCTTGCAATTACAGTCTCTTTACTGTCTGCATCGTAACTTAATATTTGTTTGGTGCCGCCTGCTACAGTATAACGCTTTCCATCAGGGCCAAAAGCTGTACCGCTTGCTTTTTTTGCATCCAGTTTAAGTGTGGTTAGTTTGCCGTTAACATCAACTTTATAAGTTTTTGAATTGGGTATATCCTGGTAAAAAACCTCGCCGGCTGCATTTACAGCAGTACCTTCTGCAAAGCCATAACCTTCGCCAACCAGCTCCCAGCCCTGGCCGGGCAATACAATGGTATTTGTAAATGCATTTTTAGATACACCTGCGGCTACCGGTTTAGGATAATCTTTCCATAAAAAACGCATGGCCTGAGGGAAGATTGCCGTAGCCTGAACGCCGTTATGCCCGCCTTCACCCCAGGCATGATCTACTTCATAACCTGCAAACTGAAAAGCTCTTTCCATCATTTGCGCGGTAATCCACCAATCGCCAACATAGTTATTAAGATCATTTGTTCCATCCTGCATAAATATGCGTAATGGCTTAGGTTCATATTTCCTTATTAAGGTAGGGAACCGCTCTGCACCGCGGAAACCCACATAAGTACCAATAGAACTAAATATCCTGGTAAATTGGTCGGGCCTTTCCCACGCGGCATTAAATGCAGCTATAGCGCCACTGCTCGAGCCGCCAATAGCGCGGTCGTTTGCGTTTTTTGATAACAGGATGGGCCTGCCATCTGCAGTTTTTTGTTTTTCAACTTCCGGTAAAAGTTCATTTAATAAAAACTTTACATAGGTATCGCCAATGCTATCATATTCATAGCTGCGGTTATTACGGTTTATTGCAGTCTGCTTATCGGGAGCGGAAACCTGTCCCGGTGCTATAAAGACCGCTATGGTTACCGGCATTTCTTTATTATTTATCAAATTATCAAAAACAGTAGGCGCTTTAAATTGCACGCCATCCTGGTTTACGTACAGGCAAGCGGGTTTTTTACCATCATATTGGGCAGGTACATAAATAGTAACATTACGTGTGGTACCAGGGTATATTTTCGAGTTGTTAAATTTTAATTGGATCAATTCGCCCTTAGGCACGCCGGCATGAACTACAGAAGCAGAATCAACCGGGTATTTTTCAACAGGGGCCTGGGCAAAAGCACTTAATTTCGATACTAAAAGTGCCGCAAAAAGCAGGGCTTTAATCTTGTTCATAACTAAATTGGCAATTAAAAAGGGTTATATAATAGGTTCTCAAATATATAAAATAGATCAGAAAGTCATAATTTATTACATCCATAATATTGTAACAAACCTGAAAGTTAGAACAGCGGCTAACCTTTTTTAATAGCTTTGTGTTATTTATAATACGCCAATCTAATCAAAAGCTAATTTTTAAAAAAAATACAACCTTATGAATAAAATAGTTCTTCGGGTAACTTGCCTGTTATGTGCAATTACAGCTTTAGCCAGTTTTTCGGTCTTTAAAAATATTAATAAAAATACAGCTCCTTTTCCGGCAAATTTGAAACTTCCGGCAGGATTTTCTGCGACTATAATTGCCGACTCACTGGGGTCACTAAGGCATTTGGTTGTCACTGATCATGGAGATGTTTATGTAAAATTAAATTCGCTTAAAAAAGGAAATGGAATTTACTTTCTGAGTGATACCAATCATGATGGCAGACTTGATAAAAAAATGAGTTTTGCAAAGTATCCCGGCACAGGTATAAAAATAAAAGGGCAATATCTTTACTCGGCCACTAATACCGGTGTGTACCGCTATAAATTGAATAATAAGCAGGAAGTAATTGATCCTGATAAACCAGAACTAATTGTACAGGGATTAGTAGATAAAAAACGCGATAATTCAAAATCTATCGCCTTAGATAACAAGGGTAATTTGTATGTAACCGTTGGTTCTTATAATGAAACTTGCCGGAAAGAAGGTTCTGGGGAAGGTATGCCCGGCTGCCCTCTTTTAGACTCGGTAGGAGGGATATGGAAGTTTAAAGCCAATAAGCTTAATCAAAGCTACAATGATGCGATTCACTATGCCAAAGGCTTAAAAAATGTGGTCGGGATAGACTGGAACAGCAATACAAATTCCCTGTTTGCCATGCAGCATGGGCGGGGGCCATTTGATGATAAATTCCCGCAATATTATACCGCCAAACAAAGCGCCGATTTGCCCGCCGAAACCATGTATGAATTGCACCAGGGAGCAGATGCAGGTTGGCCATTTGTATATTACGACCAGTTTCAAAAAAAGAAAATATTGTCTCCTGAATATGGCGGGGACGGTAAAATAACAGTTGAAGATAAATATCTTGATCCTATTGCTGCTTTCCCCGCACATCTTGCACCAAACGATCTGCTGTTTTATACCGGAAATATGTTTCCCGAAAGATATAAGAACGGTGCTTTTGTGGTTTTTCACAACCGGTCATCGCAAAAAATAGGTTATTTAGTGGCTTTTGTTCCTTTTAAAAATGGGAAACCTTCGGGAGATTGGAAGATTTTTGCAGATAATTTTACGGGCCAGAACCTTGCAAAACCTACCGGCCCATTTCAATATCGCCCCATGGGAATAGCTCAGGGACCAGACGGCGCTTTATATGTTGCCGATGATTTGAAAGGCGCTATTTTTAAGATCACTTATTCGGCTAAAGGAAAATAATACAATTCCCGGAAAATCAATTTCCGGATAATTGATCAAATAAACTTAAACTATTGTCAGCGCTTGTTTAAAGAACAAGCGCTGTTTTTTTTGTGGAATAAAATCATACTTTATTACAAACGCGATAATGTAAACGACAGGGCATCATATAGATAATATTGTAACAAACCTGAAAGTTAGAACAGCAGCTAACGTTTTTTAATAGCTTTGTGTGTTGTTTATATAAACACGCCAATCAAACCAAAAGCTAATTTTTAACAATAAATACAACTTTCATGAATAAAATAGTTCTTCGGGTAATTTGCCTGTTATGTGCAATTATGGCTTTAGCCAGTTTTTCAGTCTTCAATAATATTAATAAAAACACAGCCCCTTTTCCGGTAAATCTTAAACTTCCGGCAGGATTTTCTGCAACTATAATTGCCGACTCACTTGGGTCATTAAGGCATTTGGTTGTTACCGATCATGGAGATGTTTATGTAAAATTAAATTCGATTAAAAAAGGAAATGGAATTTATTTTTTGAGCGATACCAATCATGATGGCAGACTTGATAAAAAAATGAGTTTTGCAAAGTACCCTGGCACAGGTATAAAAATAAAAGGGCAATATCTTTACTCAACCTCTAATACAGCTGTATACCGTTATAAATTGAATGATAAGCAGGAAGTAATTGATCCTGATAAACCCGAACTAATTGTACAGGGGCTGGTAGATAAAAAACGCGATAATTCAAAATCTATCGCCTTAGATGACCAGGGTAATTTGTATGTAACCGTTGGTTCTTATTCTGACGCGTGCAGGCAGACAGGTTCAGGGCAGGGAATCCCCGGTTGCCCTCTTTTAGACTCGGTAGGAGGGATATGGAAATTTAAGGCCAATAAGCTTAATCAAAGCTATGGCAACGGAGTTCATTACGCGAAAGGGATTAAAAATGCAATTGGGATAGACTGGAATACCAGTACAAAAACTTTATTTTCAACTCAACATGGCCGTGGCAGCTTTGATGACAAGTTCCCGCAATATTATACCGCCAAACAAAGTGCTGATTTACCGGCCGAAACGCTGTATGAATTGCACCAGGACGCAGATGCAGGCTGGCCGTTTATTTATTATGATCAGATCCAGAAGAAGAAAATGCTTGCGCCCGAGTATGGTGGTGACGGGAAAATAACAGTTGAAGATAAATATCTTGACCCTATTGCTGCTTTCCCCGCGCATCTTGCGCCAAACGATCTGCTGTTTTATACCGGCAATATGTTTCCCGAAAGATATAAGAACGGTGCTTTCCTGGCTTTTCATAGCCAGTCTTCGCAAAAAATAGGTTATTTAGTGGCTTTTGTTCCTTTTAAAAATGGCAAGCCATCAGGAGATTGGGAGATTTTTGCAGATAATTTTACGGGCCAGAACCTTGCAAAACCTACCGGCCCACTTCAATATCGCCCCACAGGATTAGCTCAAGGACCTGACGGTGCCTTGTATGTGGCTGATGATTTGAAAGGTGCTATTTTTAAGATCACTTATTCAGGTAAATAGAAATAACACAATTCCGGCAAATCCTTTTTCGGATAATTGATCGGGTAAATCAAAACTATTGTCAGCATTTGTTCAAAAGAACAAGCGCTGTTTTTTTTGGCCGGAATATTGTTTAAACTTGTTGATGTTTGTTTAAACATCAATTGTAAAAACATAATAGTATGGAAATAGGAATAGATAGCTTTGCCGCGGCAACATTTAATGATACCGAAGATACTGCCACCAGAAATGTAAATGTAATAGCCCAATTATTAGAAAGAATTGAACATGCAGATCAGGCCGGACTGGATGTGTTTGGCATTGGCGAGCATCATCGGAAGGAATTTTTAGATTCGGCACCAACCATCATCCTTGCAGCTGCGGCAGCCCGTACCAAACGAATCCGTTTAACCAGCGCGGTAACTGTTATTAGCGCGGCCGACCCGGTAAGGGTGTTTCAAAACTTCGCTACATTAGATCTGATTTCTAATGGGCGTGCAGAAATTGTAGCAGGGCGCGGCTCATTTATTGAGGCATACCCGCTTTTTGGTTATAAGCTACAAGACTATGACCCGCTTTTTGCCGAAAAGCTTGATCTGTTACTAAAAATAAGAGATAATGAAGTAGTAACATGGTCGGGCAAGTTCCGTGCGCCGCTTAACGGCCAGGCAATTTACCCACGGCCTGTACAACCCTCATTGCCCATCTGGTTAGGCGTTGGTGGTACTCCACAGTCTTTTATACGTGCCGGCGCATTAGGGCTTCCATTAATGGTTGCTATTATCGGGGGCGAAACGCATCGCTTCAGGCCATTGATAGATCTTTACCGCGAAGCCGGCGAAAAAGCCGGACATTCGCCTGATAAGTTAAAAGTTGGTTTACATTCAATAGGTTATGTAGGAAATACATCCCAGGAAGCCAGAAATGATTTTTACCCCGGATATGCAGAGGTGTTTACCAAAATAGGAAAAGAACGTGGATGGGCGCCCGTAACCCGTGCACAATATGATGCGCAAACGGGCCCAACCGGTGCATTGTTGATTGGAAGTCCGCAGGAAGTGGCCGAAAAAATACTTCGCCATAGCGAAGCTTTAGGCGGTATTTCCCGTGTTACATTTCAAATGGATCAGGCAGCGCTTCCGCAGGAGAAACTATTGAAATCTATTGAGCTAATTGGTGAACATTTAGTTCCTCTTATTCGCTAAGCATAGGGGAGAGGTCTTAAATATATTATTTGATCTTCGAGGTGTATTTGCCTCCTATATTCTAATGTAAAAGGGACTGTCGTCCCTTTTACAAATGTTAGTTTTTGGTAGTAGTTTCCGGCTTAATTGCCTCTTTAGGAGGATCTGCCGGTTTGGTATCTTTTACAGCTACCCCGGCCTCCGCTGGTTTTGGTTTTAGGGAGTTAACCTCTAAGGTTAATGCTTCATTTTTACTTGCCCATTCTTTTTGCTGCGTTTGTAATCCATTAATATCCGCATTTAATTGCGTTATTTTAGCTTGCTGGTTTTCAACGGTCATATTACTGACAATAAGTTCTTCTTTTAAACTATCAGCCTTATTTTCAAATCGTTTGATCTGTTCATTATGGGCATCTTTTGTACCCTCCAGTCTGGCTAATTTTATTTTTAACTGGACTATGCTATCATTCCTGAGAGACAGAGTTTTTTCAAGACTATCCGTTCTTTGAGTTAACATCTCAATTTTTTCTTTCTTGCTTTGCGCGCCCGCGCTTATTATTCCCGATACTACCATGCCAATCATTAAGATGACTACCTTTCCCTTTTTCATGTTAATTAAATTTAATTGCCAAACATTAAGTTATATATCTATTTAGATAAGTTAGCGTATCAAAATTGTTTAAATAAAGGGGAAAGTATCGGATGCTAATTAAAAGCAGGTTACGGGTAAGCTTCTTGTATAATATACATTTAATAAAAATAATTGTTTATGAATTTATAAATTTTTATCACTTTGACCCGCCAGAGGGTTTAATCATTTTTAAAGCGAATCAATACAAGTCCAATTATTAAAATCATCATTCCCACTATTGTATAAAATAT
>NZ_JAQBOW010000143.1 GCF_028287845.1 Mucilaginibacter sp.
CGCCACCAGTCTGCTCTGTAACATCGCGCAAAGCACGGGTTGATGATAAGTTAGACACTGTATTGCCTTTTTTATTTTTTAAGATATAATCGGCAACGGCAACCAAAGTATACTCCTCACCAAACATGTTACCATCCTCACAAACAAAACAAAGACGGTCAACATCAGGGTCTACGGCTATGCCGAAGCTGGCATTTTGGCTTAATACTTCTTTTGATAACGCTACCAAATTCTCGGGCAAAGGCTCCGGATTATGCGGAAACTCGCCATCAGGCTCGCAAAATAATTTATATACAGTTTTTACACCCAATGCTTCCAGCAACGCGGGCACAAATATGCCGCCTGTAGAGTTAACACAATCAATTACTACTTTAAAATTGGCTTTTGCTATAGCGTCCACATCAACCAATGGCAGGGCCAGTACCAGGTCAATATGTTTTTGCAGGTAGCTGTCGTCAAATTTAACCTTACCTAAAGCATTAACTTCGGCGTAGTTAAAATCACTGCTTTCTGCAATTGCTAACACTTCTTCACCATCTGCACCACTAATAAATTCACCATCAGCATTTAATAGCTTCAAGGCGTTCCATTGTTTGGGGTTATGGCTGGCGGTAAGTATAATACCTCCGGCAGCTTTCTCTAGTGGTACAGCAATTTCAACCGTTGGCGTCGTAGACAAGCCAATATCAACTACATCAATACCTAACCCCTGCAATGTACCGGTAACCAGATTATTCACCATACTACCCGAAATACGTGCATCGCGGCCCAATACAATCTTTTTTATACCGGTTTTTTTAACAGCCCAGGCGCCGTAAGCCGAGGTGAATTTTACGATGTCCACCGGCGTTAAACCTTCGCCGGCTGCCCCCCCGATGGTGCCGCGTATACCCGAAATTGATTTTATTAAAGTCAAAATATTATCTAATTATTAACGGAGCAAAAGTAAGGATATTTAAGCAATATACTATCAGCCCCCAAATCTCCACTTGAAGGAGATATTTTTTATTGGCATTTAAAGCCCTCTCTTCTGCGGAGTAAAACAAAAAGATTATTTTACCAGTCCACCCTCTACCATTTCTTTCATCTTGCCAAAAATAGCCTGCCAGTTTTGTTCTGAATGCTCTTTAGCTGCTTCGTCCTTAATATTTTCCTGGCCTATCACAAGTGTGGTTACACCATCTTTTTCTGTAAGGTCATAACTTACATTCTGATAATTTTCGGGTTTATCTTCTGTTCCGCCCATACTGCTCCAGTAACTGTATTTCACATAAGTGCCCGGTGTTATTTCTAAAATAGTACCATGATCTTCATAAGTATGGCCATCCCACTCACCACTCCAGATGATGGGGCCGCCTTTTTTCCAGTCGGATTTTACATCTGTACCAAAAAAATATTTTTTTACAATTGCAGGGTCGGTTAATGCTTTCCAAACCTGGTTGGCCGGCGCGTTAACGGTGATGGGTGTTTTTAAACTTAGGTTTGCCATGGTTACTTTAGTTTGTATATGTTAAACAGAATTTTATGTTATCTGTTTGCAAATAAACAACCGGCTGTTGACAACCCTATGTCAGTAGGCTACAGAATTAAAATTTCTTTGCAGTAGTTTTTCAGTGAGTTGCCGCACCCGGTCTTTAAGGCTGTCGGGTGTAATAATTTCGGCCTGTTCGCCAAACATCATGTACCAACGGGCAAAACCCTCTAACGAGTTGGTTAAAAAAGTCATTTCAACAGTATCGCCAACTTCCTTTTCTGATATAAAACCGCTATAATATTTTTGATTCTCTAAAAATCCATGGATGCGCTTTTCAACTATAATAACTACCGCTTCCAGTTCTTTCTCCTTTGCGGTTTGTGCTATATACGCTTTTAAATCGGGGTGCTCATCGCTATAACATTCATCAGTAACTGTCAGATTTTTTATACGGTCAATCCTAAAATCACGATAATCTTTTCTTAAACGGCAATAAGCTATCAGATGCCAATAATTGGCTAAATAAAATATGCCGATAGGTTCAACACACCTTTTAGTATGTTCCTGGCTATGCTGGGCAAAATAATTAAGTACTAAAACCTTTTTTTGAGCTATGCTATATAAAACAGTCTGAATATGATCATTAGCCGGCATTGCTGGTTGATTTACTGTTTTTAAAACCGCTATCCTATCATCCATTCCTTCCAGCAGGTCTTTTTCGGTAGTCTTTAATATTGCTCTAACCTTGTACATAGCCGATCTGTAATGCGCCATAGTAGAAGCATCCGTTAACTTCTCTACAAATTTTTCGGCAGTTAAAAACGCGGTGGCTTCTTCTTTAGTAAACATTACCGGCGGCAGCCGGTAGCCATCCATTATAGAATATCCAACTCCAGCTTCGCCAATTAAGGGGATACCCGCTTCTTCCAGTGTTTTTACATCGCGATAAACAGTGCGCAAACTAATATTAAACCGTCCGGCAATATCAGCAGCCTTTACCACCCTGCGCGATTGTAATTGTATTAAAATAGCCGATATGCGATCAATACGATTCATGTAGTTAAATTATAAATTTTCAGGCAAACTTTCCTAATTAATTTATTGAAATAACGCGCTATTGCAAACATTTTCCTCATAACCTATATTTACCATTAATTAGCCCCTATTATTAATTTATGATCACCCTTGAGATTTGCGCCAGTTCCATTACTTCGGCCTTAGCGGCCCAGGAAGGGGGCGCTATAAGAATTGAGCTATGCGATAATTTATATGATGGAGGGACAACGCCGTCGCCCGGACAAATATTAACAGCCAGAAAATTATTAAAAATTAAATTGTATGTGCTGATACGCCCGCGTGGCAGCGATTTTTTATACAACGATATAGAATTTGAAACCATGCTTGCCGATGTAAAATATTGCATTGAAGCGGGCTGCGACGGTATTGTAACAGGTATATTAAAGGCTGATGGATCAATAGATAAGAAGCGTTGTTTACAACTGGTACAATTAGCCAAACAGGCAGGATTAGGCGCTACATTTCACCGGGCATTTGATATGTGTGCCGATCAGTTCAGGGCGATGGAGGATATTATTGAGGTAGGATTTGAACGCATTTTAACTTCGGGCGGAAAGAGTACCGCTATAGAGGGATCGCGCACCATAAGTGAACTGGTAAAAAAAGCCAACGGGCGGATAAGCATTATGGCCGGCAGCGGCATAACCGAAATAAATGTTGCCGACCTTATTATGTTTACCGGGATAAATGAGATACATGGTACTTTGTTGGCACCGGTAAAAAGCAAAATGCAATTTATTAACGACCATATAGTTATGGGCAGCAACTATGGCGATGAATATGCATTAGATATTACCTGCACCGAACGGGTAAGAAATGTAGTAAAAAAAGCAAATGCGGGGGTATTTAAAAACTTTATATAAATTTTTTTAGAAAAAAGTAACCGGCAACACCAATTCAATACGATTTCGCCCGGTGCCGCCAAAAATATCGTTATCCAGCAAACGACTGTATCTTATACCAAAAGTTAACTGTTGCTGGTTGAACCACTTAGTATCAAAAAACACCTCGCCGCCGGTTGAGCGGAAATCACTTTTAAATACTGTACCGTTGGTATAAAAATCTGTAGCATGGGTATAGTCATAAAATATATTACCCCTTATCCGCAAAAAATAAATAGTATTGGCAACACCTGCATCCGGGTACACTATGGGGAAATGGTAATTAGCCCCTATCTTATTCATATTATGCAAATTCTCGGCAGTATATCCCCGCGAGAAAGGGAAATCATTTGAAAAATCAACCACATTGTCCGAACCTTTTTGCTGATGCGCTGCATTAATAACCAGGTTATGATTAATAAATATCCCCGGCAAATAAAACGTACCCGAAGCAAGGAACTGGTTAGCGTTTGTTGCGGTTATGGCTGTTTTATAATTTAGGCTGATGGTTTCGCCCAACCGGGGGTAAATATTCTTTTTTGCCTGCTGTATCTGGTTAGTGAAAGTTATATAATTATTCAGATAAGTATAGTTTTGATCATTAAACAGGCTTTTGTAAGCCTGCTGAAATGTACTTTGCTTATAGTAAATATCACTGCCAATACTCAACCCTGTAAATTGTTTGCCGCTGCTAAAGTTTAAAGGTACCTGCAAGCCTGCATGTATATCGCTTTCGTTCCAGTAAATATTGTTTCCATTGTAATATCCCCGCCTGTTTAAAGTATAATCAACCCCGCCTGATATATAAGGGAACAATGCACCGTATACGGCATCAAAGCCAAACTGCTTATACCCCTCGTTACGGTTATAGTTAAAAGACAATTCAGATTGAAACGTATTTAACACATTCTCGCCCGCTAATGAAAACGTATAATTAGGGTCATTAAAATTTGGTATTAAACTATGAAAGTTAAACAGGTGATAACCTTTATTATAATTGGTTACCGGTAGCGGCTTATTTGTTATTGTTGCCAGCATACCGGTTGACGAATCTCTATTTAATGCTGATATTTTGAAATCGGGTAATCCGGCGGGAATATTTCCATCAGGCAATACCGCCCAATTAACAACATTATTATCAGCTTGTTGCAATGTATAACCATAAGCGGTAAACTCCACCCAGGCCAGTTTGTTACGAGTAATGGCGGGTTCATATTTATTTATCGCTCCGGGCAATTGTTGCAGCTCCAATAGCTTGCCTGTGCCTGCAACTATGGCAAATAAGCGGTCATTAATGCCTGATGTTGCTGAAAAATAAATAGTGTCGCCACGAACTGCCGGAAAAGCTATAGGCTGATAAGAGAAAGGCAGTAAATACCTGGTCTTACCGGTTTTTACATCAATTATTGCTAAACTCATTTTACCATTAGCATTTCGCACTGCTGATACCAATTGACCTTTTTTATAAAATTTAGGGTAGGTATAAAACAGGTTGGTGCTATTGGGCACTATCGATATAACCTTACCATCGTTCGCGCTTAATATATGCAACTCATTCTTTCCTGTCGGGCTAATCTGTACCGCGACGATGCTATTGCCATCACTACTAAATGCCGGCGAAAAATATTTAGTGCGTTTGGTTAGCCGACGCTCTTCGCCGGTATTAATATCTAAAACCTGCAATTCACTGTAATCGCGATAGCTCCAGCGTTTATCGGGGTGATATGTGGCATAAACAACTTTACCGTTATGATAATCGAAGTAATTATCTATGGATACAGACCGTACACTAACCTTTTTTTCGCGCCCGTTTGTATTTAACACAAACTGTGGTAAATCCTCGTAGGTGCTTTTCATGTAAATTAGGGTGCTGTCATTTACATAGGCCGGGTATTCCCGGCTGGCAATAAAATGCTGCTTTTTATTAATGATGGAGTGGGTGGATGAGCGATTGAGTGAGTCAGTGCTATATTGATTCTTAAAATAGTTAAATCCATCGGCCCTGAACTGCCCAAAACGCTCGCCCGAATATTTTTTGATAGCCTTTTGTAAAGGATAAAATAAGCCATTAAAAGCCGCGGCATCCTGTGTTACCTTTTTCCAAAAATCATCTCCATACTTTTCGCGACCGTAAGCAACCATCATATACCCCATAGGGTACCAATCAGGTACAAAATCCCGGTATGAGCCATTGCGCAGCTTCATCCAGCTATAATCCTTCCCGGCATCCCACAAAGCACGATAACCATTAAAAAAATAAGGCAACCGGCCCCTGCCCTGTTGGCTTACATGGGTTTCGTTAAAAACCGCATCGCCCTCAAAGAACCAGTTAGGTATGGCAATATCATTACCTAATGCCTGCCCGCCCTCGCCAAACAATACCCGCAACGCTTTTGACAGGCCCACATTAAAATTATTATATTGCTGCACATGCCTAAACTCATGTATAGCTAACTGATCTGTCCAGGGCAGGCTGCCAATTTCAAAACTATTTTGGTTGGGTGTTAAATAAAACTCACTTCTAAAAGGGGCCAGTCCAACATACGCGTTGGATATAATGGTTTGGTTTTGCAGCAATATACTTACCTGCTTTTGTTTATACCCTATTGTTGGCTGTATGGCGCGGTTCATCTGCTGAACGATATCAGCAACCCTTAATCCCGTGGTATCTAATCCGGCAGGAAAAATCACTTTGGCCGCCGGCGTATTTACCTGCCTCCATTTGATGGATGGCGGATTGCCGCCAAATTGCTGGGCTTTGGTAGTAAATGTAGTAGCACTTACCAGCAGCAACAGTATTGTATTTTTACCAGGAGACTTTAACATTTAATACAAATAAACAACCAAATAACGCAATTCACAATATCATGACACACCATCAGCCAAAACTACCTACATTTGCCGCTTGTTAACAATATATAATGGCTAAAGTTTCTATTAACCTGGCAACAGGCTCTATACAAAAAGAAGAATTAATAGTAGGTATTGACCTGGGTACTACCAACTCGCTAGTGGCCTTTATCAATCCGGATAAAGACGCGCAGGTTATTAATGATACCGGCAAAGGCGTTTTAGTACCCTCCATTGTACATTTTGGCCCATCCGGCGATGTTACAGTGGGTAATGAAGCCAAAGAATTTTTAATAACCGACCCGCAAAACACTATATTTTCTGTTAAACGTTTATTGGGCCGCAGCTATAAAGACATTGAAAATTATAAAGATTTCTTCAGCTACAAAGTTATTGACGATGACAGCGAAAGCCTGGTAAAAATAAAAGTAGGCGATAAATTTTATACACCTATTGAACTTTCGGGCCTGATATTAAAAGAATTAAAGGCACGTGCCGAGCATGCCTTAAAAACCCCGGTTAACCGCGCGGTTATTACCGTTCCGGCTTATTTTAACGACTCACAGCGCCAGGCAACCCGCGATGCAGGTAAACTTGCCGGCCTGGATGTTTTGCGCATTGTGAACGAGCCTACGGCTGCCAGTTTAGCTTATGGTATTGGTCTAAATCCCGAAGAAACAAAAACCATAGCGGTTTATGATCTGGGCGGCGGTACGTTTGATGTATCTATCCTGCAAATACAAAACGGAATTTTTGAGGTACTGTCAACCAATGGCGATACTTTTTTGGGTGGTGATGATTTTGACCGCGCTATTGTTGAATACTGGATAGAAAAAAATCAATTAAACAAAGCCGAACTGGCAACGAACCATGAATTGGCGCAGAAGCTACGTTTAAAAGCCGAAGAAGCTAAAATAGCATTCGCCCATCAAAGTCTGTTTAACGAAAAGATTGGCGATATATGGTGCACACTTGACCGCAATACCTTTGAACAACTGATACTGCCCAAAGTACAGCAAACCATTACGGCCTGCGAAAACGCTTTAAGAGATTCCAAACTAACTATTGACCAAATTGATGAAGTAGTGATGGTTGGCGGCTCTACCCGCACCAAGTTGGTTAAAAAAATGGTGGCCGGTTTCTTTAACCGTCCCGTTCATGATGAGGTTAACCCTGACGAGGTAGTGGCTTTGGGCGCCGCTATTCAGGCTGATATTTTAGCAGGTAATCGTAAAGATATTTTATTGTTGGATGTTACCCCGCTATCATTAGGTATTGAAACTATGGGTGGGTTGATGGATGTAATTATCCCGCGCAATTCTAAAGTACCAACCAAAGCAGGCAGGCAATATACCACATCAAAAGACGGACAGGTAAACATGAAAATTGCCGTTTACCAGGGCGAGCGTGACCTGATTAAGGAAAACCGCAAGCTGGCAGAGTTTGAATTAAAAGGCATCCCATCTATGCCGGCTGGTTTCCCTAAAGTAGATATTAACTTTTTGCTTAACGCGGATGGTATATTGAAAATACAGGCGGTCGAACTGCGATCTGGTGTTAAACAGGAGGTGGAAGTTACACCTACTTACGGCATTACCGATGACCAGGTAGAGCAAATGCTGATGGACAGTATTACCCATGCCAAAGATGATGTGAGCCAGCGTATGCTGATAGAGGCCCGTACCGAGGGTGAACAAATGGTTTATACTGTAGAGGGTTTTATAAAGAAGAACGGCAGCTTTTTATCCCCTGAAGAAATCGCCGAAACCAATAACTATATAGCTTCACTAAAGGCTTTATTAGCTGATGGCGAAAAAGATGCGATATTGAAAAAGATAGATGAAGTAAACGAGTTTACACGCCCCTTTGCCGAACGCTTGATGGACCATGCGATTAGCCATGCCATGAAGGGGAAGAGTATAGACTAGAGACCTCTTTCTAATAAGAAAGGCTTTAAAGTAAAGGTGTTGTACTTCAGGTACAACACCTTTTTATTTATTAACAAAAACGGTCAAATACAAGAGCATTCCCATTCAGCCCGTCGAAGAGTCGCGCGTAAAGGCCTTTGCCCGCCATGATTCGACGGGCTCACCATAACTCCACAAATATAAAGGCCCCTTTCGGAGCCTTTATTGTGCTTTAAGTGCTTCTTGTTCTTTTAAAGCAGTGATATTGTTTTTATCGCTGAAAGTATTTGTCTGGCCGGCAAAGTCTTCCAGTAAGCCTGCTATCGTATCTAAATTATCTGCTACACGTTGGTGCATATCGGGCAGGTCCTTTTCCAATCTCTTATCGCCCAATTCCATATTATCAACTTCAATTTTACTTATTTTTTGAATAATCGCCTGCTGGCTGTTTTTAAGGTCTTCTAATTCATGGACAATCTTTTCCATCAGTCCAAACTTCTTTAAGGTATCCATAATATGTTCTATTTAATTAGTTAATGAATAAGTATAACCCGGCTAACATCATTTTGTTTATTATTTGGATATATCATTTATAACTAATATATTAGTTAAATGAAAACCCTACTCCCTACCTCACTTCTATTATTAGTATTATTAACCAATTCGTTTGCGCAAAGCAGGAGAGCCGATGATGCTCTTCTGCTCGATTATTACCAGGGCCAGCGTTTTGCCGATGCGCTCACCTATTTAAAAGGTGTTTACACAGAACCGGTAACAGATACAAAGGAATTATCTCGACTGGCCTACACATCGGCAATGGCGCATCTTTTGCCGGAAGCCGAGGATTTTTATCAACGGATATACAATAAGGATACAACTAACATAGCTGTCCTTTATAATTTAGCCAGTATTAATCAACGTCGGAATAATAATTTAAAAGCTGAGTTCTATTTTAAGAAATTAGTACTAACAGACTCAACAAATTTTAACGCCTATAATAGCCTGGCGCAATTGTACAGAGACAAGGGTGACTTAAAAAATGAGATCTATAATTTTGAAAAAGCTAACCAATTAAATCCTGTTGATGCAGATGTAGCTTTTGACCTAAGCCAGGTTTACATGCTACAGGATAAATCGATAAAAGCAGAAAAAGTATTAAACAAAGCTATAAGCGCCGACCCGCAAAATATATTACTGCAGCAAGCCGTACTAAAACTCAATTATATTGAAAGTAAATGGCGCGAAACTGTTGCTGCCGGCGAACAGTTATTATTGGCCGGTGATAGTTCTGTGTCAACCATATCAAAATTAGGCAGGGCATACTTTCAAACTAAAAACTATACATGTGGAATTGCTGTATTAACGGCACTGTCTGAAACAAATCAGACGGAAAACACTGCCTATACTACTGCTATTTGCTACAAAATGCTTAAAGACCAAAAGAAAGCTATTTTTTATCTGGGCAAAGCAATTCAGTTAAGTATTTCAAATGGTACTGCTACCTATTACAATGAAATGGCCGATAGTTACGAAACTCAAAAGCAGTTTACAAAAGCAAAGGCCAATTATCAAAAAGCGTTATTGTATGATGATAAGCCTTTAACCTACTATTATTTGGCTACTATGTTTGATACGAAACTAAAGGATAAAAAAAGCGCGCTTAAATACTATAAAAAATTCCTCGCTGCCAAACCCGATAAAACACAACAAAGCTATATCGATTACAGCACGGCTCGCATTGGTATCTTGGCTTTGAAGTAGTATGTTTGGATAAATATTTATATCCATGGCTATACTCAGATCCTTATCCTTATTTATTTTGGCCGGCCTTTGCGAAATAGGCGGCGGGTACCTGGTATGGCTATGCCTTAAAGAAGAAAAACCTTTATGGTATGGCATAGTTGGCGGCGCTGTATTGGTATTATATGGCGTAATTGCCACCTGGCAAACCGCCAATTTTGGTCGGGTTTATGCCGCATACGGTGGCATATTCATTATAATGGCGCTAATATGGGCATGGAAGGTAGACGGCTTCAGGCCGGATAAATATGATATTATTGGTGCACTTATAGCAGTATTGGGTGCCTGCATCATTATCTACATGCCTAGAAAATAATTACCGCTGCATTAGCCGCGCTACATATTTTCCTATAATATCAAACTCCAAATTAACTACAGAGCCCTTGCGCACATTATGCAAATTGGTATGCTCAAAAGTATAAGGTATTATAGCTACCGAAAAACTGTTAGCCTGCGAGTTTACCACAGTAAGGCTGATACCGTTGACACATATCGAACCTTTTTCTACCGTGATATTACCCGGTGCTGCATCATATTCGAAAGTATATTCCCAGCTGCCGTCTAATTCTTTAAACGCTATACAAACCGCAGTTTGATCTACATGACCCTGTACAATGTGGCCATCAAGGCGTGCATTCATTTGCATACAGCGCTCCAGGTTAACCGGCTCGCCTGTTTTTAAATGGCCCAGGCTTGTTTTGTTTAAAGTTTCTTCAATAGCGGTAACAACATGCCTGCCATCGGCTACGGCAACTACGGTTAAGCATACGCCGCTATGCGCAACGGATTGATCTATCTTTAATTCGTTTGATATAGTTGATTCTACCGTAATATGCAAATTACCCTGTTCATGCCGCAGACCGGTTACTTTACCTAATGTTTCTATTATTCCTGTAAACATAATGCCCCGTAACTCCCTAAAGGGGAAGTTTTTTGAAAAGCAAAACTAATTATATTACTTTTAGTTTCATCATAAAGCACTCCCATGTCTAAACAAAGCGCCGGAATTTTACTGTACCGCAACATTCATAAGCACCTGGAAGTTTTCCTGGTGCATCCGGGTGGGCCGTTCTTTAAAAATAAGGATGATGGTGTATGGTCTATCCCTAAAGGCGAGTTTTTGGATGATGAAGATGCTTTGACGGCTGCAAAGCGAGAATTTCTGGAAGAGACCGGGCAGGCAGTAGATGGCGACTTTATTAAACTATCCCCAGTAAAATTAAAAAGTGGCAAGATCGTCCACGCGTGGGCAGTTGAGGGTGATATAGATCATGAAACAATTGTAAGCAACCTGTTCGAAATGGAATGGCCGCCGCGATCTGGCAAAAAAGCAAGTTTTGCAGAAATTGACCGGGCAGGTTGGTTTGCAACTGATGTTGCTAAAATAAAAGTAAACCCGGCGCAGTCAACTTTTATTGAAGAATTAGAATCGCTTGTTTAAAAGTTCTTCCTGTTCTTCTCCCAATTAGAAACTTCACCAAAAATTTCAGTAACTGTGGGTTTGCCCGTGGTTAATAACTGCTCCATTATCAACGCGGCAATTAATGCTTCGTCTTCAGTATCAGTTTGCAGCACCTGCGGGGTAAAATATTTTTTAACAAAATGCGTATCAAAGTTGCCTGATGTAAATGCCTCATGCTGCATTACAAACCTGCCAAAACCCAATGTGGTTGTTATTCCCGTTATTTGGTATTCGTTTATAGCACGCAACATACGTTCTATAGCTTCTGTCCTGTCTTTACCATAGGCAATAAGCTTGGCTATCATGGGGTCGTAATAGATGGGTATTTCCATGCCTTGCTCAAAGCCATCATCAACACGTATGCCGGGGCCTTTTGGCGTAATATAAGTTTGGAGGGTGCCAATATCAGGTAAAAAGTTATTGGCAGGGTCCTCGGCATAAACACGCAACTCTACCGCGTGGCCGTTAATTTTAAGGTCCTCTTGTTTAAAACTGATGGCTTCTCCCCTTGCAATGCGTATTTGTTCTTTTACCAGGTCTATCCCGGTTATTAGTTCTGTTACCGGGTGCTCTACCTGCAGGCGGGTATTCATTTCTAAGAAATAAAAATTCAGCTGGTCGTCCATTATAAACTCAACGGTACCGGCACCTGTATAGTTAACAGATCGTGCTACATCCACCGCGCATTTGCCCATTGCTTCGCGTATCTGCGGAGTTAGTACAGACGACGGCGCTTCCTCTATCACCTTTTGATGGCGGCGCTGTACAGAACAATCCCGCTCGAACAGATGCACTATGTTACCATGTGTATCGCCCAGCACCTGTATCTCTATATGTTTTGGCGATGATACATAACGCTCAATAAACACCGAGCCATCACCAAATGCTGATGTAGCTTCTGATACCGCCAATTGCATTTGCTCTTCAAAATCTTCCGCGGCATCAACAATACGCATACCCTTACCACCGCCGCCCGCTGCCGCTTTTATCAGGATTGGAAATCCTACCTCAACCGCCCGTTGTTTGGCTTCGTTAACATCTGTTATAGCTTCTTCGGTACCCGGAACCATCGGGATATCATATTTCATTGCGGCGGCTTTGGCTGATAGTTTATTACCCATCACTTCCATAGCCTCCGGCGATGGACCGATTAATATGAGTCCTGCCTCGCGCACCTGCCTTGCAAAAGCCGCGTTCTCACTTAAAAAACCATAACCCGGATGTATACCTTCGGCACCGGTTTGGCGGCAAGCGGCAATTATTTTATCGCCAACTAAATAAGATTGATTGGACGGAGCCTCGCCAATATAAACGGCTTCATCAGCATAACGCACATGCAGGGCATCACGGTCGGCAGCCGAATAAACGGCCACCGTTTTTATCCCCATTTCGCGCGCGGAGCGCATTACTCTTAAAGCTATTTCGCCCCTGTTGGCAATCAGTATTTTTTGCATACCTAACAAATGTAATAGATTTGTTTAAAGGTTAATAATAAGATATTGGCAGGTTAGGCATTATAAAAAAGCCCGTCTTACATTTTGCAGGACGGGCTTTTTTATATTTTTAATTTGTTACGGCTTTTTATCCGGAGACGGAGCGCCACCCATACCAGGGCCGGCTTGTGCGCCGGGACCAGCAGGTACGGCACCCGGGCCACCGCCACGTTTTGGCCATGTAGCTGCCTCTAGGTGGGCAACTCCACGATGACAAGTGTAGCAGTTTACGCTGCTTAGTTTCATCATGTTTAAAGAATCTTTTTCGGCTTTAAAATATTTTTTATTCAGTTTAGCCGCCATTAAATACATTTTGCGGGCCATTAATTTTTCAGGTTTTGCATCGCTGGCGAAATCTGTTTTCTTGAGTTCTTCATTACGTACATGGCAAAAATTGCACTTAACACCTAATGATGATGCCCACTGACCCATAATACGATCAAGATCTTTATGAGAAATATTTTTTGGTAATACTTTAAGGTTTACGGCCTTTTCGTCTTCTTTTGGAGCCTGTTGTATCAATGTCATTGAGGCCAGAAGCATAGCTCCCGAAAGCAAGCATACGGGTATTAATAGTTTGGGGTTGAAACGCATATAATTGTCATGATTAAGTCATCGAAAATAGTTGATTATTTTTAATGTTGCAACAATTATTTTTCAATTTTATTAATCAGTTGCTCACTTATATTCCATAGCTGGTTTCGGGCATTAATATTATTGGCAATAGCCGCGGGTTTAGCTGCCTTTTTCTTATTAAAATACAGGCCATTTTTCGATTCTATTTTTGCTTCTGTAGCTAAATAAATAGTAGTTTCCGCCCCTTTTTCCGGGGTGATCATAAACGGCCTCGCCATCCATATTAACGCTTTACCAAAGCCCGAAAGTTGGGCACCAAAGCTGGTATTAACAACACCGGGATGCAGTGCATAAGCCGTAATGCCTTTATCGGCATATTTTTCGGCTAATGATTTGGTGAAATAGATATTGAATAGCTTAGCGGTTCCATAGGCCCTCACAGCAGAATAACCTTCCTGCTTTTGCAGGCTATCAAAATCGGGCCTGCCCATTTTATGCGCGTCCGAGCTTACATTGATAATACGCGCGTGCCCTTTCTCTAACAAAGGCATTAAACGCGTGGTTAGTAAGAAATGCCCCAGATGATTTAGGGCGAAGGTCATTTCATAACCATCTTTACTCAGTTCATATTTATCAAATATGCCGCCCGCATTATTAATAAGTACATTTATATTAAAGAGTTTTGCATTCAACTCATCCGCAGCAGCGGCAACGCTTGCAAGATCAGACAAATCGCACTTTACTACAAAAATATCCTTGTTACCCGTTTCTTTAATAAGCCTTTCTTTAAGCTCCCCGCCTTTCTGCATATTCCGCACCAATAGATATAAGGCATGCCCTTTATTTGCCAATGCTAAGGCAGTAGCCTCTCCTATTCCGGATGTTGCACCGGTTAATACTGTAGTTTTTGTAGCCATGCTGTTAATTTATGTTAAAGAAATAGATATACAGACATTTATTTAAAATAAATTTTGATAATTACGAATTAGTCGTAGATTTACGAAACAATCGTAATAACAATGGAGAAATTATCACAACAAGAGGAAGAAGCGATGCAGGCGGTATGGCAAAATGGCGAAGGTTTTATTAAAGATTTCCTTGAGCTGATCAACGAGCCTAAGCCACCCTATACTACTTTGGCATCGACCATAAAAAACCTGGAACGCAAGGAATTTTTAATCAGTGAAAAAATGGGTAACTCCTTCCGTTATAAAGCGGCCATAAAAGAGGAAGAATACAAAAAACGCTTTATGAGCGGGTTTGTGAATGATTATTTCGAAAACTCTTACAAGGACCTGGTTACTTTTTTTGCTAAAGAAAAAAAGATAAGCGCTACCGAACTAAAAGAGATTATTAAACTGATTGAAAACCATAAATCCTAATTACCATGCCGGCATTATTTGTTTTCCTGCTTAAAGTAAATATAGCGCTGATAGTTTTTTGTTTAGGCTATTATTTTGTACTAAGGCAACTTACTTTTTATACGTTAAATCGTGTTTACCTAAGCATTGCCATTATATTTTCTACACTTTACCCGCTTATTAATTTGGATAGTTTTGTACAACAGCATCAGCAATTGGCTGTCCCGGCACAAAGTGTCATGATTAATTGGAAAACCCCTGCCGAGCATTTTATACAACAGCCGGATTATTGGTACTGGGCAACAATTGTGTTCTGGATAGGAGCCGCATTATTTGCGGGTAAACTGTTGATGCAGTTGGTTTCGCTTTTTAAGTTGTATAAAAACTCTAAACCGGGTAAAATACAGGAGCATGACGTACGTATTGTTAAAGCTAATATTAGTCCCTTTTCTTTTTGGCAAAGTATCTATATCAACCCGGATAATTTAAACCCCGGCGATCTGAATGGCATTTTACAACATGAGCAAATTCATGTTACCGAATGGCACACTATGGATATTCTACTTGCCGAAATAAGCGTAATATTTTACTGGTTCAACCCCGGTGTATGGCTGATAAAAAAGGCAGTGCGCGAAAATATTGAGTTTATTACCGACCGTAAAATATTGCAAAAGGGCATGGATAGCAAAACCTATCAATATAGCCTGTTAAACGTAAGCTTTGCCGCGACCACATCAGCAGGAATAACCAATCATTTTAATTTTTCGACACTTAAAAAACGCATAATTATGATGAACGCTAAAAGATCTTCGGCCATTAATTTAACGCGTTACGCGTTTTTGGTGCCGGTTGTTTTAATATGCCTGTTTGCTTTTAGTTTATCAAAAGCAGAATTGGTAAAAAAGAGCAGGGTTGTTTATAAAACTTTTAAAGCATCAGTTAACAGCATTGCCACAACGGTAAGTACAGACCAGGTTATTTCGGCTAAAAAACCGGTAGCGCTTAAAAAAACAGATACCGATAAAAAAACAAACAGCATTGTAGTGGTATCTACCCACAGTACTGATAGCGATACCAGCAAAAAACAAGAGCTTAAGGTTATTAAAAATAACGACTCGGTAAACTACTACGTTGACGGTAAAAAGGTTAATGCTGAATATTTTGAAACGATACCATCAAATGGTATTCAGGAAATTACCGTCATCAAAAATGGAGGTGATGACAATTCAATTTTGGCCACCACTAAAAACAATGTTACCATAGGAACAATTGCAACAACTACAGCTAACGTCAATTCTATAGGAAAATCGAGTGACCTCTCCTTTAAAACAGCTGATGGTACAAAAGTTAAGGGCTTTATAAGTAATAAAAATGCAATTACAATATCGAATCTTCAACTAACAGATACCGGCAAAGCAAAAACACAATACCGAAATAATATAAGTACATCAGGAAATAATTTTTCCACCATTAACCTGCCCGCAAAGAAAACTGAATACAGAATCAACGTCGGTTCAGCAGGCGGCCACTTTTTTGAGTCGGTAATTAATAATCCATCAGATAAACTAATATTTATTGATGGAAAAGAAGCCACACCAAAAGATATTAAAAAACTTTCACTATCCATGATAAAATCCATCTCCATGCCATCGGACAAAAATGCAACCGAACGATATGGAGAAAAGGCTAAAAATGGCGCAATTTTTATTACTACAAAATAGGCTACAATAACTATTTTCAAACCTAAACCTTATCATAACATTCCTATGAAAAGAACACTTCTATCAGTTGTTATTTCTTCTTTGGCCTTATTGGCCTCGGCACAACAATATGAGATAAGGGCCAATATTACTGGCTTCAGCAATGGTACAAAATTTTATTTACTTGATCCTGAACTAAACACCAACATTGACAGCACCCTTATCCAAAACAATCATTTCTTAATTAAAGGCCGGTTATATGATACGCCAAAATCATTATGGGTAATGACACAGGCTGATGGGCATTACCGTTATGTTACTTTGCTCATTGGTAATGATACCATTGATATTAAGGGTGATATTAAAGATATGCCGTATGGTATGATAATAACCGGCTCGAAAACACAGGATGAACATAATTTACTTATAAGCCAAACCGGACCTCTTTACAAAAAGAGAAACGAACTGGTTGAACAGGCACGTGCGCTTAAAGGTGACAGCGCCCAAATAAAAAGTAAGGTTATATGGAAAACAATAGGCAAAATTGACAGCACCACAACTGTTGTTATAAAGGATTTTATAATTCATAACCTCAACACCTATGAGGCTGTGGCTGAGTTATTTTTTATGAAAGGCACATTTAAAGACAGCCTGCAACAGATGTATAATTCGCTGAAGCCAGAAATAAAGCAAAGTCCTTTTGGCCAGCGAATAGTAACTTATCTTAAAGTTGGCGATAAGCTAAAAATAGGTGATATATTTACAGACTTTGAAGCCTTGGACCAATACGGCAAAAAACACCGCCTATCTGATTTTAAAGGCAAATATATTCTCCTGGATTTTTCAACAACCTACTGCGGACCGTGCATTGAATCGATTCCTGATATGAAAAACATTGTAAAAAAGTACGGTGATAAAATAACGGTTATAACTTTTTCGGGCGATGGCAGTAAAGACCTCTGGTTAACAGGTGTAAAACGTGATAAACCAACCTGGTTAAGCTTGTGGGACGGTAAAGGCATTTATGGTGAAACGCCGCTAAAATATGGTACCAATGGTTTCCCCGATTTTATTGTGATAGACCCTGATGGTAAGATCATCAATAATTGGATGGGCTATGGCAAAAACGATGACGGGCGCGGATCGCTGGAAACCAATGTGGAAAAGATACTTGCTAAAAACAAATAAGACTTTTGATATAAACAGAAGTTAACTCGCCTCCGCCAGTTTTTCTTTTTCCAAAATTTGCAGCAATACTTTTTCGGCTACGTTTAACTCTGCTGCTTTTACATCCTTATCTTCATCAAGCTCTTTAATATAATTAAATAAAGTGCCTTCTTCGTAGCTTTTTATGATGGTTGGGTGTACATAGTATTTTTTACAAACGGTGCGTGTATTGCCTAAATTAATGGCCACATCATCCAATACGCTTACTATTTTTTTGCGGCATTCGGTTACCGTATCAAATCCACCGGCTTCTTTAAACGCGTATAAAGCACTAACGCTGCCAGACCATGTTCTAAAATATTTGGCGGTAAAATCCTCTCCGGTTATTTCTTTTAAATAATTATTTACATCTCCCGATCCTATGGAGCATCTTTTACCTTCTTCATCATAAAATTGAAAAAGCTCCTTACCGGGTATATCGCGGCATTGTTTTACCAACTTTGCCAATCTTCGGCTTTGTAAAGCAATTTTATGGAACACCCCTTTTTTGCCTTTAAACTCGAACTTTAAATTACTGCCGTCAATTTTAACATGCCTGTCCTGCAAGGTGGTTAAACCGAATGAGCCATACAGCTTTTTGTACGATTCGTTCCCTACCCTAATGCCGGTTAGTTCCATCAGCCTTACAACTAAAGCGACGACTTTTTCATGGTCAAGGTTTCTGCGCGACAGGTCCTTATCCACACGCTCACGTATGGCAGGCAAATAGGATGCGAAAGTTTGCAGGCGATGGTATTTTGATTGATTGCGTATTTTGTTCCAGTCGGCATGGTAGCGGTATTGTTTACGGCCTGCCGTGTCTGTGCCGGTAAATTGCAGGTGTCCGTTTTCATACGATGATATCCAAACATTGGTATAAGCCGGCGGGATAACCAGCTTGTTAAAACGCGCAATTAACTCTTTATCCTTAACCACTTTTCCATCTGCATCCAAATAGCTCCAGCCTTTGCCTGCCTTTTTACGGGTATAGCCGGGGGTTGAGTCTGATACATAACGCAGGCCGACAGCTTTTGCGGTTATTTTAGGATCGCGGCCAATTTTTTCGAGTTTTTTTAGGAGACGGTTCATTGTTATTCACAACAAGAATGGTAATGATAAGTTTGAAAGTGTAAATTCGATCAAGTATTAACAACTAAAAGTGTAAACTTTTTTAGGACGGGTCATTCAAAAAAAGTGTTTCACATCAGGTGTTTCACCCTATTTTTGCAAAAATTGACAAAATAACATAAAACACTCATTACAAAACATTTAAACTACTTCACCTAAAGCTTTTGTACTGTTTCATGGTGTTTCACTCATTTTGTTAAATTTCTATACATCAATAGGTTAACCTAAAAGAGTGTTTCATGTGTTTCATTATTTTGTGAAACACTATCACCTTTTTTTAAGGGCAATAACAGAAAGCTGTGAGACTACCTATTAATTTTAAGTTTTACTATTTATTGACCGTTTTATTAAAACACAATGCTCAATTTTATACTTTATCTCACAACAAAATCTATCAACTTATGAAATACAATTTTTTAGGCAATACGGGCGTGGCCGTATCCGAAATCTGTTTTGGTACCATGACCTTTGGCGGCAGCGGCGGCGGTATATGGAGCAACATTGGCAAAGTGCAGCAGGAAGAAGTAAACTCGCTGATGAAAACAGTAATAGACGCGGGTATTAATTTTATTGATACAGCTAACGTTTATTCCTATGGCGAATCTGAAACCCTGCTAGGGCAATCCATAATAGATCTGGGCCTTAACCGCAACGAACTGGTAATAGCTACCAAAGTGCGCGGCCGCATGAGTGAAGGTATTAATAATGTCGGGCTTAGCCGCTTTCATATTTTTCAATCTGTTGATGCCAGTTTAAAGCGTTTACAGCTGGATCATATTGATGTTTTATATGTACACGGTGTTGACCCTAAAACCCCGGTAGAAGAGACCGTTCGTGCTTTAAATGATATTGTATTAACCGGCAAGGTGCGTTACATAGCCATTTGCAACTGGCCCGCCTGGATGGTAATGAAAGCGCAAGGCATTGCAGACAAACATGGCTGGAACAAGTTTGTGGGCCTGCAATACTTTTATTCCCTGTCGGGACGTGATATTGAGCGGGAGATAGTACCTGTAGCCGCCGACCAAAACCTGGCCATTATGCCATGGAGCCCGCTGGCAGGTGGTTTCTTGTCTGGCAAATACACCCGTGCCAACGAAAAAGCCGGCGATTCGCGCAGGGATGTTTTTGATTTCCCACCGATAAATAAAGAGAAAAGTTATGACATTATTGATGTGATAACCGAGATTGGCAAGCAGCATAATGTATCTGTAGCACAAATTGCGCTGGCATGGGTACGCCTGCAAAAAGGTGTAACCAGTACCATTATCGGCGCTAAAAATATTGATCAGCTAAATGATAATTTAAAATCCGTAGAAATTGAACTATCTGCAGATGAGCTAAAACGAATTGACGAAGTAAGCGCCCTACCCAAAGAATATCCCGGCTGGATGGTTGAAAGACAATCAGCAGATAGGGAGATTAAGTAGTTCACTGGTTTATTAGTTCATTGGTAGGTAGTCGGCGACAGTACCAATGAACTAATAAGCTAATGAACGAATGACACCAGCCACATACTCCACCTGCTCGGGATGAATATCCAAATGCAATACAAAGCGGATACGGTTTTTATCAGTAGGCAAAGCTTTTATACCATGCCCTGCTAATTTCTCTGAAACAATGGCGGCAGGTTCGACAGTATCAAACAAAACAATATTAGTTTCGGCAGGTAATACATTGGTTACCCAGGATGCCTTGCCAAGCGCTTCGGCTAATATTTGGGCGTGTGCATGGTCTATCTTTAATCGCTCCACATGATGATCCAGCGCATAAATACCCGCAGCAGCTAAAAACCCTGCCTGGCGCATGCCACCACCTAACACCTTGCGGATACGGCGCGCATATTTAATGGTATTCTTATCAGCCAACAATACCGACCCAACGGGTGCCCCTAACCCTTTAGATAAACAAACCGATATACCATCAAAATATTTGCCGTAGTCAACCGCTTTATCGCCGGTATAAGCCAACGCGTTAAAAATGCGGGCGCCATCCAAATGCAGTTTTAGGCCCTTATCTTTACAAAGTGCAGCGATAGGTTTAATTTGTTCTAATGTATAACAGCTGCCGCCACCTTTGTTTACCGTATTTTCCAATACCACTAAGCTGGTATGCGGATAGTGAACATTTTCCGCATTTATTTCAGGTTCGATCATTTCAGCAGTAAGTATACCTCTATACCCATTTAGTAAACGGGTTGATACACCCGAGTTAAAAGCAATTCCACCACCCTCATATCGATAAACATGCGCGGTTTGGTCGGCAATTAATTCGTCCAATGGCTGGGTGAAACATTTTATTGCAATCTGGTTGGTCATCGTACCCGACGGGCAGAAAATACCGGCTTCCATGCCAAAAACGGCAGCCGTTTTTTCCTCCAGTTGGTTTATGGTTTCATCTTCACCAAAAACATCATCACCTACTTTAGCTTTAAACATGGCCTCCAGCATCGCGGGAGTTGGTTTGGTTACAGTATCACTGCGTAAATCAACGATCATTATATTAAATATGTTAAAAGTGCGTTATTTGTGTTTTAATTAATTATGCGCTCAATTTTAATAATTTCATGCTTCATGCTGATGTTTGTATCAGCTAAATCACAAAAGTGGCAACCGGGCTATTTTTATGATATTAAAGGAACAAAAAATCCGGGACTTATACGCATAGATCCGCGTGGAAAAGGCCCAATAAAAGACGAAGGTTTTATAGAATATAAAGAAACGGATAAAGCAACACCAATAAGGCTTAGCACGAGCGATCTGCGCTCGTTTGTTGCAGGCAGGGACAGCTTTATAGTTGCCGCCTCACCAAAGGGTGGCTGGTCTAAATATGATATGGATTTTGTGCAGGTAGTTATTGATGCGCCTATACGCCTGTTTGAGGCCAAAGGCAGTGCCGGAGGTAGCGGCAGAGGGTTTAGCATACAGCCGGGTATTGGCATTGGCGGCGGTACCGGGGGTTTTGGTGGTGGCTTAGGTGGCGGTATTTCTATTCCTTTTGGTGGCGGCGGTTCTGGTAGTACAAAACCCATATATTTTTATGGCGCCAATACGGCCGAAATGCAACCCGTAACCAACGATAATTTTATTGATATAATGAGCGAGGTAATGGGCGACGAACCCGATGTTGTTGAAAAAATACAAACCAAAAAATTCGGCCTCAGCAACATAGATAAGCTGATAGCTTACTTTAAACAGGTACAGGGGACGAAAGATTAGTTAATTGGAGATTAAAGATTAGGCCTATCGGTTATAAATTGACAACCCTGCTTAACATAATGTATCTCTAATCTCTAATCTCTAATCTCTAATCTCTAATCTCTAATCTCTAATCTCTAATCTCTAACACTTGCTGATTGATCTTTGAATGCTCCTCTGCTACAAAGTTTTTAAATAACAACTCATAAACTATCTTCACCCAAATTATAATTACCGGCCATGCTTTTACCGAGTAGCGGGCAATATAAGGCTGCCTTATAAATTTAGGTACTGCATCTGTTAACCCTAAACCGGTTACTACCAATACCAAAACCAGGAAAATTATATTAGTTGTTGTATATGGTTTATCCTGTATCAGCATCCATATAAATACGCCGGCTACGGCAATTATATAGGTTGGATGCTCGGCCCCAGTACTAAATATTACGATAAATATTAATGCAGATGCCAATACCTGTGCCCTATATTTAAACGATTTATACTGGCTGAACCTCAATAACGGCAATGCAAACAGCAAAGCTCCTACAGCTATAAATGGCGCATTAGGGATATTGATATTCCCGGTAATGCGCCTTACTACGCCCATTACGCAAATGTCCTGCGGGGAATCGAAATAGGCATTAAGGCCCACCTTACCATGTACAGCGGTAAGCCACTGCGGATAGGAATTAATAACGAACGATGGACTGCTTAAAAACATCGGCAAAACAAAAAACACTACCAGCCATATTGCCGACCATAGCACAAATCTCCCTTTGTTTTTCGAGAATAAAAAGAACGTTAACCCAATAATAGGGTATAATTTTATGAGGAAGCCCAATATGATAAATAGTGTGGCCCATTGCTCCTTCCCGCGTTCGACCAATATAAAACTAAGTATGATCATGGCTGTTATTGCAGGGTTAAACTGCATATAAAAAACCGAGTTGGCATATTCTATAGCACATAAAAGCAGCAACTGGCTTTTTTGCCGGACAGTAAATGGTAGCAAGTGTATGGCTATTAAAATAGCGAAGGCATTTACCAGTTCCCATAGTAAAAAACCCCAGGCATGGGGAAGCAATGCAGACGGCGCTATAATTGCCGGAAAAACAGGTCCATAAAAATACTCAT
>NZ_JAQBOW010000157.1 GCF_028287845.1 Mucilaginibacter sp.
AATATACCCATGAGGATACAATGAGAATTTTCTCTGCTACAATTTTAAACGAAGCAAATAACCGTTTTAGGTTCCCGGTAGTTATTGACCAGGTTACAACTAAACCCCAAATTTTTTCTGTAGAACCCCAGTTTATTGGCGAGGCCGGGCATGAGGGCATATTTCCGTTGATAAAATATAAGTCGACCATTAAACTTACGGATAGCGTTGCTTTAAAAGCAGAGAACAATGCTATACAACAAGTAATCGGCAGTATGTTTAAAGGTATTGATCAAAATAAAAAGTATATTCTTTACCAGGCCTTTGATCAGATACCTAATAATAAGCCGGGCATTAAACATTATGGCTTTATACAAAATATAAAACAGAACTGATCTTTTAGCTTTATCTTTACGTAAAATACAGCAAATCATGAAAATAGCCCTTTTCCCGGGATCATTTGATCCGGTTACCAAAGCTCATGTTGATATTGTGAAAAGATCGGTAGGCTTGTTTGATAAAGTATATATTGGCATTGGTGCCAACAGTACCAAACCCGGCTTTTTAAGTATTGAAACCCGTGAGAAAATGCTGCGCGCTGTTTTTGATACGGAACCCAAAATACATATAATAGCCTACGAGGGGCTTACTGTTAACTTCTGCAAAAGTATTGGTGCCGCCTACATGATCCGTGGCATTCGTACCGTATCAGATTTTGAATACGAAAAAGCTATCGCCCAAATGAACCACTCTTTAGCGCCCGATATTGAAAGTATATTTATTGTAAGTAAACCGGGTTATTCGTCTATCAGTTCAACCATTGTGCGCGAAATACTGCGTTATAACGGCGATGTAACGCAGTTTATTCCGAAAGAAGCTTTGGCTTTTCTGTAATCAAGTCCATCGCTGCCAGTACATCTAAAATAGATGGGAAGGTATTGGTTAAAATAGCGTCAATGTCATTAGGTTTAAACCAGCGTACATCAGTTATACCTTCTTCTATTTGAGGTTTTAGTTTATTTTGCCCTTTGGCCTTCATTTTATACCAGTGGGTCTTCTTTAAAACCACTTCGTTTTTGTAGATATATACGTGGTAGGTTTTGCATATTTTATCGCCGCGTTTGCTTACTACAATATTGCACTCCTCCTCTACTTCGCGTACGGCGGCCTCCTTAATGGTCTCGCCTTTTTCTATTTTGCCTTTCGGCAGATCCCATTTATCGTTACGATAGATAAACAAAAGATCCTTGTTTTCATTCTTCACCAAACCGCCTGCGGCCTCAATAACATTAACGCTTTGCTTAATTTGTTTCAGGAATGATTTTGCATCCTTACACAATATGTAAAACAGATCATTCTTGTGCGCCAGTATCCAGGTGTAAATTATTTTAAGATCAAATGCCTGGCTATCAATCTTTTGATAATGCTCTGATTTCTTCGGTTCAGATTCTGTTAATAAGATAACCTTTTGGTTAATATAAATTCTGTATTTTTGAGCCATGTTTAATACTACTGAAACCGAACAACAGGTAGCGGAATTTCTGTTGCAAATTAAAGCAATTAAATTACAACCTAATAATCCTTTTACGTGGGCATCGGGGTGGAAATCGCCTATTTATTGTGATAATCGTATAACGCTTTCACATCCAACTATCCGCACTTATATAAGGCAGCAGTTAGCTACTGTTATACAGGAAAAATTTGGGTCTGTAGGTTGTATTGCAGGTGTTGCAACAGCCGGTATACCGCAAGGCGTACTGGTAGCGCAAGAATTGGGCTTACCATTTATTTACGTCCGCGCTAAACCAAAAGATCATGGTACAGGTAATTTGATAGAAGGCGATATATTAACAGGCAAAAGAGTTGTTGTTGTTGAGGATTTGATATCTACCGGCAATAGCAGTTTACAAGCCGTTAGCGCATTGCGTGATGCAGGTTATGATGTTGCCGGGCTGGCAGCTATTTTTAGCTACGGATTTGACATTGCCGAAGAAAATTTTAAAGCAGCCAATTGCCCATACATTACCTTATCAAACTATACAGCTTTACTAAGTTATGCGGAACAGAACCAATATATCTCACGTAAAGATGTTGAGGTACTAAGAGAATGGCGCGAAAGCCCGTCAACATGGGGAACCTGAGCAGTTAGCAATTTTGAGTTAGTATAATCGTTTATAAAAACAAGCTTAATCTCTAATTAACTAACCTCCAATCTCTACCACCATGAGTACTTTTGAAAGTAAAATAAATATAAATAAGCCTGTAAGTGATGTCTATCAGTATCTGTCTGATTTTAATAATCACCAGCAATTAATGCCTGATAGTGTGCAGGATTGGACATCAACTGTTGATGAGGCCCATTTTGGTATACAAAATATGGTGCAGCTTTCCCTGCAAATTATCGAAAGAGTTGAAAACAGATCTATCAATATTATAGCCACCGGCAAACCACCTTTTGCTGTTAAGCTTTACTGGAATTTAGCCCCTGATAGTAATGGCACCTTAGCCACCTTTACCATTAATGCCGATCTGAATATGATGATGAAAATGATGGCATCGGGCCCATTGCAAAAATTGGCCGACCACCAAACTATTGCATTAAGGAGCGCTTTAACCAAATAATAATAAAACCAATCTTTAATAACTAATCTCTAATCTTTAGGTAACTAATCACTAAAAAACCGTAATTTTGCGGCAAATTACAGGTGCAGCATGATCTCGGTATCCAATCTATCTTTACGTTACGGTAAACGTACTTTATTTGAAGACGTTAACTTAAAATTTACACAAGGCAACTGCTATGGCATTATTGGTGCCAATGGTGCAGGTAAATCTACCTTCTTAAAAATCCTTTCAGGCGAAATTGATCCTACCAGCGGACAGGTAAGCTTTACTCCCGGCGAGCGTATGGCTGTTTTAAGCCAGAACCACTACGCGTTTGATGAATTTACTGTTATTGAAACCGTAATGATGGGCCATAAGGAAATGTATGCCATCATGAAAGAGAAAGACGCCATATATCTTAAAGAAGATTTTACTGATGCTGATGGCGAACGTGCCGGCGAATTGGAAAACCTGTTTGCCGAAATGGATGGCTGGAACGCAGAAAGCAATGCCGCTACCCTATTAAGCAACCTGGGCATTAAAGAAGAATTTCATTATCAGTTAGTAAAAGATCTTGACAATACGCAAAAGGTACGCGTGCTGTTAGCCCAGGCCCTTTTTGGCAACCCGGATATATTATTACTGGATGAGCCTACCAATGATCTTGACATCCACACCGTAAGCTGGTTGGAAGATTTCTTAGCAAGCTACGAAGCTATTGTATTAGTAGTATCACACGACAGACACTTTTTAGATACAGTATGTACGCATGTGGTTGATATTGATTTTGCTAAAATGAGTATCTACACGGGTAACTATTCGTTCTGGTATGAGTCGAGCCAATTGGCTTTAAAACAACGGTCTGATCAGAATAAAAAGACAGAGGATAGGGTTAAAGAGTTGCAGGAGTTTATCCGCAGGTTTAGTGCCAATGCATCAAAATCAAAACAAGCTACCAGTCGTAAAAAAGCATTAGATAAGATCAATCTTGACGAGATACAACCATCAAACCGTAAATATCCGGGTATTATATTTAATAACCTTGGCCGTGAAGCAGGCGATCAGATACTACAGATAGAGAACCTAAGCAAGAAATTAAACGGCGAAGTATTGTTTGACAACATCCGCTTAATGGTAAACAAGGGCGATAAAATTGCTGTCCTATCAAACAATAGCTTAGCTACTACCGCTTTCTACAATATATTAACCGGCAAGGATAAAGACTACAAAGGCGAGTTTAAATGGGGCGTAACCATTAACCCTGCCGATATCCCGATGGATAATACCGAATACTTTAAAGGTAAAGATGATAACCTGATTGACTGGTTGCGCGAGTACTCGCCGGGCGAAAAGGATGATCAGTTTATTCGTGGATTTTTGGGCCGTATGTTGTTTTCGGGCGAGGAAGTTTTGAAAAAAAGTACCGTTCTGTCAGGTGGTGAAAAAATGCGCTGTATGTTTAGCCGCATGATGCTGCAATCTGCCAATTTGCTGATGTTTGACGAGCCTACAAATCACCTCGACCTGGAATCTATCACCGCGTTAAACAACGGCATGAAAGACTTTAGGGGCACTATTCTGTTTACTTCGCGAGATCATGAGCTGGTTGAAACTGTTGCCAACCGCATAATTGAATTAACACCGGGCGGCATTATAGACAAGCTGATGACCTACGACGAATATATTAACAGCGACGCCGTACAAAAACAAAAAGACGAGCTTTACGCTATGGCATAACGTAATAAGTATTATTTAAGAATTGGCATTTTAATATATTCCACTATATTTGCAACCCGGTAAAAAAAATGACTCGGTAGCTCAGCCGGTAGAGCAACTGACTCTTAATCAGTGGGTCGAGAGTTCGATCCTCTCCCGGGTCACTAAAAGCGGATAACCTAAGGTTATTCCGCTTTTTTTATGTTTATCTAACTATTTTTTTTACAGCAAAGTGTTTCACAAATTAATGAAACACATGAAACACTCTTTTAGGTTAACCTATTGATATATAGCAATTTGACAAAATGAGTGAAACACCATGAAACAGTACAAATACTTTAGGTAAACCATGATAAATATCTTATAATAAACACCTTATGTTGTTTTGTCTATTTTTGCAAAATTGGGGTGAAACACCTGATGAAACACTTTTTTTGCTTGTGACCCGTCCTACTTTAAAAGAGCCTATTTTTCTTTTTTTTGCTTCTTTTTTTCTTTTTACCCACCCTCCTTTTTTTGCACAATCTTATCCTGTCACAAAGGGCAAATGCTTATAGATAATATTACTCGCCCATAGTTTCTTCGCAGAAAATCAACCCGATAACATAAAATGGCAGCGGTATGTCGCTTTTAACATTTCTTAACATTGATCTTTTTGAGATTTGGAGCTGTATCAGTAACAGCAATACTGAATACTTAAATATTGGTCATGAAAAAAATATTTTATACAATAGTGGGAATGATGATTTTAATAATCGGACTTATATTGATTCCCTTTAAAGATGATTCCCATCCGTCTGGGCAAAGTGATAAAAATTTATAAATTCATAAACAATTATTTTTCTTAAATGTATAATATACAAGAAGCTTCCCCGTAATCTGCTTTCAATTAGTATCCGATACTTTCCCCTCATTTAAACAATTTTGATACGCTAACTTATCTAAATAGATATATAACTTAATGTTTGGCAATTAAATTTAATTAAAATGAAAAAGGGAAAGGTAGTCATCTTAATGATTGGCATGGTAGTATCGGGAATAATAAGCGCAGGTGCGCAAAGCAAAAAAGAAAAAATTGAGATGCTAACTCAAAAAACGGATAGTCTTGAAAAAACACTGTCGCTCAAGAATGAAAGTATAGTCCAGTTACAAATAAAATTAGCCAGGCTGGAGGGTACAAAAGATGCCCATAATGAACAAATCAAACGATTTGAAAATAAGGCTGACAGTTTAAAAGAAGAACTGATTGTCACTAATATGACCATTGAAAACCAGCAAG
>NZ_JAQBOW010000075.1 GCF_028287845.1 Mucilaginibacter sp.
AGCAAATACGCGTTGGATTTTCATTAAAATACTCATCGGTTGGAATAAACTCATAATATATACCCGAATCAACCAATAATAATAACCCTTTACTTTTTTGCGAATCCTGGAAAGCTATAAAGCCTTCAGATGCGGGATAAGTTTCTATCGAATCAATAGCAAAGCCAATACTTTCCTGCATACGTGCACGGTAAGGCTCAAAATTTACACCACCATATACAAACAGCTTAAAGTTAGGGAAGATATCTTGAAGCTGTTTTCCACCCGAAACTGTCGATAATCTATCGAAATACATCTGACACCAGGGTGGTATGCCGGATATAAGGCGCATATCTTCATTAACCGTCTCGCGTACAATAGCATCAACCTTTTGCTCCCAATCTTCTATACAATTTACATCATAGCTTGGCAATCGGTTTTTTTGCAGATAGGCGGGCACATGATGCGCCACAATACCCGATAGCCTGCCGGTTGGTATTCCCGCTTTTTCAGATAGCACCGGGCTGCCTTGTAAGAATATCATTTTGCCATCTAAAAAATCGGCTTTACCGGTTTCATGGATATAGCTTAATAGTGCGTTTCGAGCAGCCTTAATATGCTCGGGCATGCTTTCCTTACTTATGGGGATATATTTAACGCCCGATGTAGTCCCTGACGTTTTAGTAAGATAAGTTGGTTTACCCGGCCAAAGCACATTCTCCTCGCCGTTGGCTACGCGTTTGATGTAGGAGCTAAGCTCTTCATAATCGCGTATCGGCACGCATTTTTTAAAATCTTCGTATGTTTTTATTTGAGCGAACTCATGATCTTTACCAAACGCTGTGTTTTTTGCTTTATCAAGTAATTGCTCAAAAGTTTTTTGCTGCAATGTTACCGCGTTTTTGCGGATGCGGTTCAAGTCTGTATTAACCCACGCCGCGAATACCTTGCTTAACAGAGCTTTTAAACTCATGGCTTAATTAGTTTCAGCAATATCATCGTCTACATCCAGGTGGCTATAAACAAGCTTGCGGTAAGTTACCGCTAATATAATATTAACAAAAGGGTAGGTAAATATAATGGCAATTGATATAAATCCAAACCCGTCATATTGTGACAATGCAGCCGGAAGCGCAATAAATAATAAGATTATGCCCAGCATTATTAATACTTTAAAAAAATAGCCTTTAGTAAGCTGGAAGCTTTGACGTATAGACTCAATAGCGCCCGACTGATCATCAACTATAAACGTGATAAAGAACATAACACGCAAGGCAATGTAAAGGGTAAATATTGCGGCAATATTTTCAAGTAAGGTTTGGATGTTAGGATAGTCATTTAACCGCACCATTAAAAAATGAAACGTAGTAATCAAAAATGCGATAAAGAACACTACCACAAGATAACTTACTATACCTTTAAATGCCGGTAATACCTGCCTGAATTCAAATTCGTAATATTCACTGTCAATTACAGTAAATATAAGTTTATAAAGGCCAAGTGTAGTGTAGGCTTGTATAAATATCATTATAAACGACACAGCCATTTTTCCCCAAAAGGCTTCCGGTGAAATTAAATATTCAGTTATGATCCCTAAAATAGATAGCAGCAAAAACGATATAAATGAATAAACAATTATAGTTATAAAGTTCTTCTTTAAAATAGTCCAGGCAGTTTTAGTGGTCTCTGTAACAGAAAAGGGATGATACATATATTATTTACGATCTTTTTAATATTATCCGCTTCCAAAAATCTTGCATAAAACCAAGGCCATAAGCAGTTAATTGAATGAAGGAAGCTATCAAGCTCAAAAATGCAATTTTTACCGACTTATTTTTAATCCACGCGTGGAAAAATATCAACAAAATAATAAGCGCTAAAATAACATTGCATACTACAGCTATTTGCCAGTTAAATATATTAGAAATAGCTGTAAATAATAACGATAAGGTAAAAAAAGCCGGAAAAAAATGTATTAATTTTAGTTGAGTAGGATGAAACTTATAAACATTAATACGCGCCCGGCCAAAAAAATGTATCTGTTTATAAAATTGCAAGAAGTTGGTGCGGCGTTTATGGTAAACTTTGGCATCAGGAATTAAACCTATTTTAAAACCCATGGAGTGGATACGGATGCTATATTCCAGATCTTCGGCAAGGCGGGTAATGATAAAGCCGCCTGCTTTTTCCCATACCTGTCTTGATATACCCATATTAAAGCTACGTGGATGAAACTGGCCAATTCCTTTTTTATTGCCCCGTATACCACCGGTTGTAAAAGGCGAGGTCATAGAATAGCTAATGGCTTTTTGGGTAGGGGTGAACGAAGCGTGCGCATCATCCGGGCCGCCATAGGCATCCAGCCAGTTTTTTGTTAATGAGTTGTTAACGATTTCTAAATAATCTTCAGGAATAAGGCAATCAGAATCGAATATGATAAAATAATCGCCTTTGGCACGTTCAAAAGCGAAGTTTCGGGCAAAACCCTGGCCTGCGTTTTCTTTTACAAAGTATCTTATATCCAGTTGGCCGGCAAAGCTTTTTACTATCTCTTCCGCGTCATTAACAGATCCATCTTCAATAACCAATACCTCGAAGTTTTTATAACTCTGCAACGTAAGCGTTTGCAGCAGTTCTTTAATTTCCTGCGGGCGGTTATATAAAGGTATGATGATGGAAAAAAACATTGTTATTTGAAAATTTTATAATTTGAATATTTGAAAATTGTCTGGAGCGGCAGTTCTTTTAAACGAAATACATTTTCAAATTGCCGCACTTTCAAATTATCAAATTAAATAACATCCTCTACCTGGTACTTATTCCGCTCGGGGGCGCTGCGGGCAACCAATTCGGCAACAAAGCCGGTTAAAAACAGTTGCGAGCCAATTATAATGGCTACCAGTGCTATATAAAATAAAGGCTGCGCAGTTACTTCACGCGTAATTTTTATGTGATGGGATATATCATAAAGCTTTTCGCTGATTATCCAGATTGCACAAACTAACCCGGCAAGAAAACTTAAACTGCCCATAGCCCCAAAAAAATGCATGGGGCGTTTGCCAAATTTGCCAACAAAAAATATCGAAAGCAGGTCTAAAAAGCCATTTACAAAACGGCTCATGCCAAATTTTGTTGTGCCATATTTACGTGCACGGTGTTCTACTACTTGCTCGCCAATTTTGGTAAACCCGGCCCACTTGGCAATAACCGGTATATATCGGTGCATTTCGCCATAAACCTCTATGTTTTTTACTACCGCTTTACGATAAGCCTTTAAACCGCAATTAAAATCGTGCAGGTTATCTATGCCCGACATTTTGCGCGTGGCAGAATTAAATAGTTTTGTGGGAAGGGTTTTAGTTATAGGGTCATACCTTTTAGCTTTCCAGCCAGATATAAGATCGTATTTTTCTTCGACGATACGGCGATACAGCTCCGGAATTTCATCAGGGCTGTCCTGTAAGTCTGCATCCATCGTTATTATCACATTACCCTGGGCAGCATCAAAACCAACATTTAAAGCAGCAGATTTACCATAATTGCGCCTGAATTTAATACCCTTTATAAAAGGATTATTTAAACGCAGTTTAGCAATCATATCCCATGAGCCGTCTATACTGCCATCGTCAATTAATATAATCTCATACAAAAAGCCATTCTCATCCATAACACGGCTTATCCATGAGGTAAGCTCGGGCAATGATTCAACTTCGTTATAAAGTGGTACTACAACTGATATATCCATTGACAAGTGATAGGGTTGGGGCTGATGCCCTAATTTTTTCAAACCCATGCAAAAATATAAAAAATGCGCATTGGTTTTATGGTAGATTTTTAGGTGGGGGTTAAATTATGTTAAATACAATTTTATGCTGTCCACAATGAAGAAAAATACAAAATTAACAACGATAATTATTAAGAATAAGATGCAATCACTACCAAGTTAATGCTGTAATGTTAAGTAATGTTAAAGTTTTAATATTCAGAATGATATATTTTATTTTAGACTGAAATTTAAACCAAACCTATCACTGCATGAGGCTTGCCGGTATATTGATTTTGCTATCTTTTACCGGCAGGCTTAGTGCACAACAATTAAACGGGACTGCATTAGATTTAATTACAAAGTTGCCGGTAACAAATGCTGCTTTGGTATCTAAAAGGGGAGTAGGCTTCACCTCGTCAACCGGAAGTTTTAGTTTAAATTACGCTCCGGTCGGCGATACTATAACTATTACCCATATCGGCTATAAAACATATAAATTTGGAGTAGGGAGCGGTTTAATACCAACTACCATTTACCTGCAATCAGTTAATATCTTATTGAATGAAGTATCTATTAGAGGGATACGTAATTATAAAAAAGACTCGGCAGACAACCGCCGGGAATTTGCAAGGATTTTTAATTACAAGGCCCCTGGTGCAAAAAGCATTTTTGTTAATCGATCGCCGTATGTAAATACAGGCAGGCCCAATAATACGAGTGAGTTGGTAGGTATAGATGTTTTTCAATTAGCTAGCCTGTTTAAAAAGAACAAGACAACTACGCTGCAAAAGGCACTGATAAGGGATGAGCAGGATGGTTTTATATTTAGTATGTTCTCGAAGGAAAAGATACAGGCTTTAACGCCACTGAAAGGGGACTCGTTACAAGAGTTTATGGTGAGATACAGTCCGTCAGTTTCTCAGGCAAGAACGATGACGACTTATGATATGATGATCTATATTAAAAGAAGTTATGCAGATTTTAGTAAACCACAAACAAAAAATAATTAATCAAACTGATTTTGCAGGCGAATAAGGCGGTCAATCATCAGGTTGAGTTTTTCCTGTTCGGCTTTAACAAAACGGCCCCTTAAATAAAAAGTACAGAACATTAACCAGGCAATTGTTAAACCATACGCCACTACCTTAAACGTTGCCGATGCGCTTTGTAATACTTCAAAAAAGTATAGTAACAAACCGGTGCTTATTAATATAACATATAGGTAGTATAACCAGCCATAAACCGCGGCGCGGTTTTTTTGATATACTTTTAAGTCTTGCAAATAATCTGCAGGGTTAATAGTTACATCCTGTTTGCTTATAATGCGGTAATCCCTTACCATCATCATTACATACAATATCATGGTAACCATTATAATAACTATGCCTAAATAAGTTACCCATGAGTTAAAAACAAAAAACAACATCACCACAAGCAATCCTGCAAAAGATAAGCCCATGCTGGTAATATTCCATAGCAATTTCCTGCTAATACTGTTCATTCCCTTCTTCACCTGCTTCAGCACATCGTCCACAGAAAGCTGATCTTTTTTTGGCTGTTCCTGCCAAACCGACATTAAATGATCAAAGTCTTTCATACTGATTATATAATTCTGTCAATTTTTGTTTAATGCGGAAAATTTTAACCCGCAAATTTCCTTCAGATATGCCTGATATTTCTGCTATTTCGGGGTAAGGCATTTCATCCAGCACCATAGTTATTATTATTCTTTCTGATTCTTCTAATTTTGATATACACTTATATAGTAATGTAACCTGCTCGTTCTTATCAGATACTTCTTCCATTTTTGTTTCGGCTATCTGTGGTGTAAGTTCTTCCTTTGCTTGTCGTTTTTCTGATCTTAGATACGTAAGGCAGGTATTTACTGCGATACGATATATCCAGGTTGATATCATTGCCTGGTTACGAAATTTATCAAGGTTTTGCCAAACTTTTAAAAATGTTTCTTGTAACAGGTCGTTCGCAGCATCATCATCACCCGTGTAACCATAGCACAAATGGTAGATTTTTTTTGAATTAGCTTCAAATATTTGCTTAAAGACAAGTTCTTTATCAGCCACGTGCAGGATTAGTTTGTTGTTAGATGCGAAGATAGGGGGAATGTTACAACAAGAAAATATTCTTATTAAACCAGATGAGTTTTTTTTCGGCATCATCCAGCAATAAATTATAGTCATTGCTAAAATCAAATTGCAGGTCCTCGTGTAATTTGCCTATCAATGTTTTTATCTTTTCCAGTTGTCGGGTTAAAATAAGTCGTAGGGGTTTATAAGTTGCACGCCTGTCGGCATATTGCAAATAGTTAGTACAAAAATTTAAAAGTAAGGTAATCTCAGCTTCCTTTGAAACCATGAATTTGGCATACTTACTAAGTAGTCTTAATATTTTTCGAAGATATTTGGCCGTTTCATAACTTCTTACAGGCAATTGGCTAAATATAAACCCGACCTCGGCTTTTATTTTTTCAATAAAAACCGCTTCGTTATCAGCCTCAAATAATAAATAGGCAAGCAGCTCTTTATTCTCTTTTTTATGACGCGCCAATCGCAAACATAAGTCGGCAATTTGGGGGCCCGATAGGTGCTGCAACTCTTTTTTTATATCCTGTAAGCCATAGGTGGCGGTGCTCATTATATTAGATTGAATATTTTTAACAAAATAGTAAATACTTTTAGTTTAGCCGTCTTATATTTAGCGATGCAAAAAAATAAACTTACGCTCTATATTTTTATCGCACTTATTTTAGGTGTGATAGTTGGTTACATCTACAATGCAAATGTAATTAATACCTATAATAACAAAGTTGGTGCGGCCGAAACCGCCATCAAAATTATTGATAACAAACTGGTTCTATTAAAAGACAGTACATCAGCAAATTTCAAGGAACTAAAATCACAACGTATAGCCCAAGCCAAAATACGTAAAGTAAATGATGCTATACGTGAGGATAAAGTAGTGTATTTCACTGTTTTAAGTGATGTGTTTTTGAGGTTGATAAAGATGATAGTAGCGCCGTTGGTGTTCACCACGTTAGTAGTTGGTGTGGCTAAAGTTGGCGATATTAAAGCAGTTGGCCGCATTGGCGGCAAAACCCTGCTTTGGTTTTTAAGCGCTACGTTGATCTCCTTGTTATTGGGGATGATATTGATTAATTTATTTCAACCGGGCCGCGAAATGCACCTGATGCTACCCGACAGTCATTTAGGTTCAGAGATACAAAAAACGTCGCTTTCCTTAAAAGATTTCATCAGTCATGTGTTCCCAAAGAGCTTTTTTGAGTCAATGTCTAACAATGAGATACTGCAAATAGTTGTTTTTGCCTTATTTTTTGGAGTGGCCACTGCTGCAATTGGCGAAAAGGGCCATATTGTAGTAAAAGCTTTCGATGCCATTGCTCACGTTATTTTAAAAATTACCGGTTACGTAATGAAGCTGGCCCCGTTAGCGGTATTTGGAGCAATTACTGCTATAGTTGCTAAACAAGGTGTTGGGATATTATCAACCTATGCCATATTTATCGGCGAGTTTTACATCTCGCTTATTATACTTTGGCTGGTAATTATTCTGGCTGGATTTTTTGTTCTAAAAGGCAGGGCATTTACGCTGGTAAATAATATAAAAGATGCCATGCTGATTGCTTTCGGCACCTCAACCAGCGAAGCGGCTTATCCGCGTGTGTTGATAGAGATGGAGCGTTTTGGCTGTAGTAATAAAATTGTAAGCTTTGTGCTGCCGCTGGGTTATTCGTTTAACCTGGATGGTTCTATGATGTATATGACTTTCGCATCGTTATTCCTGGCACAATCATACGGTATACACTTATCAATCGCCCAGCAACTTACCATGTTGTTAACTTTAATGTTAACTAGTAAGGGAATTGCAGGTGTGCCGCGCGCATCGTTAGTGGTAATTGCCGGTACAATAGCCATGTTTGGTATCCCCGAGGCCGGGCTTGCACTTTTAATTGGTATTGATCCGTTATTGGATATGGGCCGTTCTGCTACAAACGTTTTAGGTAATGCGATAGCTACCGGGGTTGTTAGCAAATGGGAAGGCGAACTTTCCGATGGAAATCCTATCCCTGTCGAAGATTTATTATAATTCACTCATTCAAAAATCACTAATTAACCCCCATGGCTTATATAGGTTTTAAACTTTCTAACCCTAAAAGAATATTTCTTGTGCTGAGTATTGTGTTGCCGTTTTTGTTTTACTGCCTGTATTACTATCATCATATGCTAAAAAATGCGCCATACAGGTTCACAGATTTTGATTCAATTAGTATTCAATATGGTACCCGCGATAGCCTGCTTAATAAATATGATTCAAAAACAGGTAATTATCAATATCTAAACAATCACGACTCGTTGGTGAAGATACATTTGCTTTTAACGAATAAAGACCTGCTTTATCTGCACCACAAAGCTGCAGAGTTGGGTTTTTGGGATTTTCCGGAGAATGAAACCGGTGATACTGTAAAAACTGGTAAACAACCTGTGCGCTACATTATTGAGTATAAATACAAACACAAAAGAAAAAAAGTAGTATTTGACGAGAACTTTGATGGCGATCCAAGACTAATAGATGCTAACCGAGGACTAATAAAAGAAATAAACCAGGTATTGAACCGGGAAGAGGGTGATCAGAAAAAGTAAAAGGTGTGTTGCATATTGAAAATGTAATATCTATATTTGCACCTCGAATTTTAAAACATTAATTAACAAACCATGTACGCAATAGTAAGTATAGCAGGACAGCAATTTAAGGTTGCTAAAGACCAGCAGATCTTTGTACACAGATTACAAGGTGACG
>NZ_JAQBOW010000043.1 GCF_028287845.1 Mucilaginibacter sp.
AAGGCAAAGTTTTTATAGGTGAAATTATTGCCAAAACCCAGCGTGAACTGAGGCTGACGGTCGCCCACTGTTACAAACGTACCGTTAGATATAGGCATGCCGGTAGATGGATCTACCAGTATCTGCCCTTTATTGTTGCGTGCATAGCTGTAGCTTGCAATATTCATTAAGCTGCTGCCCGGGAATATACTTGCACGCGCGTTAGCGTATAACCAGGTGTCAGAATTATAATACTCAGGTAATGCGCCAAGGTTAATTACTTTACCCCGATTTAAAAAGAAGTTAGCAAATGGCTTCCATGAAAAATCGGTCGATTTAATTACAGTACCATTCAGCTCAATTTCAAGCCCTTTATTCTGAATTTCGCCACCATTAACTAATTCGAGTATGTAACCTGATCCGTAACTAATGCGGGGGTCAAATATCTGGTTGGTTGCGCGATACTTGTAAACATTAATTTCAGCGCCTAAACGTCCGTCAAAAAACTGCAGTTCTGTACCAAGCTCCATTTGGTAATCTTTCTCCGGCTTAAGGGTAGGGTTGTTACCGGTCACGTCATAGGCGTAACCACCACCAGTGGTTGATTGTTGAATGACACTTGATTGTATCTTATAAGGTGCAAAGGGGTCCTTACCTACACCGGCATACGAGAAGCGTATTTTACCAAATGATAAAATCTTGTTGCCTTTTAATGCTGGCAGTTCAGAAAAGTTAAATCCTATGCCTGCTGATGGATAAAAGTAAGAGTCTTTCGCTGTGCCTGCCAAACGGGAAGAATAATCATTTCTACCGGTCGCGTTAATGGTGATCAGTTCTTTATAAACTACACTGAAACGTACAATTTCGCCGATGCGCCGTGTTTCTGAATAATTGGTTGTGGCCCGTTGTGAGGTTGGTGTAGTATTATTTATGGTATTAAAATCAGGCTGGAGGAATCTTTCACCATACTGACCGTTGGTAATATCCTTATAATCATAAATCTCGGCACCTGCAGCCAGCGTTGCACGGAAATCGCCAAAGTTATGCTTTAAGGTGGCGAAGAACGAACCGTTAAGCACCAGGTTATTATCGTCATAATTATCAATGATACCGCCGGTAGAAATACCATTGGTAGACGCAAAGGTGTTCGAAATAGCATTTTGGTAAGAATTACTGTACTGGCTCAGGAAATTATTACCCTGCGTGGTGTAAAAATCCACACCAAACAGCCCCCTTAAATTTAACCAGCTGGCCGGATCATAAGAAAGGTCAAAATTGCCAATCATACGGTTGGTTTTGTCTTCGCTAATATTGTTATGCAAATCCCAAAGGGGGTTGTCAAAATCGATGGTACCATCGGCTACAATATTGGTAAGTTTTGCGGGCAATAAAGTTCTGCGGGTTCCGTCAGGATTTAGATAGTTACGAACATCATCATTAGTAGGCCACGTTAGCGCGTTAATGTAGGTACCCCCATCACCTTTATTGGTTTTTCGATTATCTATATTAAAGTAATTAAAACTCGCGCTGCTGGTTAATTTGGGGGTTAATTTGGCCTGTCCTGCAAATCGTAACGAAAATTTATTATTGTAAACTACCGGTATAACGCCGCCGGTGTGACGGTACTCGGTAGATATACGATAACTTGCATCATCATTCCCACCAGAGAAAGACAGGTCATGGAGTTGAGATAAACCTGTCTGGAAAAAGTTTTTCAGGTTATCAAAAGTTGGCGTTCCGGGTGCATAAGCGGGCCCGAATGCCAAACGCGTAGTTGGATCGGCATAGCCCGAAGTACCCGGCCCATAAACATTTTGAATTTTTGGGAACCGGTATTCTTTAGAATAGCTGAAGGTATTATTGTAAGTTATTGCCGCGTCGCCGCTTTTGCCTTTTTTGGTGGTGATAATAATAGCACCTCCGGCAGCATCCGACCCATAAACTGCTGCGGCATCAGCACCTTTCAGCACCGTAACCGTTTCAATATCATCCGGGTTAATATCAGCAATACGGTTGGTAAAATCCTCGCGCCGGTTATCGCCGTTAGAAGCAAGCGCGCCTTGGCTCATTGCATCGTTATTTACGCGGATGCCATCCACCACAAATAAGGGTTGGTTACTGCCGCCAATAGAAGTGATACCCCGCAAAATGATGGAAGCAGAAGCGCCGGGCACACCACTTGTGCTGGTTACTGTAGCGCCCGCTATGCGGCCCTGCAATGAGTTTACTAAATTCTCACGCTGGGTTTCGGCAATTGCCGCGCCGGTAATGGTTTGGGTAGAAGATGTAAGATCTCGTTTGGACTGTTTTACACCGAAACCGGTAACGATCTTAACTTCTTCAAGACTGGTTGCATTAGATGTTAACTGAACATTAATGACAGTTTGCGTGCCGATGGTACGTTGGGCACTAAGGGTACCGATAAAACTAAATTCCAATATCTGGCCTGTACTTGCCCTGATGGTGTATTTTCCATCAGCACCAGAGCTTACGCCATTAGGAGTGCCTTTAATTTTAATGGTTGCTCCGGATAGTGCACTGCCATCTTCGCTTGCGGTTATCCGTCCGGTTATTGTTAATGCCTGCGCCATAACATGTATAATGCCGCAAAAACTTACCAGAAGAAATAAAAGTAAAATTTTCTTCATACACAGATTTTAAAAGTTATAAAGTATTATGTATTAAATATTTATATAGTAAATGGTATCAAAATTGCTAATGATTTGATTTAACTATTATGTAAAGTAGGTATAATTAATTAATTAGTTTTCAATAACAATAATGATTATTGCTGTGTAACATAATTATTACATTTGAAAAACATGTTTAGCCATAATTGCCTATCGGCTGTCTACGATGGGTGTAGTTATATTTGATCTACGGACCTGAGAAATAAATAGATGGGGTTTTCCCTGGCTCAGGGCGGGCGCAAAAAACGGCCTCAACAATATTGTTAAGGCCGTCTGCTGTTTTATTCGTCACTAAATTATTTACAACTGCCATTGTACCATCAAGCCAATTAAGGTATAAATTTAACTAAGGTGTTTTGTGTTGTAAATTTGCTTTTTAGTTTTTCTTTATTGTGGTAGTGGTTGTTGTTTGTGTGCTTGATGCAACGGCCGGTTTCTTATAAACTTTCTTATAAACATGTGTTGCTGGCCTGTTTACATTTGCGCTATGCACAACATGGGTAGCTGTTGTTGTTTTCCTGGTGCTTGTTGAGCTTGTAGTTACAACTGGTGCCGGTTTGGTTTCAGTAATAGTAGTTACAGTGCTAGGTGCCTGAGTTGGCCTCTCCTCGGGTTCTGGTCTTACTATCACTACTGTAGGATTTGGCGGAGTAGGGGCTACCACCGGTGCCGGTGTTACTACCACCGGGGCAGGTGAGTTACCGGTTACAGCGCCGGTAGCAGCATCGCTTATTGCACCTGGGCTGCCTTTGCCTTCAATTTTTATCTTTGTTACCTTACGGCCATTTACGCCGGTTTTAACTTTCTTTTTAATCTGAATGTGGTTTTTGGAAGTGTCGGTAGTTTGGGCATTTACAGGTTGGATAGCCAAAACTATACCAGCTACTACTAATATTAAACTGATCTTTTTCATAATTTATGTATATTGATTATATATTTGTTATTGTAACATATCTATTACAATTTAGTTTACATTTTAATTAATATTTAATTATTAAACTATAATTCCGGATGGTTTTTGGGTATTTCTCCATTAGTATGAATACCTATGGCTCTCATTAAATTAATTTCCTGATAAATAGGAGCTAACCTCTTCGGCCACATTAATGTTTTCAAAACATATTTAGCAATTCAAATTTTCAACAGATTTAATTATTTAGTTTGATGTTTGTTAGTTATGTCACACAAATTAACTTATTTAGGTTTCCTGTTTGCGCTGCATAATAAGTTTACTACATTAATGATTAATAGCGTTTAAGTGTTTAGATCGTTCAAATTTATCAGTAGGTTAAGTATAGTTTTGTTTATTTTCTTTTCCTTGCAGGGAGAGGTGATATTGCGTTATGCCAACTTATTTCAAGGTAAGATTGAACACCGGGCAAATGTTCCTAAAAAAGCTACAGAATGCCAGCAACTAATTAAACTGCAGTGTTTTACTCAAAAATTTATACCAGTAACGCTTCCGCCCGAATGTCTTTTTACATTCAGTATTCCATTACAGCAGGAACATAAAACCAGATATTTTATTTTTAAGAGCCGGGTAAGTTGTCTTGCTGCCAAAGAATCTCCTTTATTAAGAGGCCCTCCCATGCCTAGTTAATTCTTAGTTATTAAGAATTTCAAGTCTGTTTATTCGTATCTTTATCATACGGTCCCTTCTATATATGTTGCTGCATATCAGACTATTTAGTCTTAAAGTTTTTCGTCTTAATTTTTGTCATCAGTTTTAAAAGCTTTATTCTATGAATCATTTTAAAATATTTCTGTCTTCTTTGTTGTTTATAACTTTTTTAATTTTATCATCATGCGGTGGTACAAAAACTAAATCAGCCCAAACTCAACCTAAAATATACACGGTTATGAAGCTTGCGCCTCGGAAAGCCGAGATCAACGCTGATTATCCGGCATCTATATTAGGTATACAAAACATCGAAATAAGGCCCAAAATCGACGGATATGTTGAAAATATTTATATTGATGAAGGCGCATCAGTTAAACGGGGGCAATTGCTTTTCAGGATCAACGCGCCACAATATGAGCAGAATGTTACTACTGCCCAGGCCAATATAAAAATAGCTGTAGCTGATGTTAACGCTGCACAAATGCAGGTGGATAAAGTACGGCCTATTGTAGAAAAAGATATTGTTAGCCCTTACGAACTTAAAGCCGCGCAATACACTCTGGAATCAAAACAAGCAGCGTTGGCACAGGCTAAAGCGGCACTTAATAATGCAAAAATAAATCTAAGTTATACTACTATTTATAGTCCGGCCGATGGGGTGATCGGCGTACTTCCCTATAAAATAGGCAGTCTGATTACCAGTACTACCATTAATCCGCTAACCACGGTATCAAATATTGAAAGCATATACGCTTATTTTTCGGTTAACGAGAAACAAAATCTTGACTTCTTTTTGGCTGCTAAGGGGAATACCATGCAAGAAAAACTGAAAACATTGCCTCCGGTCATACTTGTATTGGCCAACGGTTCGCAACTTGCTGCCAAAGGTAGGATAGAGACAGCAAGTGGGCTCATTAATGCGCAAACAGGTGCCATTAATCTGAGGGCTACTTTCAAAAATCCGGGAGGCTTGGTCCGCAGTGGAAGCAGTGCTATAGTTCGCATTCCAACTACTATTGACACCGCTATATTAATACCACAAAAATCTACCTACCAGATACAGGGAAAAATATTTGTTTATGTTGTTGGTGCATCAAATAAAGTTAAATCGCAAGAATTAGTTATTAGTGCAAATACCGGGCAATTTTATGTAATAAGCCGGGGTCTTAAAGCCGGGCAACAAATTGTTGTTGATGGCATAGCGTCTTTAAGGGAAGATCTGCAGATCAAACCTAAAGTGCTGAATGCCGATTCGGTATACCGTAATCCGTAAATATTAAAGCTTTATATAGCAATACTATGTTAAAAAAATTCATTGAACGTCCTGTTCTTTCAACAGTCGTTTCTATTATAATCGTAACGGTAGGGCTGGTAGGCTTGTTTACCCTGCCTATTTCTCAATACCCTGAGATTGCCCCGCCAACAGTTCAGGTGCAGGCAACTTACAGTGGGGCCAGTGCTGATGTGGTGCTTAAAACCGTAATAATCCCGCTCGAACAGCAAATTAACGGGGTTGAGAATATGGATTATCTTACCTCTACGGCAGGGAATGATGGGTCGGCAAATATTACGGTGAGCTTTAAGGTTGGCAGCGACCCAAATTTGGCAGCTGTAAATGTACAAAATGCCGTATCAAGGGCTTCATCTTTATTACCACAAGAAGTAACCAAGGCTGGTGTAACTGTACAAAAGAAACAAACAAGCAGCTTGCTTACCTATTCTGTTTATAGCGAAAGCCCGGCTTATGACCAAACTTTTTTACAAAACTATGTCGACATTAATATATTGCCGGTTATAAAAAGGATACAGGGTGTGGGCGACGCTTCTTTGCCCAGCCAGATGGATTACTCTATGCGTATCTGGTTAAACACTCAAGCCATGGCTTCATACGGCCTCGTTCCGGCGGATATAACAGCCGCCATTGCCGACCAGAATATACAGGCAGCCCCCGGTCAGTTCGGCGAACGCGGCGGGCAGGCATTTCAATACGTTATTAAATATCCCGGTACATTGGCTGATACCGCCCAATTTGGCGATATAGTTGTCCGTTCAATCGCCCGGAGCAGGGTGTTACGGCTGCGAGACGTTGCCCGGATTGAGTTTGGGGCGCTAAACTACTTTATTTCTACCCGAATGAATGGCCATCCGGCCGTTTCAATAGATGTTTCGCAAGTTGCAGGCTCAAACGCGCACCAGGTTATCCAGGAAACTGTTAAGGCAATGGCAGCAGCCGCTAAAAATTTTCCTAAGGGTATAAAATATGTGACATTGCAAAATACCGACGATTTTTTGAATGCCTCTATTGATAAAGTGCTGCATACATTGTTTGAGGCTTTTGTCCTGGTTTTTATAGTAGTATTTCTTTTCCTTCAGGATTTTCGGTCAACCCTGATACCTGCCATTTCTGTTCCGGTAGCCATCATCGGTACATTTTTCTTTTTAAACATGTTCGGCTTCACTATAAATCTGCTCACACTTTTCGCCATTATTTTAGCGATTGGTATAGTGGTAGATGATGCCATAGTTGTTGTAGAAGCTGTGCATGCAAAGCTTGACGCGGGTTATCATTCTGCAAGGGAAGCGAGTATTGATGCACTGGATGAGATATCCGGCGCAATTGTTTCTATAACGCTGGTTATGTCGGCCGTATTTATACCTGTTAGCTTTATTGGGGGTTCTTCCGGTATTTTCTATAAGCAATTTGGCTTAACCCTTGCAATAGCTATTATTCTTTCGGCTATTAATGCGCTTACCTTAAGTCCGGCATTATGCGCGCTTTTTCTTAAAGGGCATGATAAGGAAAACAAAAAGTTAAGTTTTATTCAGAAATTTTATCTCGCATTTAATACCGGCTTTGACAGGATGAGCAAGCGTTATGTCCAGGCGGTTACTTTTTTCAGCCGTAAAAAATGGATCCCTGTTTCATTGCTTTTAACGTTTGTTGTATTGCTTTTTTTTATATCCAAAGCCACGCCAACAGGGTTTGTACCTAATGAAGATTTGGGCGCGATTAGCTGTAACATTAGCTTGCCCCCCGGCGCATCACTTGACAGGACAAATAAAGTAACCCACAAAATTGAAGCTCTTGGCAGGTTAATACCCGAGGTTAATAACATATTGGTTGTAAATGGGCGTGGCCCGCTTTCGGGTAATGGAAATAATTATGGCATGGTGATAATGCGGCTCATCCCATGGAGCGAAAGAAAAAGAGATATCCAGGTAATTATTAAAGAGTTGACTGCCATGGCAGCTGATATAACTGAAGCTGATATTAAATTTGTTGCTCCGCCAACTATTCAGGGTTTTGGAGCTACTAACGGGTTTGCCTTTCAATTGCAGGATAAAACAGGGGGCAGCATTGCGCAGTTTTATAAAGTGAGTCAGGACTTTTTATCGGCACTTGCCGAACGTCCGGAAATTCAGTTCGCAACAACTTCTTTCAATCCTAATTTTCCCCAGTACTTAATGAATGTAAATGTGCCCAAAATTAAAGAGGCAGGTTTAAATGTTACAGATATAACCGGTGCTATGCAAGGATATTTTGGTGGATTATATGCTTCAAATATTACCCAATTTGGGCAGCAATACCGGGTTATGGTACAGGCCTCGCCTGAGTACCGGCAGACACCGGAAAGCTTGAACTCGGTATTTGTAAGAAACTCAACCGGGGACATAATCCCGATTACGGAGTTTGTGAACTTAACCAAAGATTATGGGCCGCAGGCAATTACCCGTTTCAACCTTTTTACTTCCATTAACGTTAACGGCTCTCCAAACATAGGATTTAGTTCGGGGCAGGCTGTAACAGCCATTCAGGAGGTTGCCGCTCAGCAGCTGCCGCAAGGCTATGGTTATGAATATTCTGGCATCACACGGCAGGAACTGGCCGGCAACAGCCAAAGCATATACATATTTATGCTTTGTTTGGTATTTGTTTACCTGATATTAAGCGCTCAGTATGAAAGCTATATTCTTCCGCTGTCAATTTTACTTACAATTCCCATCGGTATAGCGGGAGCCTTCATTTTTGCTTATCTGTTTGGTATTAATAATAATATCTACTTACAAATAACCCTTATCATGCTCATTGGGCTCCTGGCAAAAAATGCTATACTGATTGTTGAGTTTGCCATCGAAAGAAGAAGGGCCGGTATGAGTATTGTTGAAGCAGCCATAAGTGGGGCACAGGCTAGGCTACGCCCTATTTTGATGACCTCGTTTGCTTTTATTTTCGGGTTAGTGCCACTAATGATAGCCACCGGGGCCGGCGCCAATGGTAACCGGGCCATTGGTACCGGGGCCGTTGGCGGCATGTTGATAGGGACATCATTTGGTATTTTTATTACGCCGGTACTGTTTATACTTTTTCAAACCTTACAGGAAAAGGTTAAAAAGACCAAGATCAGTGTGCCTGAAAACAATTCAACTGCTGATAATTCAAATCATATTCACCCTGATACAACCATATAGCCAATATGAAAAATATCATAAAAATTATATTATTTGCAGGGGCATTAGCTACATTCACAGCATGTCATGTGGTAAAACCATATCAAAAACCCTTGCTTGATAACGCGCAATTATTTAGAGATTATAATAGTACCGATACTAACTCTATTGCTAAACTTCATTGGAATGAGGTTTTTACCGATACTATTTTACAAAAACTAATTTCAGAAGGTATCCGGAGAAATATCGATCTTCAAAAAGCATATTCTGTAACCAGGCAGGCACAGGCCTATTTTGATCAAAGTAAACTGGCTTATTATCCTGACATTAATGCAGCTGCTGATTTAACAGTTTCAGGATCATCCAACCCACAGGCTTTTAACACAACAAACAACCGAATATACTCAGTCGGGCTAACTGCAAGCTGGGAAGCAGATATTTGGGGTAAATTAAAAAGCGCAAAAAAAGCCCAGTTAGCCTTGCTTTTGCAATCGTCGGCAAATGCAAGGGCTGTGCAAACTGCACTTATTGCTAATATTGCAAACAATTATTATAACCTCATGGCTTTAGATCAGCAATTGTTAATTACAGAAGAAAGTGTAACAAACTGGCAAATTACTGTGAATACGATGAAAGATTTGAAAACGGCGGATATTGTTACCGGTGCTGCTGTTGTACAAAGTGAAGCCAGTAAGTATGCTGTTCAAGTAACTATCCCCGACTTAAAACAAGCTATCTGGCAAACAGAAAACATAATTAATTTACTGCTGGGCAGAGAGGCCGGCCCGGTTATGCGTGCAAAAATTGATGCTCAAAAATCAATTGCTATGCTTAACCCCGGCATACCTGCCCAAATGTTAGCTAACAGGCCCGATGTTATGGCAGCCGAGTATAGTTTCAGAAACGCTTACGAACTGACCAATGTTGCCCGAACCTATTTTTATCCATCAATTACCCTAAGCGGATCAGGCGGCTATTCCAGCTACGTCTCTTTTTTTGGAGTGGGGTCATTGATCGGGAGTTTAACGGCCGGCATAACTCAGCCCATTTTTAATAAAGGAGTTAATAAAGCAAGATTAATTGTTGCCCGTGAACAACAGCAACAGGCTCTTTTGAATTTTCAATATACAGTTTTAAGCGCCGGTCAGGATGTATCTAACGCGTTAATGTCTTTCCAAACAGCGGGCGAAAAAGCAGCTACACGGGTAAGTCAACTGGATAACCTTGAAAAATCTGTAGATTATACACAGCAATTAGTGCGGTATGGGTCTGCAAATTATACCGAGGTACTTACTGCACAGCAAAACTTATTAATAGCCCGATTAAATAGTGTGAATGACCGTTTACAGCAATTACAGGCAATAGTATATTTATATCGCTCTCTGGGAGGGGGGTGGCAATAAATTCGATCAAAACAAAGTCATAAATACAACTTAGAGGCCGTGCTTTCCTGCGCTTTCTTATTTTTATGCGCTATGTAATTGTAAGAAGCTTACCGGAATTCCTTATAATGCAGAGTGACGTTTTAATTGGAACGATTTTAGCTATTCATTTAGAGAGTTATAAAGTATCATTCAAAGTAATGAGCCAAAACATAAAAAAATACCGGTCCTTTTTTACAATAACTGCGGTTGTTGTGTGTTTTGGCTGCGCAACTGTTCCTTTAACAGGCCGTAAGCAGTTAAGCCTGGTGGGCGATTCACAGGTGAATCAATCAGCCGCGGCCAGCTATTCTCAACTGTTATCAGACCCTAAAACCAAAGTCATTAACAATACTGCCGATGCCCAGCATATTAAGCGGGTAGGCAACCAGTTAGCCGTCGCCATTGAAAAATATCTGGCCGATAATGGCTATGCCGACAAATATAATTTTAAATGGGAGTTCAACCTCATACAAAGCAACCAGGTAAACGCTTGGTGTATGCCCGGCGGTAAGGTAGCTGTTTACAGTGGTATATTGCCTATTACCCAAGATGATGCCGGCCTGGCTACGGTAATGGGGCATGAAATAGGCCATGCTATAGCCCGTCATTCTGCCGAGCGTATTTCACAACAACTGGCTACCCAGGCGGGAGGAGCGGTTGTTGGTGTCGCTACCAGTAATCAGTCCGATGCTACACAGACTATCGTGAATCAGCTTTATGGCGTAGGCGGCAACCTGGCGTTGTTGCATTATTCCCGCAGCCAGGAGTCGGAAGCCGACAGGCTGGGCCTTACCTTTATGGCTATGGCAGGGTATGATCCGCATAATGCCATTGCTTTTTGGCAGCGTATGGCCGCGCAAAGCAAGAGCGGCAGCACACCAGAGTTTTTAAGTACACACCCTACAGATCAAACTCGTATTAACGATATACAAGCTCATCTGCCGGAAGCGATGAAATATTATCATCCGTAAAAATCCCATACCATGTTTAAAAGACTCACCCTGCTATTTTTATTGTTTTTTAATTGCGCTTTAGCGCAAACCGGTGATGGTTGGGAACTAAAGGAAAATAACAACGGGGTAAAAATATATACCCGTGATATAGAAACTTCAAAAATTAAAGCGATAAAAGTGGAGTGCCAGCTGGATGCTACACTATCACAGGTAGTCTCGGCATTAATGGATGTTAGAAACAGCGAGGAATGGCTTTATCATACCGCAGGCAACACTATTATAAAACAGGTATCGCCGTCAGAGTTGTACTATTACTCGCTGGTTGAAATGCCCTGGCCCGTTAGCAACCGCGATTTTATTGCACACCTTAAAGTATCGCAGGACGCTTTTACCAAAGTGGTAATTATTGATGCCCCTTGTGTTGCGGATATGGTGCCGGTAAAACCCAAAGTGGTGCGGATTGCTAACTCTAAAGGTAAATGGGTGTTGTCGCCTTCGGGTAAAGGGCAGGTAAAGGTTGTTTACACACTTCATGCAGATCCGGGTGGCAGCATACCTGCCTGGATAACCAATCTGTTTGTAACCCAGGGTCCGTCGCAAAGCTTTAAAAAGCTAAAAATGCATTTACAAAAACAGGTTTATAAAAATGCGAAACTGGATTATATTGCAGATTGAAATTTAACTTTTACCTACCGTGATAAAATTCTTACCTCGCTGACTTTCTTTTGAAAATTATCCTTTCGTCCTGACGTTATCTTCCAAATTTTATAAATCAACTGATTTACAAAATTTGTTGCTTAATAAGATGAGTTTGTATGGCTTTTTTATAATGTTTTTCATTAATTTAGACCGAATTTGAGTGTAGGCTAATCGAATAGCTCTTACAAATCAACAACCAATTATATTACCTGAAAATAACTAATGCATGTATAAGAGCCGCTCTTATTTGCTGTATTTTGTAATGCTGAATTTATTTTTTAGTTTATTACCTTTTATAGTGTTTGGACAAAGTGATAAGCCTTACGCTGAGAATAAGGTGGCAGATTTAAATGCAAAGTATAAACTGCCACAAAAAGAGAAACTTTATTTGCATTTAGACAGAGCATGGTACAAACCCGGCGATACTATATGGTATAAAGCTTACCTGTTAAATGAAAATCTATCGGCTTCAATGCAAAGTGGGTTGCTGTATGTTGAAATGCGAAACGATAGTAACCGGGTTGTAAAAAGGCAAACCATAAAAGCTCATAACGGATTAGCAATTGGCGACATTGTACTTAAAGAGTCCTTATCCCCTGGAAATTATATTGTGCATGCCTATACCAATTGGATGAGGAATTTTGGACCCGAGCATTTCTTTTCCTGCCAGGTAACTATTGCTCCAACAGGTAAACAGTATTGGTTAATAAATAAGCATCAAACTATAGATAAAAGCAGGAACGTAAACCTGGGCCTGCATTTTAGCGACCTGACTCTCAAAAATATCGGTTTTAGAGATTTACAGCTAAGTGTGCTTGATAGAAATAGTACTGTAGTTAAAAGCAAGGTAATAACAGACCCGTACGGTAATTTGAATTTTAAGTTTACATTACCAGATAAGAAAGATTACAAACACTTGTTTATACAAGCTGAAGATAACAGTAAATATGCCGACTGGCGTAAAATAATTATTCCGCTGCAATTAACAACGCCGGCAAATACCGATTTGCAATTTATGCCCGAGGGCGGTTCATTATTAGCGGGTCAGCCTAATCTGGTTGGTTTTAAAGCTATTGATAAGGAGGGTAAAGGAGTTGCAGAAATAAAAGGGAAGATTTACAATAGTACTATGCAACAGGTGGCTTCATTTCAATCTACCCATAAAGGGATGGGCTCTTTTACATTTATACCACAGGCAGGCGAAACTTATACGGCAAAAGTTAGCTATGCTGATAGTGTAACAAAAAGCTACCCGTTTCCGGGGGTGAAAAATAGCGGGATAGCCATACAGGTTGCAGCTATACCGGGTAAAGATTCTCTTGAATTACATGTAGTTGTAACTGCTGATATAACGAATAGCGGCAAAAAATTTACATTAATTGGGCAGGCAAGGGATAGTATATATTACGAAGAGCTATTTTCTGTTAATCAACCCATCCTGAAAGTTATATCAACAAAGGTATTTCCCACAGGTGTCACTAAATTTATTTTGCTCGATGCAGCCAATAAGCCTGTAACAAGGCGAATGGTATTTATTGATCATAACGATGAATTAAATATTAAGGTGAGCAGCAACAAAGCAAATTACGGTACACGCGATAGTGTTTCTTTACAATTATATGTAACAGATGCAACAGGTAACCCGGTAAAAGGTAATTTTTCATTAGCGGTAACCGATGATAATGAAGTAAAAGCACCCGATGCAGCTGCTGAAAACATGGTGAGTTATATGTTACTAAGCGCTGATATAAAAG
>NZ_JAQBOW010000066.1 GCF_028287845.1 Mucilaginibacter sp.
AACTGGAAAGCCGTTTAAATGCAATTCACCAGGAAATTGATGTGCATACGCTTAAAGAAAACCTAATGGTACATCCGTTATGGATAGTGCAGTTGTGGCGCAACCATCATTCAAAAATATCGGTAGCCGCATCGGTAGCTATATTTGGTGTATTAGTTGCGTTGCTATTTACTGGTAAGTTAAACACTAACGATAATACCAAAATTGAGCAGCTTAGATATAATGTAGAGCAGCTTAAAAAAGACAATAAAGTCATAAGCCGTTCAATCAATGCGATAAAATCAGCAAAAGGAAATGCCGCTCCGGACAAATACAGCGCAACCGCTACAGGTTTTGCTATTACGGCGGATGGATTGATTGCTACCAATTATCATGTTGTTAATGGTGCCAATGGGGTATCTGTGCAAAGCGCAGATGGTACCACCTACAAAGCCGAAGTATTATACACCGAGCCACAACATGATATTGCGATATTAAAGATCACCGATAAAGCGTTTGAGGGCCTGAGCGCCGTACCCTATACATTTAAAAAAGCTGACGGTAATTTAGCCGAACAAATATCAACCTATGGTTACCCTGATGGTTTTCCGGAGTATACGCCGGGTTACTTATCATCATTAACCGGAGAGAAAGGTGATAGCGTTCATTACAAGGTTACCATACCTATTAACCCTGGTAACAGCGGCGGCCCGTTATGGGATAGTAAAGGCAACGTAATCGGTATCACTGATTCAAAACAAGCACAGCTTGAAGGCGAACATTTTGCAATTAAATCAAAATACCTGCTTGATGCTATTCATAACATCCCTGCCGATTCTTTAGATAAAAAGATTATTTTAAACAAGAAAAATACATTAACCGGTTTAACCGAAGCTCAAAAAATGACAAAGGCAAAAAACTATGTATTTATGGTTAAGGTTTATAATTGATAAAAATATAACGGGTATCCACCCCAACAGAAAAGGCGCGAATAGCGCCTTTTCTGTTGGGGTGGAATAAAATGTCAAATCTTAAGAATTCTCCCACTCGCATGGTCTTTCAAACAGACCCAGTTGGGGCTGACTTCTAAAACCCAGCTTAACGAAAAGACAAAAGCACTGTCATGAATATTATTGATACCATGCTCACCAAGCAAAAGTTTCAAACTTTTCTTTGAACAAAATATAGCTGTAAAATAACAAAGCCCGGCACAATATTGGCCAGGCCCTATTTATTTATTATCTGTCTGGTTGCCACCAGCGGGACGCTGGCGATAGCCTCCTTTAAAAAAAGTCCTTGCGGCAACTTAGGGAGTTTACAGCGACATCAATCAAAGACCCTTTAACACCCCAACCTACACCAAAAGTACTTATTCCATTGTTTATGGGCATCCTACGAAGAAGAGTTCCCCCCTGATTGACATTCTTAATTATTATAATCTGTTGTCAAATCTTTTATTAGATTATCCCATCTTTCAGGTTCTTCCAAATCTTCCTTGTTTGCTATTCCTAATATAATATATTCACCCATAATGGTGAATATTACTTGCCTTTCATTAATGGTTGTATCGTAATCAGCTTTTTTCAAATCCGAAGTACCTTTCCTCCTGTAGAAAAAAGAGAGTTTAATTGTGTCTTCAATAATTGATAATTCTTTAATTCTAATTTTATTTTTACGGATATTGCTTCGTGTATAATAAAAATCAAAAGCTGAAACGAGAAATGCGGTAATATAGATAATCAATCCATCAAAAATGAATATGGACAAAATAGCCCCTATTGTAGTAATTGAAAGAATCATTAGAATTACCTTTTCATTACTCTTGTCATCAAATTTGTATGTCATTAGTTTTGTTTTTATGATTTTTTCTGGCCTTTGTTAGTGTTATCACCAACAAAGGTGTGTTGGCCATTTTTGATCGATATTTACCCTGATTCCTAAACATAACGGTACTTGTTGGTGATGACACCAACAAGGGCAAGCGCCTTTTCTGTTTGGTGGTGTCAAAATGTAGGTGCAAAATATCGATAGCTATCAAGGCAGTCAAACTTGTTTCATTTTGTTTCAAAACTTGTTACACCACTTCAAAAATAGGCGTTTTGTAATTATTTGATTATCAATAAACAAACTCACAATTGCGCCTAAAAATACTGACGAATAAGTTGTTACATTTTGTTACATCACTTTTTCGCAATTGTCTTATAAGCAATGCTTTAAGTCGAAATCTTGTTACACTTGTTACATTTTGTTACACACTCGCGTGTAACAAAATGTAACAAGTGCAGCCCTGTTGATTTTACCTACCTATCCACTTCTCCTAACACAAAATCAATAGAACCTATAATAGCTATTAAGTCGGCTATCATAACACCCTTAGCAATTTCTGGCAGTACAGATAGGTTATTAAAACTTGGTGCGCGTGCCTTTGCACGGAAAGGTATTTCTGATCGTGCATCGTTAGCTATAAAATAAAAACCTAATTCGCCCTTCGCGCCTTCGCATCTTACATAGTAGTCCTGTGGTTTAGGGGTTAATTTACGCGGAAGTTTAGCGCGCGGGTCAAAATCAGCAGTGCGTTTTAACTCGTTTTGTAAACGATCAAGGCATTGTTCAATAATTTTCAGCGATTGTTCTATTTCATCAACACGCACTTTGTAACGATCCCAGCAATCGCCTACCGTACCCATGGCACCTGTACCAACAGGTATATCAAAATCAAGCTCCGGGTAAACAGAATAATTATCAATGCGCCGCAGGTCCCATTTTAAACCCGATCCACGCAGCATAGGCCCCGAACAGCCGTAGTTAATAGCTACATCCCGGGGCAATACGCCAACATTGGCTGTACGGCTTATAAATATCTGGTTGTCTGTTAATAATTGATTTAGCTCGACCATTTTGGGCTTAAAATAGTTTACAAACTCCCGGCAGCGTTCTTCAAACCCAACTGGCAGATCATAAAACAAACCACCCACCCAAATATAATTGTACAGCATTCGCGAGCCAGAGGCCCATTCAAGCATACCCATAATATGTTCACGATCGCGGAAGCACCATAAAAAAGGAGTAAAGGCGCCGATGTCAATACCATAAGTACCTATCGCAATTAAATGCGAAGCTATACGGTTCATTTCGCAAACTAAAACCCTGATATATTCAACACGTTTAGGGATGTCTTTATCAATACCCAGCATCCGCTCAACACCCATTACAAACGCGTGGCTATTATTCATTGATGCCAGGTAATCCAACCTGTCTGTAAACGGAATAGTTTGCTGATAGGTGAGCGATTCGGCATGCTTTTCGAAACAGCGGTGCAGATAACCCATATGGGGTATAACCTCTTTAACTATCTCACCATCTGTAATCAACTCTAACCGTAAAACACCGTGTGTTGACGGGTGTTGTGGCCCCATATTAAGTACCATATCCTCAACACTGGCAGCGGCTATTTTTTGATGGTAATTATCTAATGCCCGGTTGTATTTTGAAGTCTGTGGGTTAGAGGTCCTATATTCAATTTTTATGCTGTTATCCGCAGATGGGGCAGGATAATCTATTTTTATTCCTTTATAATATTCGGCTGCTTTATAATCTTTCCGTAACGGATAACCTTCCCAATCATCGGGCAATAAAATCCGGCGGAGATCGGGGTGGCCCTCAAAAAATATTCCTTCCAGGTCATAAGCCTCACGCTCGTGCCAGTCGGCAGTACGGTAAACGGTAGATACGCTGGGAAATGAGGGTAAATTATCCTCATCCCGATCATTAGCTTTACTTATTTTTAAAGTAAGCTGTAATTTATAGGGGATAGAGGCTAAATGGTAAACTACGCCAAATCTTCCATCTTCAACGCCATAATCAACTCCTGTTAAGCAGGATAAAAAATCAAAGTAGGTTTTAGTGTTATTGCGCAGTTCCAGGCATACATCAACAATACGGTCAGGTTCAATTATCAGGGCCGGTTGCAGGCCGTCAAGCTCTTCACCGACAATTATTTCGGCACCAAACTTCTCGATAAGTAAAAGTTTAATATCCTCAAAACTCATGGGGCCAGGCGTACTTTTTTCCAGTTTTTGTTATCTATCTTTTTAAATAAAATACGGTCGTGCAGGCGGCTGGGCCGTCCCTGCCAAAATTCAATGATGCGCGGCTTTAATATATATCCACCCCAAAAAGATGGTTTAGGAATTTCAGCATCAGCATATTCTGTTTCCAACTGGCTTATCTTATTTTCCAATATATCTCTGCTGGTTATTTCCTGGCTTTGTGGTGATGCCAGCGCGCTTATTTGACTAAGTTTTGGACGGCTATGAAAATACTTTTCAGATTGCTCCTTGCTTAGCTTTTCTATATTACCCTCAATGCGTACCTGGCGTTCCAGTTCGCCCCAAAAAAAGGTAATGGCACCCAATGGGTTTTTAGTTATTTCTTTCCCTTTACGGCTCAAATAGTTAGTATAAAAAGCAAAGCCATTTATGTCAAATCCTTTTAGTAAAACTATACGTGCAGAGGGACGGCCATCAGTTGTGGCGGTTGCCAGGGTCATGGCATTTGGTTCATGTATTTGGGCTTCAATTGCTTCGTTGAACCATATATCAAACTGTTTTATGGGGTTGATATTGATGCTGGTTTCTGATAAAGAAGCAGCACTGTATTCTTGTCTTAAATTTTGTAATTCTTCTTGATTCATTTAATGCAAACTTACAAATTAATTGTACCGTAAATAGTTAATATTGTATTTCATATTACATGCTGGAACATATTTTACTTTAGCTTGTTAATTTAGTCATAATATAAAAATACGTCTATGTTAAATTCTATCACAGCCGCGGCAGGGCGTTTGTTAATTTCGGAACCATTTATGTTGGACCCGAACTTTAAAAGATCGGTTATTCTGTTAACAGAATATGCTGATAGCGGTGCCATGGGTTTTATATTAAATCATCCAAGTGATTATTTGCTGGGTGATGTTTTGCCGGATACTTCCTACTCTGAAATACCAGTATATATCGGCGGACCCGTAGCCGCCAATACCTTACATTTTATACACTGCGTCCCCGAAAAAATTGAAGGTGGTATTGAAATTTGCAATGGTATATTTTGGGGTGGCGATTTTGAAATGGTTAAACAATTAGTGGCAGACTATCAACTAAGTGAGAACGAGATAAAATTCTTTATGGGCTACTCCGGCTGGACACCAAATCAATTAAATGATGAGCTAAAAGAAAATAGCTGGATAGTAGTTGAAAAATGCAGTGCCAAAATCGTATTTAACAATAACGAACAAGATATGTGGAAAGAAGTTGTGTTAAGCCTGGGTGCCCGTTACGCGCATATTGTAAATTTTCCTGAAAATCCGCAGTTGAATTAGTTAATAAGTGTGATGACGGAAATTGAATTATTTTCGATCTGAACGCATTTCTTCCGCCGATTCCTCAACCTTTTTCCTTAAATTTTCTTTGTAAGCGATAAGTTTTTTAACGATAGATGCATCAGCAACAGATATAATTTGCGCAGCTAATATCCCCGCGTTTTTTGCAGCATTTAAAGCAACCGTAGCTACTGGGATACCATTTGGCATTTGGAGGATAGATAAGATGGAATCCCATCCATCAATAGAGTTGCTTGATTTTACCGGAACACCAATAACGGGTAAATGCGTCAACGAGGCTACCATACCCGGTAAATGTGCCGCGCCGCCCGCACCGGCAATAATCACTTTCAGGCCACGACCGGCGGCTTCGCGGGCATACATAAACATACGGTCGGGTGTGCGGTGGGCTGATACTACTGCTATTTCGTATTCAATACCCAGTTCATTTAAAACGTCGGCAGCATCCTGCATAACCGGTAGATCCGATTTGCTGCCCATGATGATTCCTACTTTTGTGGTTGTTGAGTTCATAGTAAGCGTGATTATTTCAACGAATTAATATTTTTTTTGGAAATGGTTATTTTAAACGAATTAAAATAATCATTTAATACTTTGTCTTCTTGTTTTAAAGGCTCTCTTGACATGATGTAATAATCTATTCCCACCTCATTTAGAAAAACAAAACGATTATAATTATATATTTTCACATTTTGAATAACGAAATTATAAGAATATTCAACACCATTAACACCATCTATTTGAATATTTTTTTTGTATAAAAGAGTGCCCTTCAATGCATCAATTTCTAACTTGATCTGATCATTGAAAAAATCATCTCTGATATCAGATGCGGAAGGGCCAATGGTTGGCTTTTTTAAATGAGCCGCTTGAACTACATAACCTTGTTGTATCCCTTGATAAGCATAAACCACTAATTTTCCTGGCATAGATCTTTCAATTGGAGTACCGGGAAATTTTATTTGTGCCATATCGTTTATATTCAGCGGATAATTTAACTGACAAAAAGCCTTCGTAGCGCAGATTAAAAGAAGCAAAGTCATAAATAACTTTTTCATATCCACCAACAATGAACTAACTAACAACCTTCAATGTTCGCTGCACAAATCTCGCTGTTTCTATCGCTTTTTCTCTATCCGCATCTACAATAGTAACATGCCCCATCTTGCGGAATGGCTTGGTTAGCGCTTTGCCATATAAATGTACATAAACACCGGGGCATTTTAATATTTTTTCAATTCCCTGGTAAACGGCGGGTCCTTCAAAGCCGGGCTCGCCTAATATATTTATCATTACCGCGTTGCTTAAGCAAGCGGTATCACCTAAAGGTTGGTTAAATATTGCCCGTAAATGCTGCTCAAATTGCGAAACTACATTCCCTTCAATGCTTTGGTGCCCGCTGTTATGCGGACGTGGCGCTAACTCATTAACCAGTATTTTACCATCTTTGGTCAAAAACATTTCAACAGCCAATAAACCAACAATTTTAAGGTCGTCTGCTATTTTTTTAGCGATGCGTTCGGCCTCTTGTTGTATCTCGAAGGATAGGGTAGAGGGGGATATCAGAAATTCCACCAGGTTCACTTCAGGATTAAACTCCATTTCTACTAATGGGAACGTACTTATCTGGCCGTTTTTATTACGGGCAACTATTACGCCTATTTCTTTTTCAAAATCTATTAAATGTTCAATCAGGCTTGGTTCGGTAAAGGCGTTTGGCAGATAAGATTCATCAACAACTTTATAAACCCCGCGGCCATCATAACCATCGCGCCTTAATTTTTGTATATAGGGGTATGGTATAATGTTCTGTTTTAATTCTGCAGCAGATGAGATTACCTTGAACCCTGCAGTAGGGATATTATTTTCTTTGAAGAATTGCTTTTGTAAGCCCTTGTCTTGTATCAGGCGTATAATGCGTGGTTGCGGGTAAACTAATACGCCTTCTTTTTCCAGCTGCTCCAGCGCGTCAACGTTTACTTTTTCAATCTCAATAGTAAGGAGGTCAACCTTTTTGCCAAATTTATAAACCGTTTCATAATCGCCCAGTGAGCCAACTACAAACTCATCACATAATTTGCGGCATGGAGCCTCGCGGTCAGGGTCGAGCACCTTAACGGTCACGTTATAATTTATGGCCTGTTGTATTAGCATCCGGCCCAACTGTCCGCCGCCTAAAATACCCAATTTAAGGTCTCCGTAAAATGCTTTCATTTTGTAGTGCAAGTTTACTGTAAATCTTTCAAATAGCACAGGTAAATTTAGTTTTATAGCTAAAAATGGCCTTGAAAAACTGTATTTTTGCGCCGTTTTATATATATTCATTTACCATGAAAACCAAAATTGCAGTTGCCAATGGCGATGGGATAGGCCCGGAAATAATGCAGGCCGTATTAAAAATTTTTAAAGCCCATAACGTCCCGCTTGAGTATGAGTTTGTTGAAATGGGTAAATCTTATTTCGACGCAGGCCACTCAACCGGGATGACAGATCAGGCAAAAGAAACCATTGAAAAATTAGGCATTCTGTTTAAGGGCCCAATGGAAACCCCAAAAGGTAAAGGTGTTAAAAGTATAAACGTAACCGCGCGCAAAGTTTGGAACACCTATGCTAATCAGCGCGATTTTAGAACATTAAATGGTGTTGAAACTGTTTTTTCTAAAGCAGGTATACCAATTAACCTAACCATCGTTCGTGAAAATATTGAGGATACTTACGGTGGTATTGAGCACTTGCTAACTTATGATGTGGCCGTTGGCCGCCGTATTATTACACGCCCGGGATCAGAACAGGTAATCCGTTATGCTTTCGAGATGGTGCGCCGCAAAGGATATAAAAAATTAGCCTGCGGCCATAAAGCCAATATTATGAAACTGACAGACGGGCTTTTCCTTGAAGTTTTTAAAGAAGTAGCCAAAGAATATCCGGATATTGAAGCATCAGACATTATTGTTGATGACCTGTGTATGAAGCTGGTATCGCGCCCGCAAATGTTCGAAGCTATTGTATTAACCAACTTGCAGGGAGATATTGTGTCTGACCTTTGTGCAGGTTTAGTTGGCGGTTTAGGTTTTGCACCATCGGCCAATATTGGTGATAATATTTCCATATTCGAGGCGGTTCATGGTACCGCGCCAGATATTGCAGGCATGGGTATTGCTAATCCTACGGCGCTGTTGCTTTCGGGTATTTCTATGCTGCGTTTTTTAGGATATTCATCAAATGCTGCCGCGATTGAGAATTCATTGCTTTATACCTTAGAGCAAGGGGTACATACCGGCGATTTTGGCGACAAGTCTACCCCATCATTAGGTACAACAGATTTTGCAGATGCTGTAATTGCTAACCTGGGTAAAGTTCCGGCTGATGGCGGCGTATTTGCCGATGCTGATTTTCAAGTTAAACAAAACGCCAGTCCAATTAAAAATAAACTTACGCTCTCAACAGGTGCTAAAGTTGAAGAGGAAATGATCGGCGTGGATGTGTTTGTAGAATCAAAGGTACAACCGGGTGAATTGGCCGAAGTAGCTAAGAAGAGTTTAAGATTTAATGAGAATTTTAATTTGGTAATGATATCGAACCGCGGTACACAAGTTTGGCCAACCGGCTCTATTTATACCGAGTTGGTTAATGAATACCGCATCCGCTTTGAAAAGAAGCCAGGCACTACGATCAAGCAAAAAGAAATATTGCATATAGCAGCTGATCTGTCTGAAGATGTGAAAGTTTGTTCGGTTGAGTTTTTGATGAATTTTGGAGGTAAGATAGGGTATACGTTGGCGCAAGGACAGTAGATTTAGTCGTTTTGTAGTTCGGCGAAGTTGCGTACCTATCGCCAATGTCATTAATTTAAGAGAACCCCCATCGGGGTTCAAGGTCGGTAGCAAAATAAAATACCCAAGAAATGCCCGTGCCGTCAGGTACGGAACTTCGCCGATGTTGCGTACCTGACGGCACGCCAAATAATTATATGATATTTTCTACCGACATTTTGCACCTACGGTGCATTTTTTTAATAATATTTCCTCTTAACTTAATGACTTTGACCTTTACCCCGTAGGGGCAATACTTAACGAAGCAATTATTCCAACGACTTGAAAATATAACGGTCGTCGTATTCAACCTCGAAGTTATCAAGGAACTGTTTATACTCTTCCAAAAAAGTCTTTTTGCGATGATGGTCCTCTTGATTTTCAATGTATTCGGCAACTGTTTTTATTTGTGATCGTGCATAAGAAAATGCTCCGTAACCCTCTTGCCATCTAAATATTGTTGGATTGAAGCGTTGCTTATTTATCCATTCGGATGATTCGCTTTTAACTATTCGCATTAAATCAGATAGCGCTTGATTGGGCCTAAATCCAAAGAAAAGATGCAGGTGGTCAGGCATACTATTTATTGCGATCAGTTTATGGCCGTTATTCTGTAAAATGCCTGTAATATATTGTTGCAGACGCTCCTTCCAAATTGGTTCAATAACTGACTGCCGAAACTTAACAGCTATAACACATTGAATATGAATTTGCGTATATGTATTAGCCATTTGAAATTTAAGCCCTTTTAGATAATTTCTTATCCGCTATTAAAGCCACAGGCAACGCCACACAAATAATTAACGCGCAAACGCCGGTAATAATGGCTACTGGTTTTATATGATGCGGGCCTATTTGGCTTAGGGGGATCACTATTAAATTCATAATAACCCAGGCAATGCCACCGTACACAATGGCTACTACATATTTGTTTTTAAAAATTGAATAGGAAAAAGAATATAGTAAATAAAAAGCTGCCGAAAATACATAGGCTATAAGATAGTGAAATAATATCCCCGCTACAACCATTTCTTCGGCACCGGCAAAAGCTGCCTTGCCAAATATGCCGCTGGCAATAAACCTGAATATGAGCAGCGGACTTATTTTATAATTGAGCAGAAGTGCTGCAATAGCATCCAGCGTTCCGGTTAATAGGCCTAACCAAAGAATGTTTCTTAAAGTATTGCGTTTAAAGGTGTTGGCTGCAGGCATAAATCAAATATATAATTTTTTGATTAATTATCCTTTTATCAAATGTTCGCCTTCTATCTTTTTTTGTAATTCTAAAATAGCGCCAATTAATGCCTCGGGGCGCGGGGGACAGCCCTGTACGTATACATCAACCGGGATAACCTGGTCGACGCCCTTAACCACATGGTAGCCATGCTGCCAGTACGGCCCGCCACAATTGGAGCATGAACCCATAGAGATAACATATTTAGGCTCGGGCATTTGCTCGTATAAACGTTTTATGCGTTCGGCCATTTTAAAGGTTACGGTGCCAGCAATTATTATCACATCAGCCTGGCGGGCAGAGGGGCGTGGGAACACACCGAACCTGTCCATATCGTAAGTTGATACGAAAGACCCCATCATTTCTATAGCGCAACAGGCAATACCAAAACTCAACGGCCATAATGATGATAACCTTGACCAGTTAAGTAAGTCGTTCATTTTGGTAACAACAATGCCGCCGCTTTCGTTAGTCATATCAATACTACTCATTGTCTGGCTTTTTAAATGTTGGTTTAAACATGGGTTTCCTAATCGGTGCTTCGTTTGAAGTAGCAGGGGCAGTTGCAGTAGCAGCCGAAACCAACACGGGCTCTAAGGCAAATTCTTTTACCTTATAAACACTTTGCTCCAAATTTAGTTTTTCATATAAAGAAGCAGGTATACTGGTATTGGTAGTTGGCACAGCGGGTTTAGGTTTTATCCAATCTAAGTCGCCTTTGCACCAAACGTAAACCAGTCCCAATATCAATATTCCTAAAAATATAAACATTTCTGCTAATGAGAACCATCCCCAGCGTGCATCCGCAGCAATAATTTCATGATTGCCAAATACCGTTGCCCAGGGGAAAACAAATACCATTTCTACATCAAACAATAAAAAAACAAGAGCGATAACGTAGAAGCGTGAATTAAATGGAAGCCACGCGTTACCTGTTGGTTCTTCGCCGCATTCGTAGGATGTTAGCTTTTCGGGGTTAGGGTTATTGGGCGCAATTAAGCGGTTTACAAAAAACATCATTGCTACAAGGATTATTCCTGTAATTAAAAAGATAAGTATCTTTCCAAATTCTGATATTTGCGAAACTTCTACCATGTCGGCAAATTTAATAAAACAAAAAGATTTTGATGCTATAATTATTGGCGGAGGTGCCTGCGGATTAATGTGTACCGTACAAGCCGGTTTTTTAGGCAAGCGCACACTGATATTAGAGAAAAATACTCAAGTAGGCGCCAAGATATTAATAAGCGGCGGAGGGCGGTGTAATTACACTAACCTATACTCCTCGCCTAAGCAATTTATTTCACAGAATGAACACTTTAGTAAATCGGCCTTTGCGCAGTGGACAGTGGATGATACCATTAGTTTTTTTGAAACCTATGGAATACAGGGCAAAGAAAAAACGCTGGGGCAACTATTCCCGGTAAGCGATAAGGCTAAAGATATTGTAAGGGTGTTCACTGACCTCTGTGCAGATTTAGGGCAGGAGATAAAATGCGATGCAGATGTAAAAAGCATTGAACAAACCGACAATGGGTTTGAAGTTGTATATGAAAAGCACGGACGAGAAATACGTTTACATACTGCAAAAGTAGTAATAGCAGCAGGCGGCTTACCGATACAAAAAATGGGCGCTACTGATTTTGGCTTGCGTACAGCCCGCAAATTCGGGTTAACGCTAATTGATACCGCTCCGGCATTAGTGCCGCTTACTATTACGGGTAAAGACCAGCAATGGTATGAGCAATTATCGGGCAATAGTATTTTTTGCAGGGTGTGGAACGATAGGGCCAGTTTTGAAGAGAATATTCTATTTACACACTGGGGTTTAAGCGGCCCTGCTATTTTGCAAATATCATCTTATTGGAAAGCAGGAGAATTTATTTATATCGACCTGTTACCCAATGAAAATATTACCGAACTGATACAGGAGGAAAGGGAGTTAAATGGTAGAAAGACATTGCTTAATTATCTGTCGGGAATATATACCCGCAAATTCGCGGAAGCGCTAAGCGGATATTTACCAATGGAGAAGAATCTTGCCTCGCTAAGTAAAACAGATCTTGAAGCTATAGATAACCTTATACATAATTTTAAGGTAAAGCCTGCCGGCGATAAGGGTTATGATAAAGCCGAAGTTATGCGTGGCGGCGTATCTACCGATGAAATTTCATCCAAATCATTAGAAGCAAAAAAAATACCCGGCCTGTTTTTTGGCGGCGAGTGCATTGATGTTACCGGTTGGCTGGGTGGCTATAATTTTCAATGGGCCTGGGCAAGCGGGTTTGTTATAGCGCAGAATATTTAAAAATAATTATAATATTTGCCGCATGACCAAAAAGGTTCTCTTTTTAACAGGCTACCAATGGCTTTGGGTATTGTATATTGCCGTTGCGGCTTATACCTGTGTGTTTAAATATACCCGACATATAGACAATAATTACAAAATATTCAGGGCATCCTATTACCACGCCCGCGAAGAAAAAACTTTGTATGGGTTTTACCCCAACGAGTACGGTGATGAGTATTTTTATGGACCTGTTTTTCCGGCAATTATAGCGCCGTCTGCATTGCTTCCCCATGCCTGGGGTTTTTTACTATGGGAACTGGTAAATGCCTTCGCTATTTTAATAGCCATACACTTGCT
>NZ_JAQBOW010000079.1 GCF_028287845.1 Mucilaginibacter sp.
GTGATGAAAGAAAAATGATGATGATAGGACTAAAGCGCTATACTAAAACCGAAGATATTAATACCACACAAGCACGAAGAAATATTGCTGCAAAGATGATCACTGAAAATAAATATTGTTTTTAAAGTCTTTCTCTGTTATGAGCTTAACTAAAGCCGTTAAAAATTCTGGTAATAATTCAAATGATCATGCCATGAACGTTTTTTATGAAGGGCAGGTACTATGGTCGCAAATAGATTCAAATCAGCACATGAGGCATTCTGCGTATGCCGACTTTGCCGCGCAGGCCAGGTTAACCATGCTTGAAAGTATTGGCTTAAAACTATCTACTCTTTATAAATTTAAAATAGGCCCGGTATTATTCAGGGAAGAATTAATTTATCTGCGTGAAATAAGCATGAATGAACACATCAGGATAACATGCGAACTCACCAAAGCACGTCCCGATGGTTCGCGCTGGTCTATCAGGCATGAGCTATTCCGGAGCAATGGTGTTAAAGCTGCTGTAATTACAGCAGATGGAGCATGGATGGATACTACAAAACGCAAACTTGCTATTTTACCCGAGGAATTGAGCCAATTGTTTATGAAGGCCCCTAAAAGTAATGACTATACCCAGGAATAAATAATGCCTGATTAGATTAATTAAATTGATAATACTATAGAAATGAGTAAATTACTTAACAATTATATCCTAAAGCAAATTTCAAATCCTTCAATATAAATAAGTGTGTTTCATGGATGCCAAACGAATTATAAAAAAAGTAGCAGTATTGGGTTCGGGTGTGATGGGTAGCCGTATTGCCTGTCATTTTGCAAACATCGGCCTACAGGTATTACTACTTGATATAGTGCCTGAAAATGCACCCTCTGATGATCAGAAAACCAGGAATAAAATAGTTAACGATGCCCTCGCTTTCGCATTGAAATCAAACCCTTCACCTATTTATTTAAAGTCTTTCGCAAGGCGAATAATAACCGGGAACTTTGACGATGATATGCCAAAAATTGCAGAATGCGATTGGGTGATTGAAGTGGTAGTTGAGCGTTTGGATATCAAGCAAAAAGTATTTGGAAAGGTAGAAAAATATAGAAAGCCGGGCACCCTCATTACTTCCAATACTTCAGGCATCCCCATACACTTAATGACCGAGGGCCGAAGTGAAGATTTTAAGAACCACTTTTGCGGCACCCATTTCTTTAATCCTCCCCGATACTTGAAGTTGTTAGAAATTATTCCTACCAGGGATACATTATCCGGCGTTGTGGATTTTTTAATGGAGTATGGCGAGAAGTATTTGGGTAAAACTACCGTGCTGGCCAAAGATACACCTGCATTTATAGGCAATCGTATCGGTGTTTTCAGTATCATGAGCGTACTGCACTACGTTGACAAAACCGGTATGACGGTAGAAGAGGTAGACAAACTTACGGGCCCGGTTATTGGCCATCCCAAATCGGCAACATTCCGCACCAATGATGTGGTTGGATTAGATACTATGGTACATGTTGCAAACGGACTAAGCAAAAACGTGCCGGATGATGAAGCCAAGGAACTATTTAGGATACCTGATTTTGTGAACGGCATGCTTCATAACAATTGGCTGGGAAGTAAAACAGGTCAGGGTTTTTATAAAAAGGAAAAGGTTAATGGTATTAATCAGTTTTATGCACTGGATCTTAAAACACTGGAATATAAACCCTCGCAAAAGGTAAAGTTTGCCTCGTTAGAAACTACCAAAACAGTTGATAGCTTGAAGGACAGACTCAAGATTTTGTTTGCTGCAAAGGATAAAGCCGGCGACTTTTATCGCGCTACCTTTTACCAGCTTTTTGCATATTCCAGTAATCGTATACCCGAAATATCAAACGAGTTTTATAAAATAGATGCTGCCATGAATGCAGGTTTTGGGTGGGAGATGGGTCCTTTTGAAAAATGGGATGCATTGGGTGTAGATAATACCTTAAAAGAAATGGAAACTGCCGGGTATAAACCCGCGCGATGGGTGTATGATATGATAGCTTCCGGAGCAAAAAGTTTCTACAAAACAGAAAATGGTACGCGATGGTATTATGATATCCCGACTAAAAGCTACAAAGTAATCCCGGGTACAGAAAACTTCATATTGCTGGATAATATCCGTACGACAAATACTATATGGAAAAATAGCGGCTCAACCATTATTGATATTGGTGATGGAATACTTAACCTGGAGTTTCATACAAAAATGAATACAATAGGGAGCGAAGTAATAGAAGGCATTAATAGGGCCATTACCCTTGCCGAAACAAGTTATAAAGGCTTGGTTATCTCAAATGAGGGAACCAATTTTAGTGCCGGTGCCAATGTAGGGTTGATATTTATGATGGCTGTTGAACAGGAATTTGATGAGCTGAACATGGTTGTGAAAACGTTTCAACATACAATGATGCGTATACGCTATTCTTCTGTTCCGGTAGTAGTTGCCCCGCACCAGATGGCATTAGGGGGTGGTTGCGAAATGTGTATGCATGCCGATAAAGTAGTGGCTCATGCCGAATTGTACATGGGATTGGTGGAGTTTGGTGTAGGTCTGATCCCGGGCGGCGGCGGCACCAAAGAATTTGCCTTGCGTCTATCGGATGAACTTCAGGAAGGCGATATTGAATTAAACAACTTTAGGGAAAGGTTTTTAACCATCGGCCAGGCAAAGGTTTCTACCTCTGCTTATGAGGCCTTTGAATTAGGCTATCTAAAAAAAGGCCGCGATGTAGTGGTTGTATCTCCAAACAGGTTATTAGCAGAAGCAAAGCAGCATTGCCTGATGATGGCAGAAGAAGGATATGTACAACCCATCCCGCGCACTGATATCAGGGTATTGGGTAAACAGGCTCTGGGTTTGGGTTATGTTGGTGCCAACACCATGTATAGCGGTAATTACATTAGCGAGCATGATGTAAAGATATCTCAAAAACTGGCTTATATTCTTTCCGGAGGGGACCTGTCTCAGCCGTCATTAGTGAGCGAAGAATATTTATTGGGCCTGGAAAGAGAAGCTTTTGTCTCGCTTTGTGCTGAAAGAAAAACGTTGGAGCGTATTCAATCCATTTTAACAGGTGGAAAAGTATTAAGAAATTAATTTTAATAGATATAAATTCTAAATAAAATGAATGCTTATATAGTGGCGGCTTGCCGCAGTGCAATTGGAAAAGCTAACAGGGGTGGGTTTAGATTTACCCGCCCGGATACCCTTGCTGTAGATGTTATTAAACACCTGTTGTCGTCGGTACCCAATGTTGATAAAGAGCAAATAGATGATGTGATAGTGGGTAACGCAACACCCGAGGCAGAGCAGGGCCTGAATGTAGGGAGATTGATCTCTTTAATGGCGCTGGATACGGATAAGATACCAGGCATGACGGTAAATCGATATTGCGCGTCAGGTTTGGAAACTATAGCTATCGCATCGGCAAAAATACACAGTGGAATAGCAGATTGCATAATTGCAGGTGGCGTTGAAAGCATGAGTCTGATACCAATGGGTGGGTGGCGTATAATACCTAATGCAGACGTTGCTCTTGCTCATCCTGATTATTACTGGGGGATGGGTTTAACAGCCGAAGCGGTTGCGAAAGAATATAACATAGGCCGTGAGGAACAAGATAAGTTTGCTTACAATTCTCATCAAAAAGCAATCAACGCTATTAAAAATGGAAAGTTTAAAGATGAAATAGTACCGGTAAGTATTGTAGAAACTTACGTGAATGAGAGTGGACGAAAAACAAAAAGAGAATTTAAAGTGGATACCGATGAAGGTCCGCGTGCAGATACATCATTAGATGCGCTGGCGAAACTTAAGCCCGTATTTGATGCCAGGGGCGTAGTCACCGCCGGAAACTCATCTCAAACAAGTGATGGAGCGGCTTTTGTAATGGTAGTTAGTGAGCGTTTTTTGAAAGAAAATAAACTTGAACCAATTGCGCGGCTGGTTAATTATGCAGTGGTGGGCGTGCCGCCCAGAATTATGGGGATTGGGCCGCTATTTGCTATCCCGAAAGTGTTAAAAATGGCCGGAATTAAACAGCAAGATATAGATCTGATAGAATTGAACGAGGCTTTTGCTTCGCAATCATTAGCTGTTATTAAAGGGTTGGACCTCGATCCTGAAATTATTAATGTAAATGGCGGGGCCATTGCCCTTGGTCATCCGCTTGGTTGCACGGGGGCAAAACTTTCGGTTCAGCTTTTTAATGAACTAAAAAGAAGTGATAAAAAATATGGTATGGTTACCATGTGTGTAGGTGCCGGCCAGGGAGCCGCAGGAATATTTGAATTGTTATAATAATAACACCATAGGTTGGCATTTTTAGCCTAACTAAACGAATGAAAAAGTAAGATGATATACTAACATATACTAATACTGCCTACACATGGAAAAAGCGACAAGATTATTTGATTGCATGGCAGTTCAGGCCAAAGCGCCTCTGGACGATTTGTTAAATGCTAAAGTTAATGGCGCCTGGCAATCATACAGCACACAGCAAGTGCATGATATGATTTGTCAATTATCCATAGCTCTTTTGGATATGGGCGTTTCCGCTGGAGACGGTACAACCGAGGGGCGGGATAAAATAGGCCTTATAAGCGCCGGCCGCCCGGAATGGTTAATAACCGACCTTGCTGTGCAACAAATTGGGGCAGTGTTAGTGCCATTATATCCTAATACCAATTCTAAAGAACTTGAACAGATACTAAACGAGGCAGAGGTAAAGTATGTATTTGTTAGCAATAAAGAATTGTATGATAAGGTAAATGAGATACACTCCAAAGTCTCATCATTAAAAGCAATTTTTACGTTTGATATTATAGAAAGCTGCACTAACTGGACCGAATTATTAAAACCATTACAGGAGAAAGACCGGCAAAATTTAATAGCGGTTAGCAATGCTATTAGCGAAAATGATGTAACAACTATAATTTATACTTCGGGCACAACCGGCCAGCCAAAAGGAGTGATGCTGACCCATAAAAATATTTTGAGTAATGTAATGGGCTCGGGTTTGGTGCTTAATCAAATACCTATAACGCAAAAACGTGCTTTGAGTTTTTTGCCGATGAACCATATCTTCGAAAAAATGGTAACCTATATTTATTTCTTTTTTGGTTATTCTATTTACTATGCCGAAAACATGGACACCATAGGCGTTAATTTGAGAGAGGTAAAGCCTTATCTTTTTACTGCAGTGCCAAGAGTGCTTGAAAAGGTATTTGAGAAAATAATAATTGAAGGCAAGAAATTAAAAGGCATAAAAAGTAAGATATTTTTATGGTCGGTAAAAATAGCCGACCAATTTGAAATTAATAACAAGAGTACCTGGTATAAAATAAAATTAGCTATAGCCGATAAGCTGGTTTATAGTAAATGGCGCAAGGCGATAGGAGGAAATGTAAGTGCTATAATAGTTGGAAGTTCTGCTTGCCCGGTTAGGCTTGAAAAAATCTTTACGGCTGCCGGTATTGTTATTTTAGAAGGGTATGGACTTACTGAAACTTCACCGGTAATCTCGGTTAACCACTATCAGAAAAATAGCCGAAAGTTTGGAACGGTAGGCCCGTTATTGAGTGGTGTACAGGTGATGATTGCCGACGACGGAGAAATACTTTGTAAAGGACCTGGTGTTATGAATGGATATTACAAAAATCCGGAACTAACGGCAGAAGTAATGGAAAACGGATGGTTCCATACCGGTGATATCGGGGTATTGGATGAGGATTCGTTTTTAAAAATTACCGACCGCAAAAAGGAAATATTTAAAACATCCGGAGGGAAATATGTGGCCCCAACACCTATCGAAAATAAAATGAAGGAAAATTACTTTATTGCACAAATGATAGTGGTAGGATCAGAAAAGAAATTTGTGACCGCGCTAATTGTACCTTCCTATGCCAATTTAAAACCATGGTGCTTACAAAATAATATACCTTTTTCATCCAACGAACAAATTGTTAAAGATAGTAGAGTAGTCGACTTGTATTATTCCATAGTAAATGCATTCAATCTTGAATTTAATCATGTGGAGCAAGTGAAAAAAATAACGTTGCTTACTGATGAGTGGTCAACTGACAGCGGAGAGCTTACACCAACCGGAAAAATGAAAAGGAAAGTGATCACAGAAAAATATCATATTGAAATTGAAAAGATGTATCTGGATGAATTGACCGAAGTTCCAATTTTGTAAGTTAATTGATTTGATGAGCACACTTCAAACTACAGTAACCGATAAGTTGGCGGTAATTGCACTCGACAGAGGGCGTTCAAATCCTATTAATCATGAAATGGTTAAGGAGCTAAGCAGCTGCATCAAAACGTTACAGAGTGATGATAATATTGGTGGTGTGATCTTAACAGGTAAGGACGGTTTTTTTTCTTCGGGTATTGACCTGATTGAAGCTTATCAGTATAACGAGGAACAGTGCAGAGAATTTTGGGTGGATTTTTTAGCTCTTCAATATGATTTAGTTTCTTTCAAGAAACCATTGGTAGCTGCTATAAGTGGTCACAGCCCCGCTGGTGGTTGTATTTTGGCAATTTGTTGCGATTACCGTGTAATGGCCGAAGGAGAATTTATTATCGGTTTAAACGAAATCCCTGTTGGTATTATAATCCCGCAAAGTGTTTTCAATTTGTATGCGTTTTGGCTTGGGCAGCATAAAGCTTATCAATACCTGGTGGAAGGTAAACTTTTAAAAGTTAACGAAGCGCTGGATGCAGGACTAATAGACGAGGTAATTGCTCCGCGGGCTTTGATGGATGCAGCAAAGAAAAAGATAAAAACTTATATGCAACTGGACACTGTTGCCTGGAGCCAGAGTAAATTAAATTTACGTAAGGAGCTTATCAACAAATTAAAAACCAATCAAACTGATACCTTAAACAGGATGCTCGAACACTGGTGGGCCCCATCCAGCAGGCAGCGTTTACAAATGTTTATTGATAATTTAAAAGCCAGAACCACCTGAACATAATTCAACTAAATATGAGTACTACTACAACTATTGATGACCCCGCAGAAACAAAACAAGCAAACACCAAGGGGATGTTAAAGGATGATGCTTTAAAGGGGAAAACCGTTATTATAACAGGTGGTGGAACCGGGCTCGGGAGGTCCATGGGTACCTATTTTTTAAAATTAGGGGCTAATTTGGTAATCACCAGCCGTAAGTTTGATGCACTAAAGCAAGCGGCTGCCGAAATGGAAGCCGAAACAGGCGGCAAGGTTTTAGCGGTTGCCTGCGATGTAAGAAAATATGATGAAGTTGAAAAAATGCTTCAGGAGGCTGTTAAAGCCTTTGGCCGGATAGATATATTAATAAATAATGCGGCTGGAAATTTTATTTCGCCTACAGAACGCCTGTCGGCCAATGCATTCTCAACAATTATAGATATTGTATTAAAAGGCTCGGTTAATTGTTCCCTCGCTTTAGGTAAGTATTGGATTAGAGAAAAAATACCTGGTAACATACTAAATATAGTAACAACCTATGCTTTTACAGGCTCTGCTTATGTAGTGCCATCGGCCTGTGCAAAAGGTGGGGTGCTTGCCATGACCAGGTCATTAGCAGTAGAGTGGGGTAAGCATGGGATAAGAACCAATGCCATTGCTCCCGGGCCTTTTCCAACCGAAGGTGCATGGAAACAATTATTACCCGGAGAAATAGCTCAAAAACTCGATTTTAAGAATAAAGTACCGCTAAAGCGCCTTGGCGAGCACCAGGAATTAGCCAATTTGGCCGCTTTTCTGATATCTGACTTTTCAGGCTACATTAACGGGGAAGTAATTACCATTGATGGAGGTGAATGGTTGCAGGGTGCGGGTCAATTTAACGCACTCGAAATTATACCTGACAAAATGTGGGATGATATAGAAAAAGCAAGGATGAGCCTTTAAGCCAATTGCCCTGACAATTTATTTTTGTTACTTTGCTTTAAAGAATATCTCAGAATGCGCTTTTTATTTTTAATTGCAACTTGTATCAGTATCTGTATAATATTCAATTCGAATACAGAAATCTCGCCGGGCAATCCAGAAAAAGAAATATTGTACGGTAAAGATCTGATAGCGCGTACTGCTTATTATTTAGGCCCAAAAGGTAAAATTGCGACACTGTCAAACGGCATGAATTGCCAGAACTGCCATAATAATGCAGGCACTAAACCCTACGGACTTAGTCTAACCGCTGTTGCAGCAACCTACCCGCAATTTATGGCACGAACCAACAGCGTATTATCAATAGCGGGCCGCATCAATGGTTGTTTTCAAAGAAGTCTTAATGGTAAGACGCTTGATACCACATCAAAAGAAATGAAGGCTATGGTGGCCTATATTAAATGGTTAGGCCAGGATGCAGTTAAAGGGCAAAAACCGGCTGGTAGTGGTATTATTAAGCTGGCTTATATGGATCATGGGGCCGATACTTTAAAGGGTAGGGCAGTGTTCATGCTTAAATGCATGGTTTGCCATGGCGCCAATGGCGGCGGGGTGCTTGCTGCCAATAAAACTGTATATATTTATCCGCCCTTATGGGGCAGGCATAGCTATAATGACGGTGCCGGACTGTATAGGATAAGTAGCTTTGCGGGTTTCGTGAAAAACAATATGCCTTACGGAACCTCTTACAAAAAGCCGCAATTAACGGATGAGGAGGCGTGGAACGTAGCGGCTTTTGTTAACTCACAACCACGGCTGCATTTCGATCAGCATAATGATTGGAAGGATATAAAAAAGAAACCTATCGACTTCCCGTTTGGCCCTTATGCAGATGAGTTTAACGAAAGTCAGCATAAATATGGTCCTTTTAAACCAATTGCGGATGCTCAAAAAAATTAACTTTTAAACATAAATATAAACCATTAATATGAAAAACTTAATTAAATACTTTATTATCATTGTTGGTGTTGCATTGTTGAAACCTGCTTTGGCACAAACAACCAATGCTGATTACCAGGGAGCACCTGCTACTAAAGATCATTACAAAGCCTTATATTTTATTGACGAGGCTGATCCGGCGAAAATAAAAATGACTTTACGCAATATTGATAATGCCCTGGAGGACCCACGCCTTAAAGGTAAGCTGGAAGTTGAATTGGTTGCATTTGCCGGTGGGTATACCATGTTTTTAAAAGAAAATCCTTATGAGGCATCACTACTGGCTTTACAAAAAAAGGGGGTGATATTAGCAGAATGCAGCAATACAGTAAGAGAACGAAATATTGATAAGGCTACCTTATTCTCGTTTATTGGCTATGTACCCAGCGGTAATGGCGAGATCATTATTCGTGGAAATGATGGCTGGACAATTGTGCATCCGTAATCCTTGCTTTATTAAGGCTTATTATCTTTTATAACTGTACTATTCCTGATAAAGATCAAAGCCATTAACGCGCCAAAAAAACCAAGCGCTGCCGAAATGCGCATAATATTTGCATAAGCTTTTATAAAGCTGGTATGATAAGCTTTTTCAATAATCTGTTTATTAGTACCGGTAATACTGGTTGGTGGTTTGGCATTACCCAAATTAGAGGCTTGTTGAATTATTTCCTGCTTATCTTTTGGGTTAATAGAAATCGTCTTGATTTCATGCTGTAAAGCTCCCGAGAAAAACAGCACCGCCAAAGCGCCAAATATCGCGTTAGCAAAAACACCGGATATACGCGTCATGGCATTATTAATGCCCGAAGCTGTTCCCGAAAAATGATCGCTCACGGCACCCATTACGGCCGCGGTAAGCGGCGCTACGGTGAAAGACATGCCCAGGCCCAAAACTAATACGCCGGGGAAGAAAGTGGTCCAATAGTCGGAAGGCCCATTGGTTTGTTTGATGAACGACAGGATGAGCAATCCCGCGCCAGCTATTGCTGGCCCGCCAATGAGGAATAACCGCGGCCCTAATTTATCTGCTAAACTACCTGCGTAACGGGCAACGGTTATCATTAACACCGTAAAAGGTAAAAATGTTAATCCCGATTGCAATTGGCTATAACCTTGCACCTGTACCAGGTTTAAAGACAGGAATAACATCCCGGCGCCAAGCCCGGCATATAAAAAGAAAGTAAGCAAATTGGCACCACTGAAAGTGGAACTGGCAAATAACTTTAGCGGCATCATGGGATTATTGCTTTTTATTTCGATGATAATAAATACAATCAGGAACAGCACACCCGCTGCCAGCGAACCGTAAGCCTGTATATGATATAAACCTACGGTAGGTATCCGTAAAAACCCAAAGGTAATGAGTGCTAATCCCAACGCTATGGTAATGGCTCCGGGGAAATCAAGACCTTTGGTGTTATCCTCGTCTTTAATTTCTTTTACCTTCCATGTTAACATTAATAATGCTGCAATCCCAATTGGCACGTTAATAAAAAAAATATATCGCCATAATCCGGCATCAGCCAAAGCACCACCCAATATAGGGCCGCCCATAGTTACCACCGTTGTAAATGCAGACCATGTGCCAATTGCTTTCCCGCGCTCTTTAGCATTTATTGAGGAGGAGATGAGGGATAAGCTCCCCGGTATCATTAAAGCGCCGCCTATGCCTTGTAATATTCTAAAAACAACCAATAGTAACACATTGCCAGCCAATCCGCAAGCGGCAGATCCGCATATGAATATCAATATTCCCATCATGAATACCTTTTTTCGGCCTAGTTTATCGCCCATAGCGCCGCCAATTAGTATGAGCGAGGCTAGCATTAATAAGTAAGCATTTAGTATCCAGAATAAATCGGCACCACTTGCATTTAAACTTTTTTGCAGGGATGGCAATACTACGTTTAATGCTGTGGCGTCTATAAATGCCATAGCAGAGGCCAGTATGGTTGATACCATGATCCATTTACCTGCCGGGCTGCGCAGCGCTACTGTTGCCATTAAGATTTAGATTTATACAATATTAACTGTATTTTTCATTATCTGTTTTATATACTTGTGTATAATTAATAAACCAAGCTTGCCTATATAATACTTAGTATTATTGTATTATCAATTTATCATTAAAACCATGAAGAAGATTATTCCTGTTGTTTTATTAAGTGTTGTTTTTCTGTTATCCACCTCATTTATAAATGATGGCGGCTGGGAGAAATTATTGGATAAAGATTTAAGTAAATGGCGTATTTATCAAAGTTTCCGCCACAAAGATGACTATCATGGCAAAGCCCCGGTAAATGAAAAGGGCGAATTGATATCGCCAATAGGATATGATAAAAATGAAGCCCAATTGGTATCTGTAACAATGGTTAACAATGAACCTGTGGTAAGAATAAGCGGCGAAACCTATGGCTGCATATTTACCAAACAGGAGTTTCAAAACTATC
>NZ_JAQBOW010000083.1 GCF_028287845.1 Mucilaginibacter sp.
CGTATCACAATAGCATGCGGGCAAAGCTTCATGGCCTGCCGCATGGGCATGGCCGAGTGCACACCGTATTTACGTGCCTCGTAACTGCATGAAGCTACCACACCCCTGTCTGCCGATCCGCCTATTAAGACTGCTTTGCCAATCAGGTCGGGGTTAAACTTACGCTCGACAGATACAAAGAAGGAATCCAGATCAATATGTACTATACAGCGCTTTGCTTCCATACCACAAATATAAATTTAATTTGTAATAATACTAAAAATATTAGTATTATTGTTTCCCGTAAATTTCAAGTGTATATGAAAGGTTATACAGATTTTTTAATGTTGCTCTCGCCTTCTGATAAGGTGAAAGCTGTGGTGCATAATCATAAGTTTTATGCTGCAAGTGTGATAGGCAATTATGAGAGCATGCACTCTATAGCGCATATTTCTATTAAAATGATGCATCGCCAAAAAACTTTTTTAACCGAGCCGGATATTTTAGCCTTCAGGAAAAGGCTATGTGTTATACCACCTGTAACCTTAGCCATTGATGGGTTTGACTATTTTAACCATGGCGAAGATTTTAAAACCATTTACGCCCGAATACGCAGCACGCCCGAAACCAGCCATTGGTTTAAAATGCTGAAGCAGCATCTGCGCATTAAAGAGTTTATGGTACCGCATATTACTATAGCCCGCAATATTCCAGTGGCTGATTTTGAAAAACTATGGCTGCACTTTAAAGCTATGGAGTGGAAAGAAACCTTTACTGTTAATGCCCTTACCGTACTGCAACGCGAAACCTTTGCCAGCTTTGCCAAATGGGAACCCTTTACCGAGCTGCAATTTGAAGGTAAAGCTCAGTATAGCCTTGCCCCGCCCAAGCCATCGTTATTAAAACCGGTGAATAGCCGGCAGATCAGTTTGTTTTAGAGATGCCTATTTAGATCATATCGTATCGCTCAATTGCCGCTGGGCTGTTACTATGCCTCTGCCGCCCACGGGCCAACCTGTTTTACCTGTTTTCACCCGAAGCTTATTTGCTGACGCTTTGCTCAATAAGCCTACAATGTGTGTATTAATGAGAAATGTAAAGCGGGCAAAGGCCTGTCGGAAAACGCGGGCCTGGGAGTCTGGCCTGGTGGGCGGAAGGATTTTTCCGGCTTGTGTTTGGTTACTTTGCATCTAGTAAAGTAACAGCCTTAGTGGCAACTGAGCGTCACCAAGCGATGAGTAGCAGCCCAAGCCATCGTTATTAAAACCGGTGAATAGCCGGCAGATTAGTTTGTTTTAGATATTTTGTCTGAACTATGATTCGTGGGTTGAAAGATTATCCTGATATTTTTAAATCTTATAATCCTCTAATCCTAAGAATCTTAGTCCTTTTTCAACAATTTATTAACTCAAAAACCAACATTTTGCTATATTTGCGCCGGGGTAAGTCTTTTACGGCCAGCTCCTCTTGAACTCCCCCAGGGTGGGAACGCAGCAAGGGTAGAGAGTTGAGCGGTGCGATAAAAGTAGCTTACCCTTTTTTTATTTTTTGTTATTCGGGTGACAACTAATAAATTTTGAACACCGAATATTGAATGATGAAGTTATTTAGATAGTATAATCACACTAATCTTTACGCTTCAATCTCTAATCACTCAAATAAATGCTCGATATACTCATCATCGGCGGTGGCCCAATTGGAATAGCCTGCGGCCTTAAAGCACAAAAAGCAGGTTTAAGCTTTGTTATTATCGAAAAAGGCTGCCTGGTAAATTCATTGTACAACTACCCTTCTACCATGACTTTCTTTTCTACATCAGAAAAGTTGGAGATAGGCGGCATCCCATTCGTAACCATCAGCAACAAACCTACCCGTGCCGAAGCGCTGGAATATTACCGCAGGGTAGCTACATCTAATCATCTTCCAATAAATCTATTTGAAGAAGTAACAGCTGTTACGCGCGATAATGCTATTTATACAGTTACAACCAGCCAAGCTACTTACCAGGCAAAGCGCATCATTATATCAACCGGTTTTTATGATGTGGCGGTTAATTTAGATATCCCCGGCGAGAACCTGCCCAAAGTAAAACATTACTATAAGGACCCGCATTACTTCGCTATGCAAAAGATAGTTGTGGTGGGTTCAAGCAATTCGGCCATTGATGTGGCACTGGAGACCTATAGAAAAGGCGCCGAGGTTACCCTCGTCATCCGCGGAAGCGAAATAAGCCAGCGGGTTAAATACTGGGTAAGGCCCGATATTATTAACCGCATTAAAGAAGGCAGTATAAAAGCTTACTTTAACTCGAACCTTAAAGCCATACGCGAAACCGAGGTGGATATTGAAACGCCGGAAGGCGCTATAACCATTCCTAATGATTTTGTTATGGCGATGACGGGTTATAAACCAAATTTCGACCAGTTAAAGAAATGGGGACTTAAATTAGCTGATGATAAGTTCATCCCCGAATACAATCACGAAACTATGGAAACCAACCAGCCCGGCCTATATCTTGCAGGCGTGGTTTGTGGCGGTATGGATACTCACCTATGGTTTATTGAAAACTCGCGCATACATGCGGATATGATAGTGGATGATATAGTTGCGAAGCGGCGTTGATTGGTGAATAGTTGATTAAGTGAATGGTTTAGTTTTATCATAACACTGTCAACTACTTAACTTAAGTAACCATTTAACCCAATCAACCAAAAACTAATTAACTTTTTTCTTGCATAAGTAAAATTTAATGCAAACTTTTGCATCAAATTTTAAATAAAACAAACATTATAATTAAAATGAATCTGCAAACCTTAAATAAGCCCACTGTAAGAGCAGTTATTGCTCCGGTTGCCGCTGCTTTGGTTTCAACTGTTTTATTTTCTCCATCACGACGAAGGCTATTTATCCCGCGGGTTTAATTGCTAAGCTATCCTATTGCCCCTCACAGAAGTTTTTTAAACTTCTTCAACAAAAAATCATCTAATTACTTAAGGTTTAACAAACCATTATTTTAACAGTAATTTTCTATTTACAATGACTATACAAGATTTTGATATTCAGGTTGCTTCTGCCCAACATGCAGACTATGCCCCTATCATTTGCGATGAGATGGCAGAGTCGGCAAAGGCACGTGGCACGGGCATAGCCCAGCGCTCGCCTGAGTATGTTGCCGAAAAAATGCTTGAAGGCAAAGCGGTAATTGCCTTATACAAAGATGGTACATGGGCAGGTTTTTGCTATATTGAGACCTGGAGCCACGGCGATTTTGTGGCAAACTCTGGTTTAATAGTAGCGCCCCAATACCGTAAAGTAGGTTTAGCCAAAGCCATTAAGCATAAAATATTCGAGCTTTCACGAACCAAATACCCTGAAGCAAAGCTATTTGGCTTAACAACCGGGCTGGCTGTAATGAAAATAAACTCTGAGTTAGGCTACGAACCGGTTACCTATTCTGAACTTACCCAGGACGAAGATTTTTGGAAAGGCTGCAAAAGCTGCGTTAATTATGATATATTAACCATGAAGGAACGCAAAAACTGCATGTGTACCGCCATGCTTTTTGATCCGGCAGAGAAAGCGAAAGATGCGGAGAAGATAAAAGATCATGATGACGACAAGCTTAGAAAAATAACACACAAAGCCACTTTATTTGAGCGTATTGAAAACGCAATTAAAAGCTTCGGTCAGGATTTAAAAGTATTTTAATTAGAGACGCAAGACATCTAAAAATAACATGAAAAAGAAAGTAGTATTAGCTTATAGCGGAGGTTTGGACACCTCTTTCTGTTGTATTTATCTAACACGTGATTTAGGTTACGAGGTACACTCAGTAATAGTAAACACCGGTGGGTTCAGCGCAGAGGAATTGAACCAAGTTGAAAAACGGGCTTACGAAATGGGCGTAACATCACACCACGTGGTTGATGAAACCGAGAACTTTTACAACACTTGCGTACGCTATTTAATATATGGCAACGTATTAAAAAATAATACCTACCCTCTTTCTGTAAGTGCAGAGCGGGTTAGTCAGGCAACAGCTATTGCTAACTATGCCAAAGAAATTGGCGCCGAATATGTGGCCCATGGCAGCACAGGCGCAGGTAATGATCAGGTTAGGTTTGATATGATATTTAATATCCTGATCCCCGAGGTGGGCATTATCACTCCTATTCGTGATCTAAAATTGAGCCGTGAAGCCGAGATAGAATATCTTAAAAAGCACGGTGTTGAAATGAACTTCGAAAAAGCGAAGTACTCTATCAACAAAGGTATTTGGGGCACATCAGTTGGTGGTAAAGAAACCCTAACCTCAAACTTAGGCCTACCAGAAGAAGCATGGCCTACACAAGTTACAGCATCAGAAGTTAAAAACCTGGAGCTTACTTTTGAAAAAGGCGAATTAGTTGGTATTGACGGAAAGAAATATAATCATCCAACCGAAGCTATACAAGCCCTACAAGCCATTGCTCAACCTTATGGCATTGGCCGTGATATCCACGTTGGCGATACCATTATAGGCATTAAAGGGCGTGTTGGCTTTGAAGCTGCTGCACCAATGATCATTATTAAGGCTCATCATACTTTAGAAAAGCATACCTTAACCAAATGGCAGTTAACCTGGAAAGACCAGCTATCTGTGTTTTACGGTAACTGGCTGCACGAAGGGCAATTTCATGACCCTATTATGCGTAATATGGAAGCATTTTTAACAGATACACAAAAGAATGTGAGCGGTAAAGTATTTGTGCAATTGCATCCTTATCGTTTCCAAATAATTGGCATTGAGTCGGATCATGATCTGATGTCGAACAAATTTGGCAGCTATGGCGAAATGAATAATTCATGGAGTGGCGAGGATGTAAAAGGGTTTTCCAAAATATTTGGTAACCAGGTAATGATCTATCATAAAGTTAACGGACCCGAATAATGAACACGGTATTTTCAAAAGGCGAATGTATTGAGCATTATACCTGGGGCGATGATTGCCACGGGTGGACCTTTGTTGATACCGAAGCACTATCTGTTAAACAAGAATTAATGCCGCCTGATACGGCTGAAAAGATACATTATCATGAAAAATCAACCCAATTCTTTTTTATTTTAAAGGGAAGGGCAAAGTTTACTATTGACGGAGCGTCAATTGAATTAAGAGAACAACAGGCCATTCAGATCAATCCAAATCAAAAACATTTTATAGCTAACCATCAAAATACCGACCTGGAGTTTATTTTATATTCTTATCCATCAACAAAAAATGACAGAATCGAAATCAAATAAAATAAAAGCCGGAATAATTGGTGGTGCGGGCTATACCGGCGGCGAAATGCTGCGGATATTAGTTAACCACCCCAATGTGGATATTGCCTTTGTAAATAGCACCAGCAACGCCGGTAATTATATTTACGAGGTGCATACCGACCTGTTCGGTGATACTGAGCTAAAGTTTTCGGACGGACTAATCACTGATATAGATGTATTATTTTTATGCGTGGGCCATGGTGATGCTAAAAAGTTTTTAGAAGTTAACGCAATATCTGATAGCGTAAAAATCATAGATCTTAGCCAGGATTTCAGATTAAGTCAAAATTCAAAAATAAAAAGTAAAAACTTTATATACGGTTTACCTGAACTGAACAGGAATGCTATTAAATCGGCACAAAATATAGCAAATCCAGGTTGCTTTGCTACTTGCCTGCAATTAGGTTTATTGCCATTAGCCAGTAAAGGATTATTAAATAGCGAGGTGCATATTTCGGCTACAACAGGTTCTACAGGTGCTGGTCAGAGTTTGGCTGCAACCTCTCACTTTACCTGGAGAAATGATAACCTTTCGGTTTATAAAGTTTTTAATCATCAGCATTTAAGTGAGATTGGCGAATCGTTAAAACAACTGCAACCTGCATTTAATCAAACCTTAAATTTCATCCCATACAGGGGCGATTTTACAAGAGGCATCTTTGCATCTATTTATATGGATAGCGATCTATCCGAAGAAGAAGCGTTGAAGATTTATGAGGACTTTTATACCGGTCATCCATTTACCCATGTAACCAGCAGGAATATAGACCTTAAACAAGTGGTAAATACAAATAAAGTATTTTTGCAGGTTAAAAAACATGGCAATAAATTATTTATTATCAGTATGTTAGATAATTTACTTAAAGGCGCGTCGGGCCAAGCGGTTCAGAACATGAATCTGTTATTTGGCTTTGATGAGCGCGCAGGATTACTTTTAAAAGCTAACGCTTTTTGAGGTAAAAGGTAAAAGGTAAAAGGTTTTATTTTGAGAGATTATAAGAAGCTTGATGTATGGAAAAAATCACATTTGCTAACAAAGCAAATGTATAAAACTATTTTGCCTGTAATGCCCATTGAAGAACGTTTTGCTTTAACCAGTCAGCTCCGACGATCAACGTATTCAATTCCGCTAAATATTGTGGAAGGCTGTGGTAAAAACACAGATAAAGACTTCGCACATTATTTAGACAATGCATTAGGATCAGCCCTTGAAGCAGAATATACTTGCTATTTAATTTATGATCTTGAATATATTAATCAGGAACAATACGATTCAGTTAATTTATTAATCAACGAAGTAAAAGCAATGTTAATTTCATTTATAAATTTTTTAAGAAATGGAAAATAACCTTTTACCTTTCGCCTTTAACCTTTTACCTAATAAAAGATGAAACTTTTCGACGTATATCCAATCAATCCTATCAATATAGTAAAAGGTGTTGGAAGCTTGGTTTATGATAATAAAGGACAAGAATACCTGGACCTATATGGCGGCCATGCTGTTATCTCTATCGGCCATACTAATCCGCATTATGTAAAACGGTTAGAAGATCAATTACATCAGATAGGATTTTATTCTAATTCTATTGAAATTCCTTTACAAAAGCAACTGGCCGAGAAACTGGGCCACGTATCCGGTAAAGAAGATTACCAGTTATTTTTAGTTAATTCTGGCGCTGAGGCCAATGAGAATGCTTTAAAACTGGCGTCTTTCTACAATGGGAAAAAGAAGGTTATCGCATTTACCGGTGCTTTTCACGGACGGACATCATTAGCGGTAGCGGTTACAGATAACCCAAAGATAGTTGCCCCCATTAATGAAACAGATAATGTAATATTTATTCCATGGAAAGATAAAGCAGCTTTAGAACAGGCTTTTGCTGATAATGAAATATCATCCGTAATTATTGAAGGTATACAGGGAGTTGGCGGTATACAGGTTGCACCGGAAAGTTTTCTGCAAAAAATAAGGTCGCTTTGCGATACCCATAACGCGGTATTTATTGCAGATGGTATACAGTGTGGTTACGGACGGACAGGCAAGTTTTACTCGCATGATTTTGCCGGGATAAATGCAGATATTTATACCATGGCTAAAGGAATGGGTAACGGTTTCCCTATCGGGGCCATCAGCATATCGCCAAAAATACAACCGGCATACGGCATGTTAGGTACTACTTTTGGAGGTAACCATTTGGCCTGCGCTGCCGCGTTAGCAGTATTAGAAGTAATGGAACAGGATAATTTAATGCAAAATGCAGCTACAGTGGGTGCATATTTAATTGATGAGTTGAAGAAATTCAAACAGGTTAAAGAAGTGCGTGGACGTGGTTTAATGATAGGCATAGAATTGCCTGCCGAATACGCACACGCCAAAAAGGACCTGCTATTTAAGCATCATATATTTACCGGCGAGGCTAAACCAAATGTTATCAGGCTGCTGCCGGCTTTAAATTTAACTAAAGCGCATGCTGATCAATTTTTAGAGGCTTTTACCAAGGTATTAAATTAAGATACTCACAACAATGAAACTATTTTCTTCCGTTAACGACGTAACCGATATTAAAGCACTTGTTGCCGAAGCATTGCAGCTAAAGCAAAACCCTTACGCGCACCAGCATTTGGGTAAAAACAAAACATTGGGACTGGTTTTTCTGAACCCGAGCCTGCGCACCCGCATGAGTACCCAAAAGGCTGCGCTTAATTTAGGCATGAATGTTATGGTGCTTAATGTGGATAAAGAAGGATGGGCATTAGAGCTTCGTGACAATGTTGTAATGAACGGCACTACAGTAGAGCACATTCGCGAAGCCGCGGCTGTTATGGGGCAGTATGTGGATATTATAGGCGTACGCTCTTTTCCCGGACTAAAAGATCGTAATGAGGATTATACTGAAGTAGTATTTAATAAGTTTGTTGAGTTTTGCGGTGTGCCGTTGGTGAGCTTAGAATCGGCCACCCGTCACCCACTACAAAGTTTAGCCGACCTGATCTCTATAGAAGAATTAAAAACAAAAGCACGCCCTAAAGTAGTTTTAACCTGGGCACCGCATATTAAGCCACTACCACAGGCTGTACCAAACTCGTTTGCCGAATGGATGTGTAAGGCAAATGTTGATTTTACTATTGCCCAACCTGCCGGTTATGAGCTTTGTACAGATTTTACACAAGGCGCTACCATCACCACTAACCAGGATGAAGCTTTAGCTGACGCTGATTTTATTTACGTAAAAAACTGGTCGGCTTATGAACCTTACGGGCAGATATTTCCGGGTAACGAAGATTGGATGCTGACCAATGAAAAGTTAAAGATTACCAACAACGCAAAAGTAATGCACTGCTTACCGGTGCGCCGTAATTTGGAACTATCTGCAGAGGTGTTGGATGGGCCAAACTCGATTGTAGTGCATGAAGCAGGTAACAGGGTTTGGGCTGCGCAAGCGGTGTTGAAGCAAATGTTGGAGAGTTTGTAAACCTTATATGGCAAAATTGAAATAGTTATTCATCATCAGGCTTAATTGATGCATTGATTACCCTATTCAAGGTCAACCCCTGCACTATTACCGAGAATATCACTATAAAATAGCTACCTGCCAATATAATATGCCGATACGGACTGGCAGGTAATGATAGCGCCAACGCGATAGATATGCCCCCACGCAATCCGGCCCAGGTAAGTATATTTACACTGCTATAATTAATATTTAATGTACGCCGCAAAAATGTTAAGGGTAAACTAATACTTAGCCAGCGTGCTATTAATATCACAATTATTCCCAATCCACCTATCAGCCAATAATTATTTAAATAGGGTAAATTGATCATTTGCAGACCTATCATTACAAATAAAATGGTGTTTAGCATTTCATCTATTAGTTGCCAAAACTTCTCGAGCGCCTGGTGCGAGTGCTCGGTACTATCCATATTTATAGTTTGATTACCCGCAAATAACCCGGCAGACACAACAGCCAACGGTATAGAAAAATCCATAAACGCTGCTACAACAGAAATACTCATAACTAATGCAAGGGATACCAATACAATGGTCTGAAAATCAGTAATAGTCTTCATTAGCCGGAAAGCAATAAAGCCAAATACAATTCCCAAAATAATCCCGCCAAACACCTCACGAATAAATAAAAGGCTTGTTTTGGCAAAATCTAATTTGTCGCTGCCTGATTGTGTAAACTCCAATATGGTAATAAATAATACCAGCCCAATACCATCATTAAATAAGGATTCGCCGGAGATAATGGTTTCAAGGTTTACCGGCAATTTTGAATTTTTGATGATCGCCCCTACTGCTACCGGGTCGGTTGGCGAAATAAGTGCGCCAAATAAAAAGCAGTAAACCAACGGCACATGGATATGAAACAGCGTAGTAACACCATAAAACAATCCGCCAAAAATAGCGGTCGAAAATATAACCCCTAACGTGCTTAGTATAAATACGGGCCGCATTTCTTTTTTTAGTCTTTTGGTATTTAGTGAAAACGACCCCGAGAAAAGTAAAAAACCCAGCATAATGTTTAATACCGTGCTCGAAAAATTTATATTCTTTGCCAGTAATGTAAGGTATCGTTCAATACCCGGGTTTAACTTATCAATGGTGATAGTTATTACCGATACCAGTATAGCTATAGTAACAATACCAATTGTGCCCGGTAGTTTTATAAAGCGGGCATTAATATAGGAGTAGATGGCGCTCACTATAACCAATAAAGCAATAATTACAAACAGATCCATTTAATGGTATTTAAGTTATGGTTATAATTACTTTTCAGGTTCAACCGTTCTGGTTTGCTGGTTAAAGCTTCTCACTATTAAGCGGTTGTCGCTATTTTTTGTAAAATAATTTATAGCCCAGGTTAAAAAAACCGACGTTTTATTGGAAAAGCCCGCTAACGACATGATATGCACAAACCCCCATAAAAGCCAGGCAAAAAATCCCTGGAAATGGAGCCTGCCTAAATCAGCCACCGCCTTATTACGGCCAATTGTTGCCAGCGTACCTTTATCATGATATTTAAAAGGTTCTGTCGGTTCTGCATTTATTAAATGAACCAGGTTTTTGGCCAGCCATGCCCCTTGTTGTATTGCTGCAGGTGCAATACCCGGATGGCCGTTAGGATATTCTTCGCTTATTATGGCTGATACATCCCCTATTGCAAAAATATTTTGGTAACCCTTTACCCTATTTATTTCATCGGTTTGTATGCGCGAGCCACGGGTTAATGTAGCATTTGTTATTCCCTGGGGCACTTCTCCCATAACACCTGCCGCCCAAAATACGTTACGGGTTTTAATCATCATTCCATCATCTATCTTTAATGTTAACCCGTCATAGCTTTCTACATGAACACTGTTATATATAGTAACCTCATTTGCCAAAAGATACTCTTTAGCCTTTTTGGAAGCCCCGTCAGACATTGCTGCCAGTAACCTGTCTTTGCCCTCTACCAAATAAACGCTCATATCATGTTTACTCAAGCCATGATAATCTTTTTGCAGAATTAAATGCCGCATTTCGGCTAAGGCACCCGAAAGTTCAACACCTGTTGGGCCTCCTCCAACTACTACAAAAGTCATTAAGGCATCCTTTTCATCTTTATCTTTGGTTATAATGGCTTTCTCTAAATGCTGTAGTATCAGGCCCCGTAAATTTAATGCCTCCGGTACATTTTTCATTGGCATGGCACAACTTTCAATTGTTGTATTACCAAAAAAATTGGTATTTGAGCCTGTCGCTATAACCAAATAATCATAATAGATATTGCCTATGTTGGTTGTAAGAGTATTTGTTTCAGGATTGATAGCTTCGACATGAGCCAGGTTAAAACTAAAATTGTCCTGATAAGTGAATATTCTACGGATTGGAAAAGCGATAGAATCGGCCGGAATAGCTCCCATTGCTACCTGGTACAATAGAGGTTGAAAAGTATGGTAATTGTGCTTGTCAAGCATTAGTATATCAACCTGTGCTTTTTTTAATTTTTTTGCCAATTGTAAACCAGCAAACCCGCCGCCAATAATTACTACGCGGGGTTTGCTATTTTTTTGTTGATCCATGTATAATAGTATGCAATAAACATTGAGTTTGTAAAGGTTTCATTTTCGTAATTGTGTAAATATATTAACATTAATGATGCCAAACCAGGGATAATTAGTTGTTACTGCTGTGGTATTACTATCATTTATATTATCATAATTGGGTGTATTTGTAGTAGTATATACCATAGTTTTATTGATTTTTTTGTCATATTAAGCGGTTTTATGATTTTATTTAGTTAAAAGACGTATTTTTTTAGACTGCATCTCCTTATTTAACCTATTATTTAGCTATTTTTATCGCTTAATATCAAATATCATCAATGAAAAACCTAAATATTATTAAAATTGGGGGAAATGTTATTGATAATTCAGAAAACCTGTATCATTTCTTAAAGGATTTTACAGCGTTGGATGGTTATAAGATATTGGTGCATGGAGGTGGCAAGGTAGCTACACAATTAGCCGAAACATTAGGCATTGAAACTCAGCTGGTTGATGGTCGCAGAATAACTGATATTGAAACCCTGCGGGTAGTTACCATGGTTTATGGGGGATTAATAAATAAGAATATTGTAGCGCAGTTGCAACGCTTTGGTACAAATGCCATTGGACTTACCGGTGCCGATGGAAATTTTATCCGCACGAAAAAGCGCCCTGTAAAAACAATTGATTATGGATTTGTTGGCGATATAGATGAAAAGTCAATTGATAGTAAAGCGCTAAGCAAATTAATGGAAGCAGGCTTCGCTCCTGTTTTTTGCGCATTAACACATGATGGTGAAGGACAACTTTTAAATACTAACGCAGATACAATTGCGTCAGCCTTAGCTGTTGCCTTATCTGACTTATTTGAAACCACATTGATATACTGTTTCGAAAAGAAAGGTGTACTAATGGATATAAATGATGACGATTCAATAATAAGGGATATTAACCCTGCCCGTTATGAAGAATTAAAAAAACGACAGATTATACATAGCGGTATGCTGCCCAAATTAGACAACGCGTTTACGGCGATAAGATGCGGTGTTAAAGCCGTGGTTATTGGCCACAGTAATGATTTAGGAGAGCTAAAACAAAACAAACCATTTGGCACACGTTTAAGTAAAAATATATGAACATGCAACAACATATTGCCATATTAGGCAGCGGTAATATTGGCTTATCGTTAGCAAAGGGATTGGTAAAAGCCGGTATTTTTAATCCCCAGCAAATTACCCTTACACGCAGAAATTTAGATGCATTAGCCGATTATGCAGAACTGGGTTATCAAATTACAAATAACAATGCCAAGGCTGCAAAAAAAGCCGATATTGTAATATTGGCTGTATTACCCCAACAGTTAAATAAATTACTGGATGAAATAAAACCGGGTATTAAATCAGAAAAACAGTTGCTTGTTTCGGTAATATCAGGTGTAAGTTGTGAAGAGATACGCCAACACCTTGAAGTGAATGTGCAGGTTGTGCGCGCTATGCCCAATACGGCTATTGCTATTGGCGATTCTATGACTTGTATTGCTACCGATAATGGTACCAATAAGAATATTACTCTGGTAAGGTCACTATTTGATACGGTAGGTGTAAGTATTATTATTAATGAAGAATTAATGACTGCCGCAACTGCATTGTGCGCCTGTGGTATAGCATTTTTCCTGCGTTCTATACGTGCCGCATCGCAAGGAGGAACTGAGATTGGTTTTCATGCCCATGATGCTCTTAAAATGGCTGCGCAAACCGCTAAAGGAGCGGCTAACCTGCTGCTACAGTTAAATTCGCATCCTGAACAGGAAATTGATAAGGTAACATCACCTAAAGGTTGTACTATAGCCGGATTAAATGAAATGGAGCATAATGGCTTCAGTTCCGCTATGATAAAAGGTATAAAATTATCTGCTGAAAAAGCAGGTGACTTGTATAAGAGTGAAAATTAACTTTTAGAAAACCTTACGAAGTTTTTGGAAACTTCGTAAGGTTAAATATATTATTGGGCCGGCGGCACATCATTTGGCGGCATCAACTTATAAGCAGATCTTGCCAACAGTAACCATTTCCCATTTACTTTTTTCCATACCTGCATTACACCTAAGGCTGTTTTTGCAGCATCCCTTCCAACATTTTTAATATCGCCATAAAGACGATGTGTTACAGTTGCTGTATTGCCGCTAACATATATCTCCTGTTTGGTAATTATAATTTTGCTAAAGGTCCATGTTTTAGTAGCCAATGAATCGACGAAACCAGACCTGGTTTGTATAACATCCATAGAATGTGCATAATGGAGGTCAGGCAGGGTAAGGTTGGTAAGTGCAGCCCTGTCGCCCGCAAGCATGGCTTTGCGTAGTGCCTCAATTTGTTTTGCTACGGCTTTCTGGTCAGCGCTTTGCGCAAAAACTGTAACAGTAAATAACGAAAGAAGCAATAATAATCCTGTTAACTTTTTCATGTGGTTTATTGGGTTTATAATAATAAACGAAAGTAATTCGATGCAAGCAGATATACAAGCTAATGAAGTATTTTCATTACTATACTATCAAATAAGTTACTTACTCCAGGTAATAATGTCGTATCCTGTTTAACCCTTCGTCCAGCTCATATACACATGGTATGGCTGTTGGTATTTCAAGCGCGGTAACATCTTCATCAGAAAGATTATCTATATATTTAATTAATGCCCTTAAACTATTGCCATGCGCACAAATAATTACCTTTTCATTTTGACGAATTGCAGGTATAATGGTCTCGTTCCAATAGGGTAATACCCTATCCATCGTTTGGCTTAAATTTTCTGTTAGCGGTAATTCCCGCTCGGTAAGGCCCTCATAGCGTATATCATGGCCCGGGTAACGCTCATCTTCTTTGGTAATAGGCGGTGGATTTTCGTTGGGATCCCTGCGCCATTTTTGTACTTGTTCTATGCCGTATTTTGCCACGGCTTCATCTTTATTCATTCCTTGTAAAGCACCATAAAAACGCTCATTGAGGCGCCATGATTTTTCAACAGGTATCCATAAATGATCAAGTTCATCTAATACTATATGCAGGGTTTTTATAGATCGTTTTAGTAATGAAGTAAATCCAACATCGAAATTATAATTGTATTTTTTTAATAATTGCCCTGCCTTTTTAGCTTGCTGATAACCATCGTCCGAAAGATCAACATCCGTCCAGCCTGTAAACCTGTTTTCATGGTTCCAAACACTTTCGCCGTGGCGTATTAATACTAATTTTTGCATGGTTGTGACTAAACCATAAAGTTATTAATCAGTTTTTAAAACTTGCAAATGATTATAAATCATTTAAATTGCATTATAAACCATTAAAATCAAAACCATTTTATGACAACAATTGCTCCTGTTAAGGATGGCATAGCCAATCCTGCACCACTTGGCTTATGCGCTTTCGGTATGACAACCGTTCTGTTAAACATCCACAACGCCGGCTTTTTCGAAATGAATTC
>NZ_JAQBOW010000151.1 GCF_028287845.1 Mucilaginibacter sp.
CTATCAGCGTATGCTCAACCTGATCTATAGATTCGTCAAGCGCGGTTTTTGTCCTGTAAAAGTTATTGTATTTAATAACTGCCGGGAAATCTTTTGATGCTTTTTCCATCAGCTTATCCACCGCTATCTGTATCTCGTTAGCGTTTGATCCTGCTAATTGTATTACACCAATACCAATACCATCGTGCCCGTTTAAGTGGGTTACGCTGGTGTATGAGTAGGCACCCAATTCAACACGTGCCACATCCTTTAAGTGCAGTACAGAACCATCCGCATTTGCACGTATGGCAATGTTTTCATATTCTTCGGGCTTGGTAAGCTTGCCTTTGTATTTTATTACGTATTCAAATACTTCGGTACTGCGCTCGCCAAACTTACCGGGCGCTGCCTCTAAGTTCTTATCCTGTATGGCTGCCATAACTTCGGCAGGGGTAACTTTATAAGCTGCCATCTGGCCGGGGTTAAGCCATACCCGCATAGAGTAATCTTTAACGCCGCCAAATATGGTTGCCGAGCCCACGCCCGGGATACGTTTCAATTCGGGAATAATATTGATCTGCGCGTAATTGGCAACAAATGCCTGGTCGTATTTTTTAGGGTCCTCGGTATACATACCAATTGCGCCAATCAAGCTGTTTTGTTGTTTGGTAGTGGTTATACCCTGTTGTACCACTTCGGCAGGTAACTGACTGGTAGCTTGTGCCACCCTGTTCTGCACGTTTACCGCGGCCTGATCCGGATTGGTACCTTGTTTAAAATAAACGGTGATAGCCAATGTACCGTCATTACTGGCGGTCGAGCTCATATAGCTCATGTTTTCAACACCGTTGATGGATTCTTCTAATGAAGGGGCAACCGAACGTAAAACAGTTTCGGCATTTGCTCCCGGGTAAACAGCCGCTACCAGCACCGCCGGCGGTGCAATATCCGGAAACTGTTGTAAGGGCAATTTGGTTAGCCCAAGTACGCCCAGTATCACCAGCAAAATGGAGATAACTGTGGCCAGTACAGGTTTTTTTATAAATATTTTGAACATGATCTTTTTGTTTTGTAGAATCAAGAGGCAAGATTCAAGAGACAAGACGAAAATCGGCTGTCGCTATACTATCTTAGTTCTTTACTCTTGTTTCCTGAATCTTAAATAAATTAGTTTTTAGCAACCTTATCAGTTGCTTTTTGAGGGGTTATTTTAGCACCTTCCTGTAAGTGGTCTATACCGCTAAGTACTATCTGGTCGCCTGCTTTTACACCGTCTTTAACGATGTAATCTGTACCGTTTTTACCAACAATGGTAATAGGTAGCTTTTTCACTTTATTACTATCCGCAAGGGCGAAAACAAATACTTTATCCTGCATCTCGATAGTAGCCGATTCGGGTACCATTAAAGCGTCAGTATGTACCAGGCTTAAACGTATTTTACCCGTATTGCCAGAACGCAATAGCCCTTGCGCATTAGGGAAACTGGCCCTAACCGTAATAGCGCCGGTATTTTTATCAAACTGCCCGTCTATCATGTCTATCTTACCTTTAATAGCATATTCGCTGTTATCAGCTAATAATAGTGCTACTGATGGCAGGTGTTTCAGCTTATCGTTTAACGTTTTACCGGTGTATTGCTCTTTAAAGCTCACAAAGTCTTTTTCGCCCAACGAGAAATAAACATGTACATCATGTACGTCTGATAGTTGGGTAAGGGCCTCAACATCCTGCGGCGACACCAGGCTGCCTTGTTTCTTTAACAGCCTACCTATATAGCCCCCAACCGGCGCTTTAATAAGAGTATAACCTAAGTTAATCTGCGCGGTTGATACATTTGCCTTTGCCGATTCAATATTAGCTTTGGCTATTTGATAAGTGGCCCTTGCTGTTTTAAGCTGATAATCAGAAACAACCTTGTTTTCTACAAGCGGGGTTAATTTGTCAATTTCCAATTGCGCGTTGCCCTGGGCCGCTTCGGCCGCGTGTAAACTGGCTAAAGCGTTGTTTAAAGCCGCGCGATAAGGCTGATCGTTTATTTTAAATATGGGCTGGCCCGCGCTAACTAAAGCGCCTTCGTCAACAAATACTTTATCTAATGATCCGCTTACCTGCGGACGTATCTCTACGTTAACAGTACCTTCTATTGATGCAGGATATTCCTGGAAAGTAGTTACCGATGCAGTATGTATGGCTGCTACCGGCAAGGTTGGCGGCGGCGGTGCCGTAACAGCAGCGGGACTTGATGAACAGCTATATAAAAAAAGCGAAAGTAATGCTAACGCGATGGCTATAATACTATTAATCTTTTTAACAGTATTGTATGTGTAGGGTATTGTTGGAGTTTTCATAGTGGTTATTTTTATTTATTTATATTAAGAATTGAATTAACTTAACAGTGTTAAATATTTTAACACTGTTATATATGGTGTAAAAAATTTAATCTTTTATTGATCTGATAATACCGCTTATAGCAAGCTTTAAAATTTCGCGGTTAGTTTCGTCTGTGTTTCCCCGTTTTACCATGTTGATAGATATTAAACCATGTATTACAGACCAAAAAGTATAGTACTTGATACATACTTCGTCTTCGGTTGGTATATGGGGTGCCATTAAATCAACAATCACATCCCAAATCAAATCGGCAGGGATCTCAGACTCTGGCAACTTTTTTGCCATTTCGCAACAGTTAACATCCACGCCAAACATTAGCTGGTATAATTCTTTTTCGGCGAAAGCAAAGTTCCAGTAAGCAAGCCACATGGCTTCCAGTTGTTTGGCCGGCAGACGGTGCTTATCTTTAGCAGCCTGCACGTCTTTAGCTAATATCAGAAATCCCTTACGGGTTAACTCTAATAGTATAGCTTCCTTGCTCGAGTAGTATTCGTAAATAATAGGCGCGGTATATTCTATCACGTCGGCTATTTTACGCATACTTAAGGCATTCCATCCCTCCTGTTTTACAATTTGCAGGGATGCATCCAGGATGTTGATCCTGGTTTCTTCCTTTAAACGTAATATCCTGTCTTTACTTGCCATTTATTTTATGTTATTATAATCTAACAGCGCAGCAAAGGTATAGCGGCTTTTGTATTTTATTGCCACGTTTTTGTCATTAATTTAACAGTGTTAAATTTTTTAATGAGTGGTTTTTTTAATGAGTGAATGAGTGATTGAGTGAATGAATGAGTGAGTGATTGGAAGTATACTTAAATGAATAAGTAAATTATTGCTAAAGCGACAGGCCTAATCTCTAACCACCAATCACTAATCTCTATAATGGCGTTCCCTGCGGGCCGGGCTGTTCATTCATACGCACACAAGGCGTTAGGCGCTGGGCCGGTATCCATTGCCATCCCTAACGCGGCATTGCGGATATGACACACGCGGCACGCGTCGACCAGCAGGTGCTTTGTTGTTTAATGCAAATCGTAAGCGCGTTGATTATGCGTTAAAATAAACTCGTAAACTTTTTTTGTTAATTGCTGCGCTTTGGGTGAAAGGTCTGCCCAGGAATGCATATGAGCGGTGGCTGCCCTTGCGAAATCAGCTTTATTGTATAATTTGGAAATGGCCTTTCCCTTTGGTTTTGTAAAGATTTTCTTTAATCCCTTTGGTAATATTTCCTGTATAAATTCTGCGATCGGCCGTAGTTCATAATCTATCGTCTTAAAATCCGCAATGACCAACGGTTCATTACCGATCCGAAAATCCTGCAATGTTAGTTTCAGAATTTCAGGGGATAATAGATTTTCGATCTCTAAGGTATCGAGTTGGTAATAGCCAGCTTTAAGTTGCTTTTTCAGGCGCTGGTGCCGAGCGGTCTTATTTTTGTCGAGATCATGGATCAACAAAATCCGGTTGGAGATACTATGCGCACTAATCTTGGTATCCTGTGGCTCACCGGAAAAATCATAATGGATGATGTTATTTCCACCAAATTCCAAAAACGCGAAGTGCAGGTCCTCTCGTAGCAAGCCGTTATTCAACTTGCCATCCGGCTGCTCCCGCTGGTAGATATCCAGGAATTTTTTGATATAGATCCGATCTGAAATACCTTCGACCCACAAGGTACAATTGGCTAATAATACGGATGAATTTCGGATGCCGAGATCATTGAGTAAAGATACATTTGGTGAAGATAGTAGTTCGATCTGAAAGGTGGCTCCGGGATTATCCTGTAACTTACGCAAAGTGTAAACCGAGATCTCATTCGGCAGGTCAATGATCGTATCCAGAAAATGATTAGAATGTGTGGCGATAAAAGCCCGGGTATTTATCATTTTGCTAAGCACTTCCACGAAAATACGCTGCATGCCTGGGTGCAGGTATAACTCCGGTTCTTCATAAAAAATAAAGTGGTTGTAATATTGATTGATATATAATGGAAAGGTAAGCAGGATTATGGCCTGGATCCCGTCACCCAGTTCATAGATCGGAAATTCTTTTTCCTTCCCAATCTTGATATAAACGTCGTCCGCTTCGTCAATTGTCAGCGCATTGAGCTGTACGGATTGGCGGTTAAAGAAATTAGTACTCAGGAATTCTTCATATTCCACCAATTTTTGTCGTTCCTTTTCGGCGCTGTTGCGGAATTGACGGATTTGCTCGAACATGGATTCCCCGGTAAAAATATGCTGTGGATCCAGCAATACTGTCTCGGCACCGTGATCAATCGTCATAGTTTTCCGGTTGATTTGCAGGAAATAATCGAAAAAGGTGCGTGTCCTTAGCAATGGTTCCTGTATCGCCTGGTAATTCGCATAAGTTCCATAACGGGTCTGGAAAATATCCTCTTTTGGAGCCGTATTTTTGGTAAGCATTTTACGCAGCGTACGGTAGGCCGGTACATAGGTACATTTAATGCCTTGCATATAAGGAAACAGCTTTTGCAAAACTACCATCAACTCATTAAAAAGGGCGCTGATCTGTTGTTTACGCCGTGTTTCGGCGGCGCCCTGGTTAGCCTTCTCAAAATCTTCCTTCAGGATTGCTTTTCCAATAGTTATCAGTTCGGCATAAAAATGATAAATGTCATATTCCACTAATTGCTCAGCCTTTAAACCTTTCAAATGCGATTCCAGGCGGTAGCGCAGTGAACCGTTAACTAGCGCTAAGATTTGCGTGATCCGGTCTTTGACCAGTACGAGCACCTGCGCCGGTTCGTAACTAACCAGCGCAGGACGCCCCTTTATCGAAAAATCATAAGGGACACCATAGGATTGATCCGTAAATTGATACGCCTGGTACTTATTCATGTCCTTAAGAAGCTCACGGAGCAAGCGGCTCTTGCCGGAATTGTTGGCGCCGATAAAAAAATTGATCTTACTGAAAGACCGAAGTTCTTTTAAAGCTTTCCCGTCCTCCAGGTAGGCTTCATAAAATTTATTATTTGTAGGTAAAGTTATTACAGCTGACATCTATAAGAAAAAAATAAATATACATTTTTCTTTAGCGATCAACACCATACGGGTTAAGGTGTCCTGGATAATGAACCCGATATCTGGTCAAAGTCCGCTTTCAACTGCATCAATAAGATCAATATGGTCTGTTTTAAAATACCCTGGTTCTTTTCAAAGAAATAGTTATAGGCGATGGTACCTTTTAGTTCCATATGGTAAAGTTCCTCGTCGTAGGGGTTTAACTGGTAGCTACTGAGCATCGCTAATGTTCCGTCCTGTAAATCTCCCCTATGTGCAACCCTATCCCTTAATGGCCTTATCTTTTGAAAAATCTCATCAAAGTAATCCAGGTACAAGGTGAGTTTCTGTGCCTGGACCTCCGGATGTTTCCTTACCTTTTTATCCAGTCCCGGTGATTGAGTATACCCCATCCGGTAAACGGTATTTAACAGGTTCAGGGTAATGTCTTTTAATTTTGGCAGGCGGAAGAAATAATTCTCCAGCATATATTTCAGGTAATCGCCGCGGTCGACCTGAGTTATTTTGAATGATTTGATTTTCGGGTGGGCGAAGTCGATCAATTTGATGGTCATATCAATATCCCAAAAGCTTTGTGATAAATCAAACAACACGTCACCTACCGCTTTGATATATTGGGCGTATTCACTGGTCTTTTCGTGTTTATCCAGCAACATCATCGTCGTCAATTGTTGAACTTCCTGTCCCAACGGCGTGGAAAATAAAGATTGCGCGTTCCAGTCAAAATTGGCCCTGGTCTCTTCGTCAAGTTCTTCGTCTTCTTCCATTAAGTTACCGACTATAATTAATTTTTAGTTTCGTCCAGGGTACTAGCCAACGGAACTGAAAAATAGTTGAGAATTTCTTCCAATTCCAGAGTCTTGTCCTTTACTTTTTCCATATAATGCATTCGGATATTGTGCTCGCCACCTGTACCTACCCGTAACCTTAAATTATCAAAAGAATTGATCAAGCTCTGCTCCTGTTCTATATAAGTCCGCCAACCGGTCTGTGAGCTGGCCAACAAGGCTTGTTGCTCGGGTGATAACTTGTTATAAAGCGCATTGTAGATATTTATTAATTCCGTTTCCCAAAGTGCAAGGTGCTCGCCAATGCATTGCTTACGTTCGAAGTTGGTGTTTCCGCCGCAATTTTCAAACGATGCATCGATCCAATGAGGCAGTTCATCGGACCTTCCGACGGAAAACCTACCGCCACGTAATTCCAGTTTGGCATCCAACCCGGCCAGTATCTGGGGGCCGGTTTCCATGATCCAATCCACGTTCCTGGGATCATAGGCTATTCCGTGCGCGGCATGATTCAAGGTATCCAGCATCCGTCTGAAAACAGCACGTTCCTCCGCAGATAAGACTTGTTTTTCGCCTAATTGCTCAATCATCCGATGATTTCCCAATTGAATTTTTAGATCATATTTTTCAGCCAATTTACGCAACCGCTTTTCCACTTCGATCCTTAAACCGACTAACGCCAGTTCCTGGTTGATTGGCGCAATTTCAACAAAAGCATACTTTTCCCGTTGGAGAATTGGTTGCCTGTCTTCCGGTTCTTGCTGGATAATACCTGCCTTTTTAGCTGCGATAGTGACTTGTTCCAATTCCTGGAACTCCATTTTAATTCCTCCTGGTAATTCTACTGATTTGAACAAAGGGGCTAACCAAGGTACAACCGATACGATAATGAGAGTCACGGTTATCGCGTCGATCTTTAATACGGGAAACAGAATGTGGGTAAATACAGCTATCAGCGCAAATAGCGTGACCAGGATCTGGATGCGCTGCCGGTTAAGTTTCATAGGTGGTGTCGTTTTAGGTGTTCCGAAAATACAAATAAATATCAGGCTGATTGTCGTGGATGTGGAAAATAATCCTTTTGGGCGGGCGCGCAATCAAATCCAGGATCTTGGCAGCAAGCTATCAGACGAAAAGCTTCGGGCGAAAACAGGTAAAACAAGTTGGACTGTGCGGCAGCAAGGGCATTGGTAATTTTGCCTGAAGCGGTGGCCCTGCGCGACAACAGGCGGCAAAAGGACCGGGCCCTAGATTTTACCTGTTTTGCAGCGCAAAGGCCCAGTGCGGCAAGAAGCCTATCGTCTGACTTGAGTTTTTGTTACTTTTTGATCAAGCAAAAAGTAATGGGCCTTAGCGGCCAAGAGCGTCACCATGCGTTCTAACTCGCATTATAAATGCAAACCCATGTTAAGCACTCATTGCAAACGAGCGCAAGTGATAATGATACCCGCTCAGCGTTAGCTTAGCAAGCTCTGCAAGTTTATTCAGTAAACTGGCTGTATGCATGGGTGCCGCGGGAAGGGCATTGGTAATTTTGCCTGAAGCGGTGCAAGTTCATTCAGTAAACTGGCTGTATGCATGGGTTGAGCATCCACCGCTCATGGCCGCGGAGGCCTAGTTCTTTTTCCTTAGATGAAAAAGAACCAAAAACTGAGCGTAGCGACCTCATGAATACCCATAAAAAACAAACAATAGATGAATAAATCAAGTCAGCCCGATCGCTGCCACTACGCTAGGCCAGACTCCCGGCCGCGCGTGCTGACGGGCCTTTACCCGCTTTACATTTTTCATTAATATGAAGATTGTAGTCTTGTACCAAAAGCGTCAGACGAAAAGCTTCGGGCGAAAATAGGGAAAACAAGTTGGGCCGTGCAGCGGCAAGGGCATTGGTAATTTTGCCTGAAGCGATAGCCCGGCGCGACAACAGGCGGCAAAAGGACCGGGCCCTTGGTTTTACCTGTTTTGCAGCGCAAAGGCCCAGTGCGGCAAGAAGCCTCTCGTCTGACTTGATCTTTTGGTTACTTTTGTATCAAGACAAAAGTAACAGCCTTAGCGGCAATTGAGCGTCACCAAGCGATAAGCCAACTTGCTAAGTAAACGCAGAGATTGTCACGCAACCCTACCACCACCGCGCAGGGTTCTCTCTGAGAGACAACGGCGAAGACGATACTCCACCGCTCATTTTTGTTGGTGATAACACACAACAAAGGCGGGCGCGCAAAATTAAATCAAGGTCATCCTTAAATCCTATGAATCATGGTTCAGACATGCGTTAGCGATAGCAGCGGATACCGGCCTGTGGCTAATGCCTGTGTAGTATAAGCGGATAGCGCGGGCCGCAGGCAACGCCCACGTGAAATAAAACCTAGATTTAGCCCATGCTTCATCTTTCTATCATAATACCTGTCATCAGTTTAGCTATTTAATTAAAAACAGCATATTTGACGCATGACAGTAAGCATATTAGGCTGCGGATGGTACGGACTGGAACTGGCTAAAACGCTGGTAAAAAAGGGGATTACCGTGAAAGGCTCGACCACTTCTGCTGATAAATTAAATACATTAACCGATGCTAAGATCGAACCTTACCTTATTGATCTTCCTATTGACAACGAAACCATCGACCCCGCTTTTTTTAATTGCGATGTACTTTGGATCAGCATACCGCCAAAAGTAAGAACAGGCAATGGTGAAGAATACCTGATTAAAATCAGGCGCTTAATAACACCTATAATAGCGCATCAAATTAAACAAGTGGTACTCATTAGCTCGACAAGCGTTTATGGCGACACCAATAGTGAAGTTAATGAGCTGAACGAACCCGGGCCCGATAATGAATCGGGCAAAATCATGCTGCGGGCCGAAAATATTTTAAAAGAACAACCTGCTTTTACCACAACCATCATTCGTTTTGCAGGTTTAATTGGCCCGGGCCGTGATCCGGGCAGATTCTTTGCTGGGAAAACTAATATTCCTAACGGGAATGCGCCGGTTAACCTGATACATTTAACAGACTGCATTGGCATTAGCGAAGCTATATTAACTCAACAAGCTTTTGGATATACTTATAATGCCTGCTCGCCAAACCACCCTACCCGATCCAATTTTTATACAAATGCAGCACAGCAATCAGGACTGGAAGCACCGCATTTTATAAACGAAAAAAAAAGCTGGAAAGTAGTCTCCGGTCTGAATGTTGCTGCGATATTAAAGTACGATTACCAGGTTGCCATAACCCGATGATTGGAGAACTACCTGACTAAAAAAAGTATAAACTCAACACAGGATTAACAACAAAAAGAGTAAGGACGATATACTGTTTCACAAAAAAAAGTGTTTCACATCAGGTGTTTCACCCTAAATTTGTAAAAATCGCAAAACAACATAAAGTACTAATTATAAGGAATTTATATGCATTTACCTAAAGCATTAGTACTGTTTCATGGTGTTTCACTCATTTTGTCAACATACTATATATCAATATATTAACATAAAAGGGTGTTTCATGTGTTTCATATTTTTGTGAAACACCTACTCTACCCCTCTTACCTTCATCTGAAAGGTATAAATAGCTGTCGACGCGGTTAGGAACAAAACATCTTTTTTCTTCCCACCGAAGCAAATATTGGCGGTCCATGGCTCCTCAATAGGAATACGTGCAATCCGTTTTCCGTCGGGGTTGTAAATAGTTACCCCCTTGCCGGTCAGGTAAACATTTCCTTTTTCGTCCAGCGTCATCCCGTCTGATCCCTGTGATACAAACAGTATTTTATCACTCAATGAACCATCCTTATTAATGGTGTATTTATAGGTTTTACCTGCTCCGGCATCAGCAACATAAAGGTATTTGCCATCGGGCGTACCCACAATACCATTGGGCCTTTTAAAATCGCTGATAACGATTACAGGTGTTGAGCTATTTTTGGGCAGATAGTAAACTTTTTCTCCATCAAGATCGCTTTTTTTCCGCGACCACCACGGCCGCTGGTAATACGGATCGGTTATATACAGCCCACCATTAGGAGCCACCCAAACATCATTGGGTCCGTTAAATAAATGCCCCTGGTAATCTTTTAATAAAACAGTAATTTTCTTTTTAGGGCTGATTGACCATAGCTGTTCATTTTCATCGGCACAGGTAATTAAATTACCCTTTTTATCAATATACATCCCGTTTGATCGGCCCGCGCTATCCAGAAACAGTGATAGCTTACCATCGGTATCGTACTCCCATATCTTGTTATTATTCTGGTCGGTAAAAAACACATTGCCCTTTTTATCAACCGACGCGCCCTCGGTGAAGGAGAACTGCCTTGATATTAACTGCGGCTTGGTACCGGCGGCAAACAAGGCATCGGTTGAGTCTGCTTTTGGCAATATAACCTGTGCTTTCTTGTGCGCGCGCATTGATGTAAAAACACAAAAGCTTACAGTAAGCACAATGGCAACTTTAAATATTGTTTTCATACGAAGAATAAATTGGTACTCAATATTCGCTAATAAATTGTTATGATGCAATTTATTAAGCTAAATTTGTTAGCATGAAGCGTTCGGGAAGTGCTGATCTGCCTTTGCATTATGGTTACGTACCGCAATGGCTGGCAGAAAGGATGGCCAAATTAGGGTTGGCCGTGGTAGAAACCATAGTTTTAGATTATGGCAAAGACGAAGTATTGCGCCGTTTAAGCGATCCTTTCTGGTTCCAGAGCCTTGGCGCAGTTATGGGTATGGATTGGCACTCATCGGGTATTACCACTTCTGTTATGGGAGCGTTGAAATGTGCTATCAACCCGCACAGTAAAGAATTGGGTATTTACATATGCGGCGGCAAAGGCAAATATTCCAAACAAACCCCAGATGAATTAATAAGGATAAGCGAACGCACCGGGCTCGATGGCAACTACCTGGTTAAATGCAGCAAGCTTAGCGCTAAGGTTGATAATACAGCTATACAGGATGGGTTTCAACTATATACCCACAACTTTATTTTAAGCGATACGGGTAAATGGAGCGTAGTACAACAAGGCATGAGCGACGCGTCAAGTACCGCCCGCCGGTACCATTGGCATTCTGATTCGCTAACCTCATTTGTTGATGATCCGCATACCTCCATTTACGGTAAAAACAATGGTTTTATATTAAACTTGGCCGATAGCCTCGCTGCGCCCGCGCGGGCCGGAGTTATGCAAATAGCAAATGAAAACCCGGATACCATGCTTAAGGAGATAAGCAAACTGGTAATGCCATCGCATCATGATGTAAGAGAAAAGGATGTAGACCTTAAAAGATTAGGCTCTGTACTATGGCTGGCCCATGAAAAACGCCCGGAAGATTTTGAAGAATTGTTGTTACTTAAAGGACTGGGCCCACGTACTTTACAATCACTAACCTTAGTTAGCGAAGTAATACACGGCACTCCATCGAGGTTTAAAGACCCGGCACGCTTTTCCTTCGCGCATGGCGGTAAAGACGGGCATCCCTTCCCTGTACCAACAAAGGTTTATGATGAAACTATTGGTACGCTGCAAATCGCCATACATAAAGCTAAATTAGGTAACAGCGAAAAAAGTGAGGCCATAAAAAGGCTAACCCAAATAGCTCAAAAGGCAGAGCAGGACTTTATCCCCAACGCAAATTTTGATAAGGTGATAGAAGAGGAAAGAAACAACTCCTGGAAATATGATGGTCGCACCGTATTTGGTAAAGCCAAACCACCCGGGGAACAACAGTTAAAACTATTTTAATGACTCGCAAATAGCATTAGCCGAATCTAAATGTGTTTTTAAAGCAGGCAAGGTTTTTTTAGCGAAATTTTGAATATCGGCACTTTTATTCCCGGCAGCCCTGGCGAATAGCGTTATAACGCTTTCATAATCGGTTACCATCATTTGTATATAGGCTTTATCAAAATCGACACCCTTTTTTGTGGATATATTGTCAATCAGTTTTTGATGTTCAGTATTGATAGTATCACCTTCGGTTATCCCTTTGTTAATGCCAATTTTTTCCAGTTCATCTCCCGTTTGTGTATGGTCGGCTATCATCATTTTGGCAAAGCTGATGATCCGTGGATTTTTTGAATTTACTTCGGCCACTTTAGCTGCTTTTATTTCGGCAAGCCCGGCTTCTAATCCTTGTATTATAAAGACTGATCCGCCTTCATCAACTACAGTATTATTATTGTAATTTCTGGCTCGTTTATTATCCGTACATGATGATATAGCAAATAATACCACTACCCCGAATAAGAGGCGAATTAACTTTTTCATTTGCAAGCCGTAAGGTTATACTAATTGGTATAACAAATATAGTCTTATACGGTTTACATTATCATGACAAATACTAAATTAAGCTAAATTTCTTCCGGCGTTAACAATACCGTATACAGTTCTTATTACCAGTTTATCGTATATCTCAATTAATTCCTTATCAGTTGTATTATTGAGGCAATGTAAGGCATAATGCTGTACAATTACCAAAGGCAATACAATCTTCTCACGTACACTAATAGAGCGGCGGTCAACAGGCGAATCCTGCATCAATACTTCTGTTCCGGTTAGCTCCAATAATAAGGCTTTGGTCAATTCAAATTCATCTTTCAACTGTTTCCAGAACGCCCCGAACTTTTCATCCTTTTCTAAATAAGCAGTTATCCTGAAATCAGATTTAGACATAGACATGATACAATTATCCAGCATGGTCTTGAAAAACCCTGATGTATTATATAGCTGTTTAACTTCATCCCAATCACCCTTTTGCTTCATTTTTTGCAATGCCGTACCTACCCCGTAAAACCCCGGGATGCTTTGTTTTAATTGACTCCAGGCTGTTACAAAGCTTATGGCACGCAAATCTTCCAGTTTTAGCGGCGCTCCGGCGTTGCGCTTGGTTGGCCTGCTGCTTATGTTGATTTTTGATAATAATTTAAGCGGACTAAATTTCTCTAAATACTCTACAAATAATTTATGTTCCCTCAGGTCCATAAAAAGTTTATAGCTGGCATTTGCCATATCAGTGATCAATGTTTTTTGGCGGGCACTCAGCAAGTCATTACTATCCGGATTTAATGATGAGGTTACACCGGCATTTATCAGCTGCTCTATATTAAAACGGGCAGTTTCTACTGATCCGTATTGCGAGCTAACCGTTTGGCCCTGTATAGTTAATTGTATCTGTTTATTGGCAATTTCGCTACCCATGGAAGCATAGAAACGATGTGTTTTACCCCCACCACGGGCTGGCGGTCCGCCCCTCCCGTCAAAAAATGCTAGGTTGATGTCGTATTTTCGGGCCATGGCAGTAAGCTCAACTTTTGCTTTATAAATAGACCAATTAGCCATTAAATAACCACCATCTTTAGTACTATCAGAGAAACCCAGCATAATACTTTGTGCATTACCACGCCTTTTTAAATGTTCTTTGTAAAATGGATGTGTATATAGTTTCTCCATTACGTCTGCAGCAACTTTAAGGTCGTTCACTGTTTCAAACAATGGCATAAAATCAACAGTAAGGGTTTCTGCCTTCCAGCCACTCCATAAAAACAGGTCTATAAGCTGTAATATATCTGATGCTTGCTGGCAGTTACTTATAATAAACCTTTGGCAAGCTTTTTCACCATTAGTATGCTGAATATGTTTCATCAGCATAATGGTATTAAGCGTATCCTTGGTCAAATCATCCGCATCCTCGGGGCATAAAAAGTTAAGCGCGTTAAATGTTATGTTCTGTAGCTTTTCTTCTTCGCTTAGCTTTTCGTAATCTGCAGGTAAGCCGGTTGCAATACCCTTGTCTGTACAATAATTAAAAACGTTGCGTAATACCCTGCTATCTTGCCTTATATCCAACGTAGCAAAGAAACAGCCAAACAAACGCACTTTTCTTATCAGGTCCTCAACAATATTTACAAACAGGCTATCATGACTGGTAATTAAAGTTTCACGAACAGACTGTAGAAGTTCCAATAATTCGCCTTGCAGGTCCTTAGCGTTATGCTGATGCTTATTAAAGGCATTTTCATATAGCAAAGCCTCCAAAGTAGCTATTGTTTTTTCAATACCCCTAAAAGTTATCCTGCGTTTTAAAACCCTAAAATCCCGGTAATAACAACGGAATATAATCTGCCGCAATAAAACAGCTACATCATAAGTGGTTTTTGTATTTACATTCGGGTTACCATCACGGTCGCCGCCCGGCCAAAAACCTAATTCTAATAGTTGGTTCTTTCTATTCTCGTCAATATCAAACTCTTCTTCAAGCTTTGTTTGTATACCTGATACAGCATGGTAAAAAGTATTCTCAAGAAACCAAACCAAACTAACCGCTTCATCAACTGGTGTTGGTGATGTTTTATTAAAAAACGGTGTTTTACCTAGTTGCTGTAATAAAACATCAATACTGCCAATATCATTGGTTTTTAATGCTTCTATCAGATCTGTCATTATACCCAGTACTGTACCGGGGTAAAATTGCGTTGGATGGGCGGTAAGTACCAGTCTTAACGAAAAATCTTTAAGTTTTTCGCTTATACTGTCGCGCACCTGATCGCTGGTTGCAGCAGCTTGCAGCAATCCGTTTAAAGTACCTACATCATCTGGCCTTCCAATTTTGCTGAACGATGAATCTTCAATCGCATCAAACAAAACCACCTGACGCTCAATATATTGAATAAACCGAAACAAGCGGTTAAGCTGCTCGCGATGATCAATATCCGGAACATATTTTTTGAAAAACGATTCAATTATAGCGGTTGGCGATTGCTGCTTTATTGCTCCCTTTTCACAATGCGAGCTAAAAAACGGCAATAAAATACCAATTTCTTTTACCTGGTAAAAAGGCAGCGTTTGAAATAAGCTGTTATATAACTCAAAACGAGTAACAACCTCGTTATTAAAAGCTGTTTCTCTTTGGCTGAGTTTTAACGTTGATGACATACTAAAAAGATAAATAAATTAAAAAAAGAAGGCCTGGTTTATAATTAATTATAAATCGGTGTGAATTTAAGTTAAAATCATTAAAAATTGAATAATTATTAAAAAAAAACCTCATTGACACTAATATTGGTTATAAAATTAGCACTACGATAAAATTTTTGCAAATTCATATATAACTCTTTTTTTACGAGATTTGCAGCGTGATAATTCAACCTAAAGAAATTAAAAGCTTCTTTTTCAGTCAGTATTTTTCTGATGGCTTGCGTATGTCGTTAGGCATTTTACTGCCTTCCCTGGTATTGCTGCAGTTTAATAAATTCGATTTGGGTGTAGCCATGTCATTAGGCGCTGTTTGTATTTGTGTTATTGACAGCCCGGGCCCGGTATTACACAAGCGGAATGCTATGGCCATTGGTAATTTATGCTTGTTTGTTGTGGCAATTACAACAGGTTTTGCCCGGCTTAATGTTTTTACCCTGGGGCTGGAGGTTACTATATTCTCCTTCCTGTTCTCTATGTTTATTGTATACGGTAACCGCGCCGCATCTGTAGGTACGGCTTCTTTATTGATTATGATATTTATGATTGATAAAGCAATGAAGCCAGATGCTATATTGGGCTATAGCGCCACCATATTAGCTGGCGGTATTTGGTATATGGTGTTTAGCCTGGTATTTTTCGGCATTCGGCCCTACCGCGCGGCACAGCAGGCCCTGGGCGAAAACATAGCCGATATTGTTAAGTTTTTAAGAATAAAAGCCAACTTTTATCTGCCGGAAACTGATATTGACGAAAACTATCATAAGCTGGTATCGCAACAAATACAAGTGAGCCAGCACCAAGATGCGGTTAGAGAGCTTCTATTTAAAAGCAGGGTGATGGTGCGCGAATCAACCAATGCCAGCCGCATACTGGTACTTACTTTTGTTGATTTGGTAGATATGTTTGAGCAAATCATGGCTACCCACTATGATTATGCTTACATCCACGATAAATTTAAAGACACCGGCATTTTACCCGAGATAGCACATATAGTGCACCAAATGGCTGATGAGTTGGAGAAAATTGGCTATGCTGTTTTATCCAATACAAGATATAAACACCTGGTAGATTTCAACCCTAAATTAGAGCAGCTTAAATTAAAAATTGATGCTGTTAACAATGGCCACGAAACCAGCAATCTGGTACTAAAAAAGATATTAATAAACCTTCGCGATCTGAACAAGGCGATAGAGAATATATTTAATTATTACAACTCCAGCTCATCTAAAATATTAATAGAGAAAAACAATGATGTGGAGTACTCTAAATTTGCACCCCATCAGGATTATGAACCCCATCTTTTCTTTGATAATTTCTCATTAGATTCTGCAGCATTTAAGCACGCTTTAAGGGTATCGCTGGTTTGCATGGTTGGTTTTATTGCGGCAAGAATATTTTCATTGGGCCATCACAGCTATTGGGTGCTGCTTACCATTATTGTGATATTAAAACCGGGCTTTAGTCTTTCAAAACAGCGTAATTACCAGCGTTTAATTGGCACTATGGCAGGTGGGATAATTGGGGTATTGATATTACTTTTTATACCTAACAGCGCTGTACAGTTTGTTTTCCTGTTTGTATTCATGATAGGCACTTATAGCTTTCTGCGACTAAACTATATAGTAAGCGTTATTTTCATGACCCCGTATGTACTGATATTGTTTAAGTTTTTAGGGATAGCGCACCTTGATATTGTACAGGAACGTGTGGTAGACACTATAATAGGATCAACCATTGCATTTGCAGCCAGTTATTTGATCTTCCCTACATGGGAGTTTGAGCAGATAAAAACCAACCTGTCTGAAGTGATTTATACTAACGTAAACTATTTAGTTAAAATAGCCAAAACTATTACCGGTACAACAGTTACCACTACAGAATATAAACTGGCCCGTAAAGAGGTTTATGTGAAATCTGCCAACTTATCTGCCGCGTTTGAGCGAATGACGTCTGAACCCAAAAGCAAACAGCGCAATATAAAAGAGATCCATAAATTTGTAGTGCTTAACCATATACTGTCCTCGTACATTGCAACTGTAGCATCAGAAATAACGATAAAAGGATTACATAAAACTACGCCAGATACCCTGAAATTAATTAAACGAAGTATTGCTGTATTAAATGAAAGCAATAAAAAACTTGGCGGAGAACGTATAGAGTTTACCGGCGAAAAAGCCGAACCGGCAGAAGAAATTATACCCACTGCAACAGACAACTTATTAAAAGACCAGTTAGGTTTTATTAATAAAATAAGTATGGATATTGCTAAGGTTACGGATGATATATTGAGGTAAGATTCTTTTTATTATAACATTGTTTGAACCGCCGTCCATATTTCATCATTTATGTTCCTCATGCCTTTATCAGACGGGTGGCTTTGTATTGACGGATCAGGAAATAACCCGAAAGAAAAATTTGAAAGATCATTTTGCAAGGAGACCAGTGAGATAAAAGTAGAATATTTGCTCATTACTTTATTTGCCATATCTCTTTCGGGCCATACGGACCCTACTGCCAGTATTTTAACTTTTGGATTAGCCGCTGTGAAATAATTTATCAGGGCAACGTATTTTTCCTCAAACAACACCGAATCAGCATTTCTTGTAACATTCTCGCCAATCCTCAGAATAATTATATCAGGTTTAGCATCCCTGTACGACTTAAGATTCAGGTCAAAATCGTATGTATCAAAGTTGGTTTCAAACTGGGCTATGTTTTTTGCAATCAATTTATTGGCATTGTTCATTGATTTAAAACGGACTGTAAGCAAATGAACGTAATCACTATCGGCAACACTTGCCGCCATACCCCAACTTCCATTCCAACCTATTGATGGATTGGCTGGAGCATAAGTAATACTATTGCCTAATACTAACACATTATGTAATGGCAGTACAACTACAGGGGCTGACTGAACAGATTTTTTACATGCTGTAAATGCGGCAATTATTAAAATAAATATAAATAGGTTTTTCATTTTTATTATAATTACAGCAACTCCGTAGCCAAATTAGCCAACTCGCTCCGCTCCCCTTTTTGCAGGGTAATGTGCGCGTATAGCGGATGGCCCTTTGCTCTATCAATTAAATAAGAGAGACCGTTGCTTTCTGCGTCAAGATAAGGGGTATCTATCTGGTAAATATCACCTGTAAATATAAACTTGCTGTTTTCGCCTGCGCGGGATATGATAGTTTTTACTTCGTGCGGAGTAAGGTTTTGCGCCTCATCCACAATAAAAAATATTTTGCTTAGTGTACGGCCTCGTATAAAGGCCAGTGGCGCTATAGATATTTTATCATTTTCAACCAATTCGTCAATTTTAGCCTGCATTTTTTCATCATCAGCAAACTGATCCTTAATAAATTTAAGGTTATCCCAAATAGGCGCCATGTAGGGGTCTATTTTTGATTTTATATCGCCCGGTAAAAAGCCAATATCCTTATTGCTTAATGGCACAATTGGGCGGGTAACGTATATCTGACGGTAATATTTGCGCTGCTCTAACGCGCCGGCTAATGCCAATAAGGTTTTACCGGTACCGGCATTACCCTGTATGGTAACCAATTTAATATCCGGGTTCAACAAGGCGTGTATAGCAAAAGCCTGTTCCTGGTTTTTAGGGAAGATATTAAATATAGGCTGCTGGGTAACCTTTTCCAGTTTTTGACTTTGGCTATTATAAAAACCCGAGGCAATAGATTTCTTTCCTTCCAATATATAAAAATGATTACTGGTATTCGCTTTTAGATCAAAATCTTCGGCAGGTAAATAATCTTGCTTATTTAATTGGGTTATTTGTTTATCTGTTACGTTTAAAATAGTTTTACCACTATATAGCTCGTCCAGGTTTTTAACCTTGCCGGTTTCGTAATCTTCCGCATGTAAATTAAGTGCCTTGGCTTTTAGACGCAGGCAAATATCTTTTGATACCAATACTACCTTTTTATCAGGATATTCTTCCTGCAAACCAAGCGCCGCGTTTAATATACGATGGTCTACTTTATCAGATCCAAAAACAATTTCGGCATTAATATTCGTAGTTTTTATATCAATTACTACTTTAAAATTACCCTTGTTAGCGCCGTTTAAAGGATGCCATTTGTTAATGAGTTTTTTACGGGAAATTTCATCTATCAGCCTGATAAAGCTGCGGGCCTCAAAGTTGCGGGTATCATTACCGCTTTTCATATTATCCAGTTCTTCCAATACTTGTATAGGTATAGCCACGTTATGTTCCTGGAAATTTTCAAAAGCGTTATGATCGTACAAGATTACAGATGTATCTAAAACAAATATCTTTTTGCTCCCGTTCGGTCTGCTTTTATCGTCCTTATGCATAAGACGCTAAATTAACTATTATAGATTAAAGATTTAAGATTAGCGGCGGGATAATTAGCGGTATGTTAATTGGCGGGTATAAAAACAAAAACGGGAGCCTCCTCTTGCGATTTGAACTCCCGTTTTTTACTTTATGACTAACCGTGGTTGTTCATAAAGTATCAAAATCTTCTTGTAAGATGACCGACCCGCTCTCGCCTTCCCCCTTGCAGGTTCCGGTTATATCAAAGTCATTATTTCCGCTGTTACTCTCCGTAAAAATTAACAGCTTCTACTAATACCCTATTTTAATTAACACTACGCTTCCGTCGCTCGCGCGGTTTCTGTTTGGTGTAACTCAGGCTTTCCTATGATCTTTAGCGTTTCCGAAGATTTGCCCGATTCACTTTCTGTTATTCCTGATAATAAGGCTGTCAAAGTACGTCGTTCTTGATGATTTCAATATCCGAACATGTGCCCGATCTGCAAAATATTTTTTATATTTTTTATTAACGGGTTATTCACAATAAAAACAGGGTTTTAAACATTGCAAATGTCATGCTTAAAGTCATGCTAAGCTTCGTTGAAATAGGAGGTCTTATACCTACCATTCGGGGGGCCTCATGTCAGCACTCAGCTTTTTAGCGCTTAGGTTATTCACAAGTCCTTTTTCCACATTCATTAAGCTATTACTAAATTCAGGGTCACCAATAAGCGCGTAAAAATTCCTTATCATGAAATATTATAGTGTATTTTCAATTAAAATAAATGTTTAACATTCGAAAAGGATGCTCCGATGGAGCCGACCTGAGATTGTTTTTTTATAAACTGGCAGTGGCGGCCCCCTTTACGTTAAGGGATTTAAGAAGATAGCGGAAGCGTAAACCAAAAGGTGCTTCCTTTACCTAACTTGCTATCCACGCCGATCTCACCATCATGGCGGTGAATGATCTCTGCGCTGATATAAAGACCCAGACCCAGACCGGAATATTGTGCACCGGTATATTCTGCCCGGTAATATTTATTGAACAGATGCGGAATCTTATCCGGTGAGATCCCGGGTCCGTTATCTTTAACCGAAACTTTAACATACCGACCCATCTTTTTAACCATTAGATAGATATTTTTAGATTCGGGGGCATATTTGACGGCATTATTCACGAAATTGACCACCACCTGATCGATCCGGTGTTCATCGGCAAAGACTGTTAATTCCAGGTCACCTTGGAAGATTAGTTCATGTTTAGCTGCTGCCCGCACGTGGTTACAGCAGCTTTTCAGCATTTCTGAAACCTTAAATGTTTTTTTAACCATATTCAGTTGGTTTTGATTGAGCTTACTGGCATCAAGCAGTTCTTCGATCAAGCTTCCGATCTTTTCAACACTTCTGTTCGCCTGAGCGATCAACTTGGGCAGCATTACCGGCGAAGGCTGTTCCTTCATCCGGTCGAGCAATTGCAATGACGACTTCAAACTGGTTACCGGAGTTTTTAACTCATGACTTGCTATGCAAATGAAATCATCTTTCTGGGCAGCCAACATTTTAAGATCGTGAATATCAGTAGCTGTGCCAATCCAGCTTTGCAAAGCTCCTTGTTCATTTTTAATAGGCAGAATCCGCACCAGGTGCCATCTGTATTCTCCGTCAGCACGTCTCTCCCTGATCTCGTATTCACCACCGGTTGTACCTTTTAAAATACACTGGAAAGAATCCAGACAATAGTCCAGGTCATCAGGATAGATGATCGACCCCCATTCCCTGCCATTAAATTGCTTTTCATCAAGGCCTGTATAATTGTACCATTGCTGGTTATAAAAGTCTACTTCGCCGTCAAGTTTGTTTGTCCAGGCGATATTGGGAATAGCATTCAACTGCATGCGGAACAAATTGGCACTTGCTTCGATTTTTCTCCTCGCCAATACGGTATCGGTCATTTCGATAGCAAAAACAAATATGCCATCTACCTTGCCTCCCGGACCGGGGCGTGGCTGATAAATAAAATTAAAATATCTTTCCTCTATAATCCCATCAGCTTTTCTGGCCATTGGTACGTACAATTCACGGCCTTCGTAGAGTTCACCTGTCCGGTAAACATTTTCAATAATGCCCATTAGCGGCTGGCCTACAAGTTCGGGAATAGCTTCAGTAAGGGGCTTACCTAGGAGATCTCTTCCCGGAAAAAATTGCTGATATAAAGGATTCACCAGTTCATATCGATAGTCAGGCCCGGTTAGGATACATATCGCTGCCGGCGCCTGCATAAAGAACTGAGCAAATCTGTCTCGTTGGCTGGCGGTTTCTGCCTGCACAACCTCCAATTCAAGTTTTGCTCTCTTGTTGTCTATAAAGGCTCTTACTTTATCAGTAGTTTCAATGACATTGGTGACAATCCCTCTGATATTGCCTGTTTCATCTTTAACGGGGCTACAGGTGAAATTGAAATAACATTCTTCGGAATATCCATTGCGGTTAAGGATGAATTTAAAGTCTTTGAACCTGACCGCTTGGCCTTCCATAACGCCGTGAAATATCGGGCCGATCGTGTCCCAAATTTCCGAAAAGGATTCCCATATCGGTATGCCCATCGCCTGTGGGTGTTTATTGGAACCCAAAATGGGGCGGTAACCATCATTATAGAACTGGATAAATTCAGCGCCCCAGGTTATATGCATCGGGAAAGGAGAACTTAATAAAACACCAAGGGCTATCTTTAACGCGGGTTCCCACGATTCAGGTGTTCCCAGCGGGGTTTTTGACCAATCGGTTTCACGGATGATTTCACCGCACTCTCCCCCACCCTGTAAAAAAGGTAAGTCTATCGGTTGTGGACTCGCTTGTGGCATAACGTTGAGAGTGTTAAGTTCGATCATTAAAAAACACTTTGCACAAATTGCCGTTAATGACTGAACTGCTTCCAGTACCTTTGGGTTAGTTCCTAATAAACAAAAATTTATCGTCTTTGTTTGTTTGTCGTCCTAACCATTTAAGCTCAAATTTTGATTTTTTATCTGAAGATATTTTTGGTATACCATTCCATTGTTTGCTGATTTGCAAAAATCATATAAACGAAAAACGGGAGCCGCATCTTTCGATTTGAATCTCCCGTTTTCCACTCTATGTCGAACCATAGTCCGACGTAAAGTATCAAGTTTTGTGTAAAATAACCGACCAGCTCTCTCCTTCTTCCTTGCAGATTCAGGTTACTTCAAGTCATTATGTCCGCTGCTTCTCTCCGTAAAAATTAGCAATTTCTCATAATGCCCTATTTTAATTATCACCGTGTTTCTGTTGCTTACGCTGTTTCTGTTTGGTGTAACTCAGGCTTTCCCTTGATCTTTAGCTCTTCCGAAGATTTGCCCGATTCAATTTTTGTTATTCCTGTAAGGCTGTCAAAGTACGTCGTTCTTGATGTATTCAATATCGGTACATGTATACCATTTTACAAGTATTTTTATTGATTTTTATTAACTTGTTATTAACACAAAAACAGGAATTATTAACATATATAAATAATATATACTACTCATTTGTACTCATTTTGCTTAGGTTATTAACATTTTGTTTATTCACATTTAGCCGTCAACTTTGCAAGTTGCATGTCATAAAAAAGCTAAAAATTCTACCTGTTCGGGATTTTTATCTGTTAAATGATTGCTGTGTCATTAATAAAAATTGAAAGGCTGGCTCATAGACAAACAATATGTTACCTCACTTATACGTAAAAAATAACTAAACAGGGAGCAACGAATTGCGCCTTTACAACGTATATTTATATAATGGATGTACAAGAAGTTGAGCGTTTAATAAAAATTAGCCGGGAGCATCCCCTTATGCCGGAGACTTATATCCCCTGGCAGCTTGAGCCCGAACAGGATGATATTTTTCTACCCGAAACACTAACATCATTACAAGGTATTGAAATATACGACACCCTAAGTCCCGCTCAAAAACTGGAACTTGGCCGCCATGAGCTGATACAAGTAATTGCATCATATGCGTGGGGCGAATGCTTGTTCTGCGTATTCATGACCCGCCACCTTATTACTTTGTCTGCCGATAATGTGGAGCATCAATTTTTATTGAGAGAGTTAATAGAAGAATTTCGTCATCAGGAAATGTTTGCACAGGTTATTGCCAAATTGGGTGGAAAGCCTGTTAAACAATCGGGGCCACATAAGTTTTTCGGTGAGTTGAGTAACAAATACCTGCCTGCCGATTACCTGTTTATGGGCAGTGTTTCTATTGAGCTGGTTACAGACGTTTATGGCAACCATGCCCGTAAAACTCCAAACATTTACCCGGTATTAAAAAAAATGTTTGATCTGCATAATATTGAAGAAGGCAGGCATATCCTATTTACTAAAAGCCTGTTAAAAACTTACGCCGCCAAAGCGGGCTATATTAAACGGACATTATATAGTTATGTGATTCTGTTCAACATCCTGTTTGTGCGTACCATGTATGTTAAAAAAGAAATATATGAGCGCATCGGTTTAGAAAACCCGGATCAGGCCTACAAACTTGCATCAAAAAACTTCAAACAAAAATTCGCTGATAATTGCCTTAAAGATGTTATTAAGTTTGTTGATGAATGGAATGGATTTAATTTGCTAACGCGATTCGCGTGGCGATGGGTTTTGGGGGCGAAGGTGTAAAACAAAGCTAAAATCGATTTAAAAGAACCCAAACGCTACAGAACGAGTAATTATTTATAAGGAATAATAGAAATTTCTTAATCTCGAAACTGCAAATCATACCTCATTACTGGCGATTTAACATCGAACATCCTCTGGTTCTAAAGAAATATTTTAATCGTTCTTGGTACGATAAACCAGCAAAAAAAACCTATACAATTGCTATTTGCGCATGTATAGATTTCTCTTTGTTCGATAATAAGCAGATAGGCAAAAATTATATCACCTCATTAATACTCATCTCTTTTATTTCCTTAATCTCCGGTCTGCCATTTTTAAAAGCTTTGCGCGGGGTTAGGCCCAGCAGCTCAAACATTGCCATATCATCATCAAATGACGGGTTTGGCGTGGTTAACAATTTCTCGCCAGCGAATATTGAATTGGCCCCGGCCATAAAGCAAAATGCCTGCTCAACTACGCTCATTTCTGTACGGCCGGCAGATAAGCGTACCACAGTTTTAGGCATAATAATGCGTGTTGTGGCAATCATCCTAACCATATCCCAAACAGAAACACGCGGCTGATCTGCCAATGGCGTACCTTGTACCGGCACCAACGCATTGATTGGAACCGACTCGGGATGCTGTGGTAAGTTTGATAAAGTTTTCAGCATAGAAATACGATCCGCAACCGTTTCGCCTAAACCAATGATACCACCGCTGCAAACAGAGATCTTTGCTTTACGCACATTATCCAGCGTTTGTAAGCGCTCATCATAAGTGCGGGTAGTAATAATTCTTTTATAATCTTCTTCTGATGTATCCAGGTTATGGTTATAGGCATATAGGCCGGCATCTGCCAAACGTTGTGCCTGGCTTTCGGTAAGCATACCCAATGTGCAGCATACTTCCATATCCATTGCGTTTACGGCTTTCACCATGTCAATTACCTTGTCAAAATCGCGGTTATCGCGTACCTCGCGCCATGCGGCACCCATGCATAATCTGGAAGCGCCCCCATTTTTAGCTTTTTGAGCTACGGCTATGACTTCTTCTTTAGGCATAATAGCATGCACATCAACGCCCGTATTATAACGTGCCGCCTGCGGACAATATGCGCAATCTTCCGGGCAACCGCCTGTTTTTATAGAGATCAGTGAGCTTATCTGCACCTCGGCATAATCCTTATTTTCGCGGTGTATGCTTGCGGCTTTATAAACCAGGTCAAGCAGTGGTGTATTATATATTTCTGTAATTTCTTCTTTTGTCCAGTTGTAGCGTACTTCTGTCATAGTGTTTGTTTTGAAGTTTCAAATTTATAATAAAAGCTTAGTACAAATTATTAATGATGTAATAAAAAATTTGTAGCCAGCCAAAGCGGCAATAAAAATCCCGCGCAATCTGTAAATGTTGTTATGATGATTGATGAAGCCACCGCAGGGTCAACCCCTACTCTTTTTAATATTAATGGGATGGATGCACCGGTAAGGCCTGCTATAACCAAATTACCTGTCATCGCTAAAAACAATACTAAACCTAATAAGGGATCTGCATCATAAAATAAAGCTACACCAAATACAACCAATCCGTTTGCAGCGCCATTTAACAGGCCCACCAAAAACTCTTTTAAAACGGTATTATAGGCTTGATTATCTGTCAGATCGCTTAGCGAAATACGCCTTACTGTTACCGCTAATGCTTGTGTGGCCGCATTACCGCCCATACCCGCTATAATGGTCATATAGGCTGCTATTTGCGGCAGCTGTGAAACAGTAGACCCAAAATGCCGAATTATAGATGCCGCCAAATAAGCCGTAGCTAAATTAATAACCAGCCATGGCAAACGGCTTTTCACCGCGTCTTTCCAGTTACCGCTTAGTTCTTCATCTTCTGATACACCGGATATTTTTAACATATCCTCGGTACTCTCCTGCTCCATTACATCGATGATATCATCAACCGTAATACGCCCAATCAGTTTCATATTATCATCAACAACCGGTATGGCTGTTAAATTGTATTGAGATATAAGCTTAGCAACTTCTTCCTGGTCAAGGTTAGCTCTTACATACACCGGGTCTGCTTTATATAAGTCACTTATTTTAGCATCTGCGTGAGCTTTTATAATATTCTTTATAGAAACTACGCCCTGCAGGGTTTGGGTATCATCCACCACATAAATGGTATAAAACTCTTCCATCTCTTCGGATTGGCGTATGATCTCATCCAGGGCTCCTTTTTTATCTGAATTAATATTAACACATATTAATTCAGAATTCATTAACCCGCCCGCGGTATTCTCGTCATAACTTAGTAGTGCGCGGATACTGCTGGCATCTTCCTGGTCAATGTCTTCCAGAATCTCCTGCTGCTCATGCTCCTCTAACTGCGAAATAATATCCGTAGCATCATCATAATCCAGCTCTTCTACTATCTCAGACCGCTTTTCGGGATGCAGGTTTATCAATAGCTCGCCGGGACGGTGTTCTTCGTCCATTTCGGCAATTACATCTGATGCAATATCAGTTGGAAGAATGTTAATGATTCGTTCTTTGTCTTCCTGCGGCAGTTTTTCAAATAATATGGCAATCTCCGAAGCATGATATTCTTTCAGGACTATCTCTAATTCAATATCATCGCCTTCTAGCGCGGTTTTAATGCGAAGGAGGTCGGTTTTATCTATTTCGAAAGATTGCATATCCGACTAAATTAAACATTTAGGCTTCAAATCAGGCATAAAAAATGAGCGCGAACGAGAAATGACGGGGAATTGGTTTAAATACTACAATCGTAATTATACTTTACAACATTCAGCTTTTGCAACTTTGCCAATACCATATTAACCTGCATTTTACGGATAGACACTTGTATGCCGCAATTATTATCAAATTGCTGGTTAAGAATAGTAAGATCGGCATCTTTTATAATGCGCATTACGTCATTCATTTGCAGGTAACCAAAGCTGATGGTATAAACGTCATTCACTGTCTTTTCAATAACAACAGCTTGATTAAGCGCCTCTTCGGTTGCCATCTTGTAGGCATTGATGAGGCCGGGAACGCCTAATAGCGTCCCACCAAAATAACGTACAACCGCAACCAATATGTTGGTCAGATCTTTTGAAAAAAGGGTGTTTAAAATTGGGCGGCCTGCCGTGCCGGATGGCTCGCCGTCATCATTCAATTTAAAAACAGAGCGGTCAATGCTTAAACGCATGGCCCAGCAATGGTGATTGGCTTTGGGATGCACTGACTTTAATGAAGCAATAATATCTTTTATATCGTTTTCTGAATGTATGGGGTAAGCATAAGCCAAAAACTTGCTGCCGCGATCACGAAATATACCTTCGGATGGGTTTTCAATGGTTCGGTAAGTATCCTCAAACAGCATCAGTATACATAATTGACAGGGACAAATATAGTGTATACATTGCAACCATACCTGACCTAACCTGATCCCACCCTAATACAGCCACAAGTTTATGCCCTAATAAGAAGAATTAGTTATCACTATTATAGCCACCAGCGCTAAAAATATTCCAAACTTATTTAATGTACTCAGTTTTTCTTTAAATATAAACAGGCCAACAAACGTGCCCAACACTATTACCCCGATGTTCATGGCCGAAAAAACCGTAGACGGCTGGGTAGCCAGTGCTCGGTGTGCCTTTAAATAAAACAGGATATTGCCAAAATTGGCTGCACCTAAGGCCCAGCCTATCACAATATGCGGAAAAGAGAATTTGGTTTTTTTACGGGCAATCTTGATGATCAATAAAATAAGAGAGCATATAAATGCTAATATAAAAACAATGAAAAGGGAGGTTGTGTAAGGCACCGCTTTAAACGCGGACAACTGTTTAAACAACACATCAATAATACCCATGCCAACAAAAACCACCAACAGGTAAAACCACGAGCCGGACGTAGCCCTTGCTCCTTTGCCCTTTTGCCATGGTATGGAACAAATAATTGCTGCAAAACCTATAGAAATACCAATAATTTTTAACACACTTAACTCTTCGCCAAAAACAAAATATGCGGCAAGGATGGGGATAAATAGCGATAGGCGTTGCGCTATATCTGTACGCACTATACCTGTAACTTTAACAGATGTTGCCAGCACTACAAACAGCAGGGGCAATAATAAACCCAGCGCTGCAAAATTATAAATTGGCGCTGCCTGCAAATTAGTTAGCTGTGGTTTAAAAATTAGCCAGGTTAATAAAATGGCGGTCGAATAATTCCATGTTATGGCTTGCAGCACATCTACATGGTAGCGTTTGGCAAGTTTTAACATGATAGAAACAATTACACTGCAACAGATACTTAATAAAACGTAAAGCATTCGGCTATTTATTTATTGTATAAGATTTGTACCCCGTCAGTTCCTGATAAAAATTCTTCGGCAATTATACCTTTAATTTGCGGGGCTTTTATGCCGTTTGTTAAAGTGATTTTGCCCGTAAAAATACGTGCCTCGTCCCATAACCCGGCTTCAATAAAAGTATTAAGCGTATAGGCCCCGCCCTCAATAATAACCGATTGTATATCTTGCAAATACAGCTGGTACAGAATATACTGCGGCACAAAACGGTCAAAATCTTCAAGGGCAATATACTTGTTTTTTCCATCAACATCCATTTTAACCTCGTTAAATACCAATGTTTCAACAGATTGATCGAATACATGTAATGCGGCATTCAACTCTAATCTTCTATCAATTATTACCCGCTTTGGCGACCTGCCCACGCTATAGCGAACATTTAACTGCGGATTATCAATTTTCACAGTATTCTTGCCCACCAAAACAGCATCTTCCTCGCCCCGCCATTGATGCACCAGCTTACGCGATTCAGGGCCCGTTATCCAGTATTGTTTATGATCATCCGGCGCAAAAAAACCATTTACTGTTTGCGCCCATTTTAAAATAATGTATGGTCGTTGTTTTTGTACGCGGGTAAAAAAACGGCGGTTAAGCCATTGGCATTCTTCTTCTAAAATGCCAACTACTACTTCAATACCCGCTGCTTTTAATTTTTCTATGCCTTTACCATCCACCTGATCGAACGGATCGCGGCAGCCAACTACTACTCTTGGTATGCGATGTTTGATAATCAGATCGGCACAGGGGGGCGTTTTGCCATAATGAGCGCAGGGCTCTAATGATACATAAATGGTGGATTGTTTTAACAATTCTTCAGCATTATCATAATTCGATAATACCTGGTTAACGGCGTTTACTTCGGCATGCGCCCGGCCATATTGTTGGTGATAGCCCTCGCCTATTATCTTACCCTCATGCACAATTACAGCGCCCACCATAGGGTTGGGGCTAACACTACCCATGCCTAAAGCGGCAAGATCAAGGCAGCGCTGCATATATATTTGATGATTGGGCATGCTGCAAAAGTAGCTTTTATGTTACTGTGTTGTACGAATAGTTTTGCAACAGACGTTTAATTAAAACAATTAGCATGTTAATAAAAGAGGTGTTAATTTTTGTTATCAAGCTTGTTTTTTTCATTCAACCTACAGAATTTGAATTTATATTAGCAAATTTTATACCCCATTTATAGTATTATGCTTATACATCAGTTCATTTTACAACATAGAAGCTTCTCGCAAGTACTTTTTTATGCCATGATGATCATTTCGTGCTGGGGAATTGAATGCATTATTTGCGTAACGGCTAAACGTCAAAAATTATCCCACACATTTTTAAATGCCCGGTTTATTTTCACGGCACTGCCCATACAATTATTTTTAACAGGTTTTGTATTATTAATTGTGAGTTGGGATCATAACCATCATTGGGGACTTATTAACTACATACCCAGGCATCAGAACAAATGGGTTTATTATGTTAGTCTTTTTTTTCTGTTAGACCTGGGTGAATATATTTACCATGTTACTATGCATAAAATAGACTTTTTATGGAAATTTCATTTAGTACACCATAGTGATTTAATGGTTGATGTTTCTACTACGGTTAGGGAACACCCCGGCGAAACTTGTGTGCGTGTTTGTTTTTTAATGTTATGGGTATTTTTATTAGGGCCCGCAATTGCCGTTTTAATGTTAAGACAGGTTTTTCAAACATTTTTTAATATCCTTTCTCATACAGAGTTCAGGCTACCGGAGAAATTAAATAATGTGCTCGGACTATTGTTTATTACGCCAAATTTGCACCACGTGCATCACCATTACAAATTACCTTATACTGATTGCAATTATGGCGATGTTTTATCCATTTGGGACCGTTTGTTTGGCACCTATCAGCAATTACCCCGCCAGGAAACAAGTTTTGGTATTGACACCCATCTTGACCCAACTATTAATGCCAGGTTTATATCGATATTAAAAATACCTTTCGGTAAACTGGAAAGAAAATAGGCAATAATTAGCTATAAGTGAAAAGACTGAAGTATTGCTGTTCCATAATAATGCTAACAACCTTTAGCAGCGTGTATGCTCAAACCGAAAGCATTACATCCAGATTCTATTTTCCGGGAATGCTGGGCATAGATTTTCAAACCAGCCGTGCATCAATAACATATAAAAAGGGCCTACTTTTAAATACAGCTATTGAATATAGACCAAATGATGTGAATCCCCTTTTTTTTCGTTTTAATTATGACGGCATCACCAATAAATATAATAGCAATGCTACCACCTTGCCTACTAATGTAACTGATGGCAGTTTGCACAGAACTTATTTGATGGCAGGCGCCGGGTATAGAAAAAGATATAAAAGCCTTGGATGGTATGTTTTAACTCAGCCCGGATTAAGTATCAGGAGTTATGATATAGTTAAAAGTAATGATGCGGGTTACGTACTAGAACAATTTACCAGGAAAGATGTATCCGTTAAATTTACCGGCGGTTTTGAATATTACGTGGCACCGCATTTTGCAATTATTATGGAGCCTTCTCACTATCAAAATAGTTTTGTTAACCATAAAGTTTCTTTTAACAACAGCGAAATGGCCATGAGTATTGGTATTACTACTACCCTGTTTTAATAACAGTTAAAACAGTTTCCGTTAAAACTCCGTTACTTTGTTGTATGAAAACCATTAAAGATGTATTTACAACCTTTAAACAGGGCCTTAGTGCAGTATATGATGCGCAGGAAACCGAGGCAATTACACTAATGGTATTGGCAGAAATACTTAACTCATCCAAAGCTACAATTAAGGCTTTCCCTGAAAAGGAACTAACACTAACCCAACAGGATGAAGCCAACAACCTACTAACCCAGCTAAAAACCGGCAAACCATTGCAATACGCGTTGGGCTATGCCGAATTTTATGGGTTAAAATTTATAGTTAACCCAGCGGTACTTATCCCTCGACCCGAAACAGAGGAGTTGGTGCAATGGGCGATTGATTCAGTTGGCAGTGAGCAGTTGGCAGTTGACAGTTTTAATATTTTAGACATTGGCACCGGTAGCGGATGTATTGCCATAACCTTAAAAAAGAATTTGCCCGATGCAGAAGTTTCGGCAATTGATATATCGCCGGAGGCATTACAAATAGCAAGAGAAAATGCCGGTATTAATGAGGTTGATGTTGATTTTATACAAGATGATATGCTGAACTCAAAACTCAGAACCCAAAACTTACAACTCATCATCAGTAATCCGCCTTATGTTACACTTACGGACAAGCAACAAATGCACACCAATGTTACTGGTTTTGAACCACATACCGCACTTTTTGTACCCCAGAATAACCCGCTGCTATTTTATAAGGCTATTGCAGATTTTGCGGCAGATAATCTTGTTAAAGGTGGCTTATTGTTTTTTGAGATCAATGAAAGTTTGGGTAAGGAAACTATTAAGCTATTAGAAAGTAAAGGTTTTAAGGATATTGAATTGAGGCAGGATATGAGTGGTAAGGACAGGATGATCAAGGCGACACACACGATTTAGAGATTTAATGATTAGACAGGATTGTTTTTCGCAAACATGATCAATTAAAGGATTTTAATCCTTCCTAATCTATAAAATCCTAAAATCTAGTCTAATCCTGCCTAATCCATAAAATCCTAAAATCGTGTTTCTAATTACGCGGATGAAACTGAATAATAGTCCCTTTCAAATACTCCCTATCCAAATGCGTATAGATCTCTGTAGTAGTAATACTTTCATGCCCCAGCATTTCCTGTACAGCTCTTAAATCAGCACCGCCTTCTACCAAATGCGTGGCGAATGAATGCCGAAACGTATGCGGACTAATAGTCTTTTTCAACCCCACCATTTCTGCCAGTTGTTTGATCACCATAAAAATATAAACCCGGCTTAAACGTGTGCCGCGGCGATTTAAAAACACATAATCTTCTTCACCTTTTTTTATGGGATTATGTACACGCACCTGTTCTATCCAAATCTTGATCGCCTTTACGGCGGGGCCGCCAATGGGTACCAACCGCTCTTTGCTGCCTTTACCAAATACTTTTATAAATTCAATATCGAGATACAGGTTGGATAGTTTAAGTTCTGTTAACTCTGATACCCGCAAGCCACAGCCATATAAAGTTTCCAGTATCGCCTTATTGCGTGCACCCTCGGGTTTAGACAGATCGATGGCGTCTATCATTTTATTGATATCCTCATAACTCAGCGTATCCGGCAGTTTGCGGGTTATTTTGGGTGATTCAAGTAATTCGGATGGGTCGCTTTTTATCATGTCCTCCATCAGCAAATATTTATAAAAAGCTTTTATGCCCGATAGGATCCTGGCTTGTGATGAAGGTATCATACCTAACTCATTCACCCAGGTAATAAACCGGCGCAGATCGGCCAGTACAATATTTTCGGGATTTATTTTGAATGGCTGTGTTTCGGTAAACTCGTATAATCGTTCAATATCGCGCGTATAGGCCTCGATAGAATTGGCCGAAAGGGATTTTTCCAGTTTTAAATACGCTTGAAATCCTTTTATTGCTGATCGCCAGTCCAATTGATTTTAGTTTTAATGTTTTATAAGTAAGTTTGAACTAATGAATATACAAATTATTAATGGCCCAAATTTAAACTTACTGGGCGTACGCGAGAAATCAATTTACGGCGATAGCAGCTTCGAAACTTATTTAACAGAATTACAGGGCCGTTATCCAAACCTAAACATTACTTACTACCAAAGCAACGTGGAGGGCGAAATTATAAATAAACTGCACGAAGTTGGCTTTAGTTATGATGGCATTGTATTAAATGCCGGTGCTTATACGCATACTTCCGTTGCTATTGCCGATGCCATTGCAGGCATTAAAACACCTGTTGTTGAAGTGCATATTTCTAACGTTTACAAGCGCGAAGAGTTTAGGCACCACAGTATGCTGGCAAGTAATTGCAAAGGTGTTATTGCAGGTTTTGGACTGGATAGCTATAGATTGGCTATTGAGAGTTTGATTGTTAAATAAAACATATTACTGAATCATGATTTTTGGGATTTAATCTTAAAAATCATGGTTCAGACAGAATAGAGATCTCCTATATGCAAAGAATATTAAAATTTACGGTATTAATTCTAATAGTACTTATAGGGTCTTTGCACAATGGCCTGGCTCAGCATAAAGGTTATGGGTCAAAGTCTTTAAGCAAAGATCAAAGAAAGGCAATGCATACCCGCGATTCATTATTGCGGAGTTTTAATAAGTCTGACACCTCTATAAATAACCTGCTGCAACGGCTTGCTCAATATAACATCACATTTAACCAGGTAAATAATAACCTGGCAGAAGGATTAGATACTGCTGACATAAGCCAGCAATTACCTTCTACGTTAAAAAGGATAACTAAAATTAAAAACCAGGCCGAAACGCATAAATCAAGCACCTTAAGATACCTGTTTGTTTTAAGGGATAATTTAGATCATATACAAAGCAAGCTGGAGGGCTGGCAGGCAGACCTTGATGCGGTGAATAACAAATTGATTCAAAATCAATCTGATCTTATCAAATATTCAAGTGATTCATTACTATTAAAAACGGTCCCATCTGACAGCTTGTTGCGCAACACCTTTTTTGCACAACGAAAAGCTACCAGCAGAGTATGGCATAAAACAGACTCGGCCAACCGTAGTAACTTATTTAAAATTAACCTTTTACAAAACAGGGTTTCTATAGCTTTCGCCGGTATATTGGACGAAACTGACCAGATCGATTCGAAAGTTGCAAAGTTTGCTGCAAGAGCTGTTGATGGTGAGTTTGGCTATATATGGGATGTTGATCCGCAGTATAATGATTTTAAATCGGCTGTTGATGGTACAGTTAAGCTGAGTAATACACAGCTTTATTATTTTATAAAGAACGAAACCTCAACTCATTTTGCAGCGCTATTGCTCCTGGTTATGGTTTTTAGTTGGATAATATACAATCGCGGCAAGACTAAAAACAATACAGAAAATTCCGAAAAAGCAGTTTACATCTACAAGTATCCAATCCTATCGTCGTTACTGGTAGGCTTTGCCATTACACCCTATTTTTATGACCATCCGCCGGTAATATTTTTAGAATGCCTTTTTATAGTTTCGTTGATATTAGTTCTGTTTTTTGCTAAAAAAACTTTTCATCCTCAATTATTTATTGCGCTTCGCCAACTGTTTTACGTTACCCTATTATACAGCGCAAGTAATTTATTGATACAGATCACCAATATCGACCGATTTAGTATCCTGATTTTAAGCATCATATCTATTCTTATTTCGTTACGATTTAACAAAAAAGTAGCTAACCAACCCAACCTTTATCCTAAAAATACCGGCATTATACTAAAAATATTTATCGGGCTTCAAATTTTAGCTATGGTATGCGATGTATCTGGCAGGTTTAGTTTGGCCAAAATAATAGGCATCACGGCGGTATATAATTTGTGGCTGTTGGTAAGCCTATATTTTATAATAGAAATAATAACGCAGGTATTGTTTTTACAATTTCAAACCCAAAAGAATACCGATAGCATTATCAGCTGGATTGATGTTACGCTTCTTCAAAAAAAATTCAGAAACGTATTAAACGTGCTTGCCGCCCTGCTTTGGCTATTTTTCTTGTTCCAGAACTTAAACATAGATGATTCTGCAATAGATTATGTGAGCGATATTTTAACTCAGCCGCACACAGTTGGTAATTCAACCTTTATATTTAAAGACTTTATTACTTTCATCGCGGTGATATGGCTATCGTCAGTAATATCAAAAATAGTAAGCTATTTTTATGATATTTCTATTCAGCGCGCACCTGATATTGACGCGTTAAAAAAGAAGAACCGAACCTCTACCCTTTTAATAAGAATAGGTGTGTTAATACTGGGCTTTTTCCTGGCCGTATTTGCTTCAAATTTCCCGCTGGATAAACTAACCATTATTATTAGCGCGTTTGGTATTGGTATTGGTTTTGGCTTGCAAAACATTGTAAACAACCTGGTATCCGGCTTAATACTGGCCTTTGAAAAACCAATACAAATTGGCGATATTATTGAAGTTGATAACCGGTCGGGCACTATAAAAGAGATAGGGATACGTTCAAGCAAACTGGCAACAAGTGATGGCGCCGAAGTTATTATACCTAACGGAGACCTGATATCGCATCACGTAGTTAACTGGACGCTAAGCAACAACAACCGCCGTGTTGAATTGATAGTTAGTGTTAAGTATGGTTCTGATATTGCAAAAGTTAAAGGCTTATTAAATGACCTGCTGAAAGCCCGCCAGGATATTATGACAGATCCCGAGCCTTTGGTTTTTTTACATAATTTAAATGGAGGTTCAGTTGATTTTCAGATTTTGTTTTGGGCCGCTGATATAAAGCATTGGTTAATGCTGAAGAACAATGTATTGAGCGATATTTTCACAATATTTAACAAAGAAGGCATTGAGTTGTCTTCCCCCCAACAGGATCTGAATTTGACGCTACCCGAAGGGAAAACAATAAATATTGATGATATAGATCCTGCTAATAGTCCCCCGAAAAAAACTTAATTATTTGTTGTTTTTAATAAAACCGTTCCCGGTCAAGGCCTGTAAAAGTTGTATGTTTTTTTGCAAAGAAATCCCAGATAATGCAGCCATGGTACATGCCTGTTAATTTGGAGTTATAAACCTGTGGGCCTCTGCGGGCAGGGTCGCCTTTTTCAAAAATATGGCGTATATAATATTGATGTGCACGGCTTACGGCCCAGGCATCCTTGCGTTTACCCTCGGTTAAAAAACGCAGCATGGCCATAAAGTCTAAAACAAAACGGGCACTTATTACAATTACCGATTTCCAGAACGGCAGGTTCTTTTTAACTAACAACAGGTTGTTCCTGAAGTTGAGGTAAGTTTTAAACGGGTTCTCGGTATTAAGTGTACCGCCGCCTAAATGAAATATCTCTGATTGCGCGCAATACATTATTTTGTAGCCTTTGTTCTTTAACCGCCAGCATAGGTCTATCTCTTCCATATGGGCAAAGAAACGATCATCAAACCCGCCCATTTCGTCCCAGTGTTTCTTTTTAATAAACATAGAAGCACCCGAGGCCCAGAATATCTCGCCTGATTGTTGGTATTGCCCCTTGTCCTGCTCTACCTCATAAACTATCCTTCCGCGGCAAAAAGGATAGCCAAAACTATCAATAAAACCACCCGCGGCACCAGCATGCTCAAAGCTGTCTTTTTGATTGTAGGCTTTTATTTTAGGCGCGGCTACGGCAATAAGAGGGTCGCTTTCCATTAGGGTAATTACCGGTTCTATCCAAGCCGGCGGAACTTCGACGTCTGAATTTAACAGGATATAATAATCTGCTTCCACCTGTGCCAACACACGATTATAGCCACCTGTAAAGCCATAATTACTATCATTTTTAATAACTTTTATTGATGGGTAGTTGCTCTGAATAAACGCAACCGAGCCGTCTGTAGATGCATTATCGCCAACAACAATATCCAGGTTTGGCCAGGTAGAAGCTAATACCGACGGCAGGAACTGGCACAAGTGCTTTACGCCGTTCCAGTTTAATATTACAATTGCAACTTTAGGTGGATTATTCATTAGTTTACATCCTGTGGTTTAAATTTCCACCTACGGTGCGACCATAGCCAGTATTGCGGTTCTCTTCTTATCATTGATTCTAAATATTGTACATGCGCGTTTGTAATTTCATGTGGCGCGCTGGCTTTTGCATTTTCAACTAATGGCACTACTGTGTAAGTGTAATACCCTCTTTTAACCCGTCGCATATCATAAAATATCACAACTGAATCTATTAGTTTAGCCACCTTCTCTATACCCTGGAACACCGCGGTTGGCTGATTTAAAAAGTTGGTAAAATAATTACTTTCTTCCTTTACTGGTGTTTGGTCGCCGGCAAATACGGCAACCGTTGGTTCATTTTTAAACTCTATCATTTTACGCAGAGTTTGTTTCATGGGCACCGGTATACTTCCAAAACGCGAGCGTATTTTTATAAAAAACTCATCAAATATTGCATTTGATAACGGTTTATAAATTACAAAAAACTTTGTAAAAACACTAAACTCTAAACCAGCCATTTCCCAATTGCAATAATGGCCGGAAACTGCGGTAACACTTTTTCCTTTTTTAAGATACATTAGCACTGTTGTAGGATTTGTATCAATAACCCGGCGCTTTAGTTCTTCCTGGGATATACTGATCATTTTTATGGTTTCCATTATCAGATCAGCAAGGTAACGGAAATACTTTTTTTCAATATCGTGGCGTTCCGCGGCCGATTTTTCAGGGAAGGCATTCTGCAAATTTTCCTGAGCTACTTTACGGCGGTAACCAATTATATAATACAGAACAACAAATAAACAATCAGATATCAGATACAAAAACCAAAAGGGTAATAGGGAAATTAAATACAAAAAGAATATACCTAATCTTAAAAGCCCTTTTTTTATCATTATTTTCGACGAGTTTTATCTGCAAACATAAAATATATGATTTATTTATGCTTGTTTGTTGCTTATTATCAATTACTTACAATTTATAAATAACTTGACAATAGAACAGTAATAGAATTTTTTATTTTATTTAAGGTGCAAATATATGATAAATGCTTAATCCTTTATCCGGCATTTTTAATTAGCAAACCACTATCCCGGAACGAGAAATAACTGTTAGGCGTTAATATAATGTGGTCTATTAAATTCATCTCCAGTGCCGACAAAACGAAAGTAAGCAGTTCTGTTTCTTCAATATCCTTTGTGGACGGCTCCAGGTTCTCTATCGTGTGGTTGTGCGCTATAATAACATAAAAGCTATTATGATACAAGGCGTGGTCGATGGCCTTTCTTAAATTTATTGTAGTGTGATAAAGGTTGCCCTTGTTGATTCTTTTTGTTTTTATAATTCTTTTTTGAGCATCCAAATAAATAGCATAAACACTCTCATAAAATTCAATTGTGTCTCTTTTCCAAATCTTCCTAAATGCCTCTGCGCATTCTAAAGAATTTGTCATATTGGTCAACAGATTAGGGTCTGCGTATAGATTTTTAATCATATAAGGTTGATTTAACTTGGTTAGTTGTATCTGCTTACGTACTTGGGCAATTGAAAAAGTCGGAGTTCCAATTTAAGTGTTTAAACACTGTTTTGAATGTAGTATTCGTGTTACAAATCGCTTTTAAAAGCTTTTTGACAAAAAAATCAGAATTAAATCAGTTTTTATGTTTGAGAATTAATTAACAGCTCGGTTTAGAAGCGGAAAACAAATAAAAAAAGAAATTAAATAAAAATGACGTAACTGATTTACACTATTTGCGCCGATCATGGCTTCCAACGGCCGTATGACACACAAACAGATACAGTCACGCCATAACTGGCGCATTCTTCTGTCGGTGTCACTTAAAGCAAATCGTTGGAATTTAGATCGGCAACACGAGAATACAAGTATTTTTACCTAACAAAAGTAGGTTTTATAAGGCTATTTTTCCATATTTTGTGCTGATTTAAAATGAATATAGTTATACGAAAGTTTATTTGTAATAGTTATGGTATTTTAAAGTTAAAGAATAATGACTTTACACAAACTACAAGAAGTTATCGCCCATGCGGAGTATTATCATATCGTTAGTAGATATGAACGTACTGGAGACTTTGATTATACTCTTTATTTTAATGAAGAAGATAGCTTTACTAATGGTCATAAAGCCATGCTATTTATTGATAGGTTAGTAGAAGAAAAAAAGTTAACAAGGTATACTAAGCCTTATAGGGTTGGCTTTGGTTGGGAAATAGACGGTAAATAAAAGTACTTAGTGAAATAAACTTTTTATTAATTTGCATGTATATTAAAAATGGAAGCAGAAGAAACAATTACCATAAGGGCCTTATATGATGGAGGTCTTGTTAGCCTAAGGGTAGTCCCTAAAGAAAATTATTATCAAATACTACTATATGATAAACAGATAGCAGAGATCGCGCGTAATGAAATTTGGGAGCAGATCACAGGCGATGTGTTGCCGGGCGAAACAATCGAATCGATAGGCTTAGCTATTGAAGATTATTACGATTAACAACTAAAGTATGACAAAGGATTATCAAGATTTTATTATAGCCACCATAAATGAGAGCTATAATGTTGAGGTAGAAATTAGAGATAATAAATTAATATTCCCGGAAAATATAAAGCCCGAAATCAAACAAAGCGTTATTGGTTTCTTTAATGCCCTGCTTGAGGAAAATGCTAAAAACAATTAAATTACCCGCAATTTTGACTTATCCGTGTATAACTCTACTTCGCTTGATATTGAATTTACCTACCGGGGCCAGCTACATAAGCGAAAGGTAGATAAATTGATGTTTACCTATACTGCTTATAGTTATACTATTTATCGGCTGAAGGGTAAAACGGCAAACTTTGATTTAATAAAAGCGGGTAAATGGTGGCAGGTAGATGTTGTAGAAGCATTACGTCCAAAGCTGTTAGAAGCTATTGGGGATGCTATTGATAGGGTGGAAAGTAAATAAAAAAGCCACATACATAGTACATAGCTTCCACGCCCGTTATTTACCCGCATCCTCTCTCCATTTCTGAACGTCGGTTACGGTTTCCGTTGTGCATTAGTGAGACGGATTTCAATGATAAAGATACGAATAATATTTACATTAAGCTGGCAGGGTATCTTCAAAGCGCGCATGCTGTTTTCCAAATACCTTTATATCCCTACCATTCTCGCATGACATAAATTTTATTCTTAACCCTATGTTATTACCAGGACCTAATTGATTGTTTAACCAGCCTATGCAATACATTTGATCCTCGCCGGTAGAATGATGGCAAGACATAGCGTTCGTTTGCCCAAGGCTCTGTAAACCGCTTTTTATAGTACAAGATAGCCCCCTATGCTTTTCAACATCGTACCCATCAGGAATATCATAAGGATTAGTGCTAACTTTCCACGGGCATTTAGCGCATTGCTTTGTTCGATTTAATTTAAAACTTGCCATTTTATTTTTTCATTACTGGTAGAGTAGAGCTATCTATCTTCATAGTTTAAAAATTGGAATATCTGCTTTATCGGCTTCCCATTTTTCTTTTATCTCTTTATATAGGCGTTCGTAAGGAGCATAAATCTCTCTAAATTCAGATGAATAGGTTTCATAAGCTATGTTCCTGCCAATTTCAATATTTGGCTTATCGGTAATTTTAATTATCAGCTTAACGTACCTGCTCTCTGTTTTTAATTTTATATCCCAAATTTCTTTAGTGTCGACCTCTCGGCCCTGGATTATTATTTTCATAACTTATTTGTTAAGTACTACTTCAATTAAAACTTAGTGGCGGTTTTGATAATTTCAACCAATTTCAACAAGCTATCGGTATCATAATAGTTGAAGTTTCTTGTTGCCAATATCTTTAAGGCGTTCCGTCTATCAAAATCTCTTTTAAGGGTGTTGGTCAAAATATAAAAACAAGGGTACCAGTGTTTTCCAGTAGTTATCCCCAGTTCTATTTTTCCATCCTTATACGGTTGGCCAATACGCTTTCCATCGTTTGTTTCGATATATGTCTTTGTTATCTTTACCACCTCGCATATATAATCATCGCCGCGATCTTCACGATTATGTTTAGCTAATAACTTAGTTCCTATTTCCATCTTATTTATTTTTAAAAAGTCTATCCAATACCTAACTAAATTTCTACGCTCACCATAAGACTGATCTCGTAACCTAATACAGCTATTATTAACCCACTCTAAGAAGTTTTGACGCTGATTAGGGGTAAGTGTTATTCCGTAGGTTTTGGTTTCGCTCATGGCTTTATTTGCGGTTTAGCGTAAACAGAAATAGTAAAACTATCGGGGTCAAATCCGGCTTCATCTAAATACGTTCGTAAATCCTTAAAGCCAGTCGGCTCACCTAACCAATTATTTTTTCTAAAGGCTTCATACTCGCTAATCATAGTAAAAAATGCGTTACCTAAAATTTTAGCGTTTCTATTTTCCCATTCAGGGAAACGAGATTGCCAGTCATTTTCTTTCTTTGACCATTTTACAGTAACTCTTTGTTTACGCTTAGCCATTATTTTTATCGTTAATCTAATGCTTTTGCAAGTGCGGCCTCTGCATCTTCAATAAACGATCCGTCATGGTCGCCTTGTTTTATCCAATTAACAAACTCTTGCAGGGCTTCCAGTAAATCAGGTGCGGCCGCAAACAATTTGGCGTTCGCTATAGCTTCGGCATCAAGTACCGTTTTATGGTCTTTGTAATTACATTGCACAAATGCCTGACCTAACGGCATCGCTTGAATATCTGACTTTATGTGCAGTAAATCTTTACCTACTACAGACCATACTCCCTTAGTAAATTTACTTTCCATATCAATTATTTATTAAGTGTTTATACCTTATTTTGTTGCATTTAATGTAATTACTTTTTTCTTTCGCTCGGAACGTATAAAAGCAACTATATTAACCAGGCTCTGTATAATCATCATAGCACCCATGAAAATAAGCCAAAAATCGCCCTTTACGTTATACGCAATATAAAATGGTATTCCTATGCCGGCCAATACTATTACCGTTAACCAAAAAATCTTTTTCATTTTTTTCAATCTATACATTTATCTGTCTACTTAAATAGGGTGGTTAAATAGGGGTTACAATGTGTTTAATCTGCCTTAACTGATCTAAATTTAGTCTTTGACACGTGTAACCATCGAACCATTTTTTAATCTCAAAATATAGGGCAGATATTTCGGTGCTGTCCAAATATTCTTGATGTGTATTATAAAACCTACCACTCCAATTATATTGGGTTTCTAAAACCATGCGCTCAATACTATATTTTTTTCTCGGGTCATTGGTTAGCGTAAAGTATTTTTTGCCCACTGTGGCAATTTCGACCTCGCTCACTATTGTTTCGTTTCTACGGCTTTCAGCCAGCCACAATTTATCTCCTATTTTCATAATATCTTTTTCTTTTTATTGGTGTCAGGGCTGTTGCCTATCTTATTGGTTAAATTATTCAGGGCTGATTATCAACAATAGTTCTTTTACTTCAATTCTGTTTGGAAAGTGAAGCCTTAGCCACATATGCTTGATATTGCCGATAATATAAATACTGATAACCTCTTGCTTAATAAGCTCATTATTATTTGGTGCTATTGCCATTGTTAAGTATGGTTAAAACTTTGTTAGCGTACTCTAATGTCGGTTCTTTATCGGGATAGCCAGATTTGATTATAATTGTATTATCTGGCTCTAACTGATCTTTGATATGCACCTCGTATTCAAACTTCAGCAGTGGCGTGCCCATATCATGTATTACAAATCTTTCAGCCATAATAATATATTTTAAGTAATAAACAGTTATTCTCTTAGTGGGGTAAAGGGTGGTTAAAATTGGGGTTTATGGACATTGCCGATAACCTTATCCTTGCTACAAAATGATAATAACATACCGGTTTGCCCATCCTCATTAACGCCTAACCAATTACAATTACCATCCCTTTTCTGCACGATATAAATATTTTCACCATGCTGTAAAGTATCGCCATCGTAAATATCTTTCCCATCGGGGTCGGCCTGTCCTGTAAATTCAATTACTTTCTTAAAAGAATAGTCGGCGTACAAATCGCCATGTCCGCACTCTACAACGTATGTTTCACATATGGGCTGGCAATTACACTCGGCAAGGCTTTCCCAAATATCATCCATTGACTTATTGATAATTTCTTCAATGGTAAACTCCCTTGTAATTACCGTGTCGCCGTTGTCGTTACCGAATAAAAATTTAAACTTTATTTCCCTTGCCATAATCTATACTATTAATCCTTTGTTAAAGTGTTCTTTTTAAGAATATCTTTTGCGTATTTTCTAAATACCGGCTCTGCCTTTTTTGTCAGATCTTCTAAAGAATATGCCTTTATGAATGCAGTACCTATTTCTACCGAATACTCAAAACCATAAGTACACATACGCGAGGTTAATATTCTCTTTGAAACAGAAAAACCATGTATTTTATCGTTGGTCAAAAACCATTCTGTATTATCGAAATTTGCCATATCCTTTGTTTAAGTGCCTGTATTATGTTCTTTATTGTGGTGGGGTGGTGGTTAATGAAATTCGGCCACAAAAAAATCTTCGGCAGATTCACCTCCCTGGGCCACTCTAATTTGTGTTTCTCCTTTAAATGCTGATAATACGAAATCATTCGTTTCTGAAAAACCTTGTTGACTATATATAATTCGTTCGTTTTCTTCTTCTATAATTTCGGTAACCTTTTCGAGCACCGCCTCGAAATTTTCTTTATACGTGGATTCTGTAATGATCCTCTCAATTAACACCTTTTCGGGGGTTATCAATATATTTGACTTATGCAGAATTGTTATTTTCATAATTCTTAAGTTTTACCCTCTACCCCCTATTGGTTGTTTTAAAAGAGGATTTGGTTTGGTTTTTCTTCTTTTTTTAAACTTTTGGCGGTTCGGGCATATCCATCCAGTGACTAATTCCCTTTGCTACCCAGCCGTTAAGGTCTGTTTCTTTGTGCATCAGCGAATAGTATATGGTTATTATACCGCCAGTAACATGATATACCATTATCGTTTTTTGAACAGCCGGTAACTTATCTTGCACTTTAATCCAGTTCATAATCTTTATGTTTTTTACTGCCAAATTCGCAAGCCTTGTGAGCGTTGCGGTGGCAGACCATGACTATCTCGCGGCACACGGTGTTTTTAACGATATTCTTTTTGAGCATTTACAAAGCCCGACCAATGGGAATTAACTCTTTCGTCTGCCCGATTGCTATTTGTAATTATAGAATGCGTTCCAGTATTTGGACTTATCATATACCAATGACAAGCAGGTTTCTTAATGCTTGTATTCCATTTTCCAATCACAAGATACATTTCGGCATCAAGATCAGATGCATATAGAACTCCTTTTGCTTTAATTTCGGTAGTTGTCATGTGAGATAGTTTTATTTGCCTTGATTGACAATACAAGTGTAACACTATAATGTTATATATGCAAATATAAAATAATAAAGTTATTAACATTTTAATGTTATATATTGTGTATAATATTTACAGGTGTTGTTTTTATATATAACATTTTATTGTTACCTTTGTCGATATGACCAAAGAAACCGTAGGTGGCGAAATTAAAGCACGTAGGAATCAACTAAAATTAACGCAAAAGCAATTAGCCGATAAGCTAAAGATTGCTGTTCAGCATATCCCAAATATCGAAAAAGGGGTTACTAATCTTACTTTAGAACGGCTTATCGCTATATGCGAAGCATTGGATATGGAATTAAAATTTAAGCACCTTAAAAAGAAATAAAATGTTTGAGGTTAAATACAACCGAATTAATGCCATTGTTATTTTAGATGCCTTTGACCGCATTCCGATGGTAAAAGACGGCAAAGGCGATGCAGGTGCAATGGTTTCATTTATGAGTGATATTAAAACGTTTAAAGAGTTCAGGAACGCTTATAATTTGGCGGATGATAAAGAGGAGCAACTAAAACATATCAGTAATTGGAATAAATATATTCAGTTACGGGAAAGCGAGGATTTTATCCCGCATTTTGATAGCAATAATAAATTACTTTATAAATCACTATTTTAATAAACTTCCCGAAAAAGAAAAAAGAAGAAATAAAACCCCCTATAAGTAACCCCTTAATGATAACTAACAACTGATGGAGATATGAAGGATGTAAATAAAATCGCAATTGTGGGATATATGCCATCTGCTTTACATGCTAAACGAATGGTTGAGGAAAATATATCCAAGCCTTTAAAAGAGGAAACGTATAGTATTACCAACCCTTATAATTTTGAGTTGCCATTTCAAACTCCGATAACCAGAAGAGAACGCAGGGCATTAAATCGCAAAAATAAAAAGAATTAACACCCCTACAAACAACTGTTAAATTATGATAGCTTTAAATATTGGATATAAACAACACGAAGGCGGGTATTCAACTTTATCCAATTGCCCTATTTTTTGGGACGAACCCGTTAAATCATTTTTACGAAATATAAGGTATAAGTATAATATTAAAACACTATTTAGGTGGGCTAAAGATTATCATGTACCACCAAGCTTATTGTGTCTATTCGTTACACTTGATACTGGCAAACAATTTAAGATACATCTTATCAACGTTCGGGAGTATAAAAAACATTGGGATAGCATTTATAAAAAGGGTTAACAATTGTTAAATTAGGTAGTAGGATAACACTTAAAATTATGGGATGTAGTTGTAAATCTGGAATGTCTGAAACCGAAATACGGGAGCGCCATGTTTTAATAGAATTGCCTCATAACTTAGAGCGGACACGGAGAATTAAAAAAGGGCTGTCAACCTCAATAGCGATAGATGGTTGTATAGTTGAAGATATAATACACCTATGGCGCAATGGAATAATAACTACGGGCTGTTGTTGTGGACATAACGGATATTTCCCCCGAATGGTTAATGTCAACCCCGAAAGCGTAGATAAAATGTATTCGATGGGCTATGAACAATTTCACAACGATTACACTTTTAAGATTTAATTTAACCCCCTACTAATAAAGGATAGAAAGACAATGATAAAGCAAAATGAGTTGAGGGTTGGTAATTGGATATTAAGTGTAAGCGGTGAACCATTTCGGGTAAACGCCTATGATTTAGTGGATATAGAAAGATTCCCCCATAATCCGATTGTACTAACACCCGAAATGCTTGAAAGATGCAGTTTTGAAAATGTTAAAGGATTGTGGTATGAGCATACGGAGTTTAGTATTTTTCTTACAGAATGCGGAGGGGTCTATTTTGGCGAAGTGTTAAATGTAGACAGCCCGATAATAGCACGAATTAAATACCTCCATCAATTACAGAATCTTTTTTTCGCCCTCTTTCAAAAAGAATTGGAGGTAAAAGAAATAGCATAAAAGAACGGAGCTTAACCTTGCGTCTTGCCCCGTTCAACCAATTAAACCTAACCATGAAAAGACTATTTTAATTTGTAGTAACCGTAGTCGTGAATATTAACGGTATCATTATTGGGCATGCTGTATTTTTCATAATGCCCCTTGTACCAAATTTCTTTATCACACCATAATGGAATAGTAACCTTATCAACGCCCATATATCCTTTTACGCCATGCCAATAAACCTTTATTTTAACCACGCCTAAAGTTCTGATATAGTTTTCAAGAGCAAGCCATGTAAGCCGGTTTAGCTTTGGCAATTGTGGGTAAATATTAGCTTGGTCAAACGAATTGAACTCGTCAATAGTATTTCCATTTTCATCAGAAGCGTTGCATAAATGCCCCTGATCGTAGCCCGAATGGGCGTAATCTCTATTCTCGTTTAATCGCCCACCAGTAGCATGAAAGCCTGCTGAACGATTAGCCGCTTTTTTATGCGGGGTTGAAATATAAACTACACTATCGGGAATAAGTGTTTTGCTATTCCAATAACTTGTATATCCAGGATAAACTATTTTCACCACCTGGCCGTAACAATTACTACCTATAACAGAAGCAACCATTAGCACCCAACATGCTATATGCCTTTTGTCTATGTTTTTCATTAATTAAACTATTAAATTCTTTCCTATTTCTTCATAGAATGTTTGCTGCAACTTCTGCAGATCAGTTATTGAAACGCCGTCTTTGGTTAGCTCATTCGATAACGCCGTCCATATACTACCTAATAATACTGACTTTACGGGCGATGAATTAACTATAGCAACTCCATCAGCCACGATCTGATCGGGAGTTTTATTTACCTCATCCTGTACGATTTTTAAATCTACCAATACCTTTGGAAGTGCCGCCCTAACATCCGCTAAGATAAGATCATCAACCGTACCTGGTATTAAGGCAACCAATGTATTTAATATTTCAGGGTGCGCTGCATCTATTGTTTTAAATCCATTCACGATATACGATGCTATATCGATTAGTTTTTTACTGTCGGGCAATATCTTTGAAATAAAGTTAGTGGCCCATGAACTGATTGATTGTACTACTGTTTTTAATGACATGATTTTGTTTGTTTAAATTGTTAAGATTAAGCAGCCGGCGTACTTTATCCCGTGATCCCTACGCTAATTTCGCAACCGGTGCTTAAAATATTTTTAATTATTTTCCTTTTTTATATAGTTGCAATCGGTGCCGCTGGCGTCATTTGAGCCTTGTCTAAGGCAGCAGAAATAGTTTCATCCTTTTTAGATGAACTATTAGAGGTATCATAAAAATACTTCACCACAAGTGTTAAAAGCACTATACAGCTATCGTGTAGCTGTGGCGTAGTTTTTAAAAGATTTATCAGCTCCCATAAAAGAAAAACAGCTAATAGGTTTTTAAATGGAAAGCCTTTTAAGTAGTCAAAAAATTGTTTCATTATTTTAGTTTTTAGTGATTATTTAAAATAGTGTTGTTTCTTATTATAGCTACGTATAATAAGGTTTAATCCGGCTTATCCATGATTTAAGAAAAACCAATTGGCCGGGATTTTTACTTAATGAATGATAAAATCTTATCCTTTCAGCGTTATATCTATCATATGTATTTTTAGCATCTAATGAATTTGTTTCGGCAATAGTATGATTACCTATAACCCCATCAATCGCAACGCCTACAATGGACTGTAATACTTTTGCCGCTTCGTCTACGCCGCTATTTACGCCAAAGTCATACACATTATTAGCAAGCTGTTGATCGTTGATTAGATCAAGTTTATTTACGTCCCAAAAGTTTTGTCTATAGAATGACGCAACCGACTTTTGCATAATGGGATTAGAGGACATGTACGCATCAATACCATGTACGCCGCCATGTTGCTTTTTATATAAGTCAATTAAACTCCATCCACTCCAGTTAGGCCAAAACTTTCGGGATATACCCGCATAAGTTTCACCCCCATGATCGTTAGGGTTATTAGCATAACCACCTTCATTATGTCCGGTTAGCTTATATGCTTTGTCAAAATCTGCCATATCAAAAAATAAAAAACAATAAATAAATTAAAACAGCTGTATCATTTAAAACCCCTTAACACCCCAAACACAAATAATAGAATCATCACTATGCCCACAATCCAAACCATCAGTTAACCTCTCTGTCGCGCGATATTCCGTTTTTATCTTTAACATGTATTACCCTTGTAAGTCTCCATTTTGGCGCCGTTTCAAGTTTTTCTAAGCGCTGGTCTTGACTATAATTAGTAGTGCTATCGATAATCAATGATCTGCTAATAGCTTTGGTATTTCCGTTCTCTATCTTTAAGTGATCTTCATATTCAGGCCGTTTAACAAGGCTTGCGTTATATACAAAAACCCCCCATACAAAACCTATTATGCCACCGAGTATCATACCAAAAAATGAAAATACAGGCCACAGCTTTATCACCTTTTTAACAAGATTAGATGTTTCATCCATCTTATCGGACATAGTATTTAACTTTTCATTATGTAGCTCTAAGGGGCTCATCATTATATCTTTATATTGTTTGCGATTTGTTGTAGGTTTTTCATGTTTAAGTTGTGATTAATGAGCTGTCCAATTTGTACCGTTGTAGAATACGGGTATTCTAACAGAACCGCCTCCTACAACAGTTGCATTATAAGAGGGTGATAAAGCATCGGTTACGTAAGCCAGTGCCCCCACCGGTTGTCCAATTGGTAATAGCGCTACAGTAAAAACTCCTGGAGTTATAGTAGTGCCGGCAGTTATATTAGCCGCAGCCTGTAGGGTTAGCGCCCCTATTAGGGCACTGGATGATATATTGCCTGAAAAATTTCCTGTCGTACCTTGTATTCCTGCTGCTGTTAGATTACCTGAAAATGTTCCGGTTGGTGCTGATATATTACCCGAAGTACCAAAGTTACCACTTCCATCTAATGACGCTATCCCGACTCTGTTGTGTTGCCAATAAAATTGGCCCCCTATTGCTCCAAATACAACAGAATTACTGCCTTCTAATACTGAATTATTGGCCCAATTAGTTACTCCAGCACCGCTTGCTCCATTTTGCCAAATAAAAAAACTACTACTGTTATTATTATTAGTAATGTCCCATGTTAAAGCGCCGGGATTACTACCGGTTATACCGCTTCCACTTGCGAATCTTGGCGAATTTGCCGTGCCTAAATTTTGGTTAATAGTATAGGCCGTGATATTACTTGCTGTACCACCTATGCTTAAAGCGCTGGCTGTTCCAGTGGCATTTGCTAATCCTATACTTGACGGTGTTCCGGCAACGCCATTAAACAATATCGGGGCCCCCGCAGATCCTATATTTACAGCCAAAGCAGGTTGCACTCCTGCTCCAAAGGGAATGGACGCTTGTTTAGCAGCAAGATCCGTAACTAAATTTGTTACCTGGCTTTCCGAAATCTGTATAGGGGTGTTAGCAGATGCTGTGAGCAAGCCTTTGCCGTTTACTGTATAAGTAGGTACATTTGATGCTGTGCCAAAACTGCCAGTATTTGCATTTACTATAGCTAAAGTAAATGCCGCTGTTACATTTGTAGACCCGTTGAATGAGGGGCTTGTATAAGTCCCGTCTCCTGTTATGCCAATAGTTCTTCCTGTAGCAAGATTAGTAGCAGTAGAGGCATTCCCCGTTAATGCGGCAGTTATTATGCCAGCGGAAAAATTACCATTTACATCTCTCAGTACTAAACTATTACTCAAACTTGCTGTTTGAGGAAAAAAAGTACTTCCATCAACAGCGTTAATTTTTTCTAATGGAAGGCTGCTATTGGGCCTAATGCCTAATGTGCTTCCCCATGCAGATGCTAATATCGTATAACCAGCATTATTAGGGTGCTCGTTATCTGCCAAATAAGCAGTATTTCCAGTACCCATTTGTGTTAAATCGTAACGTACCAAAGCATATCCATTAGTAGTTGCAAAATCTACAATGGCTTTAACATAATCTTGATAAGTATATCCGGCGGCTATTATTG
>NZ_JAQBOW010000015.1 GCF_028287845.1 Mucilaginibacter sp.
TAACCCCTAACGAAATTGTACCCGCACCTGCACAAGGTGTTTTAGCTATACAGATACGCGAAAGCGATACCGAACTGTTCGGGGCCCTGCAGGTGCTAAACCACCCCGATGTTGCCGAAGAACTGGCAGTTGAGCGTACCGTGCTAAAATTATTTGGCGGTGGTTGTCATTTACCACTAGGTTGTTATTGTCGCCGCGAGGATGGCGCGTTCCAGGTGTTTACCTCGAAAGCTGAGACCGGCGAGGATTTTCCGGACCGTTTATTTTTAGAAGTCGACAAAACCGATGGCCTGGCCGAAAAGGTTATTGCAGCTTTTAATCCCCAGCGTAAACTACCAACAAGCGTATTTATATCGCGCGAGATATCTGAGCAAAGTTATTTCCGCAAAGCGTTAGAAAAACATAATATACAGATAGAAGGGCGGTCTATGATACGTACCGTACCGGTTATTACCAAGTTGGATTCGTACATATTAAAACAGATAGACTGGATATTTTTCTCGAGCAAAAATGCTGTTGAATACTTTTTCAAGTTAGCGCCGCATTTACCCAAAGATGTAAAGTTTGGCGTAATGGGGGGCGGATCGGAAGAAATGCTGCGTAAAAAGGGGCATTTTGCGGCTTTTACAGGTTTAGGAGTTGATCCGGAAGGTGTAGCTGCCGAATTTGCCAAAGTAGCCAATGGAACGCAGGTATTGTTTCCGGGTGCTGAAGAATCATTAAGAAGCATACAAAAAGGCCTGTCAGCCGACACAAAGGTTATAGATATTTCTGTTTACGAAACTGTGCTGGAAGACGAAGTAGAAAGATCGGCTGCCGAGGTGCTGGTATTTACCAGCCCGTCAAACGTGGATGCTTATTTCGCTGATAATTTAATGGACCCGTATCAAAAAATTATTGCCATAGGCAAATCAACCGGTAAAAAGTTTGATGAGATGGGCGTAAAATATGTACTACCTTTCTCGCCCGATGAAGTTGGGCTGGCAGAGGCCGTGTTTGGGATATAAGGATGTTATTAGGTCATTACGTCATTAGGTCACTGAATAGTGAAAATGACTCAATGACTTAATGACCCAATGAAACAATTTATGTTACAACGACCAAGAAGAAACCGTAAGAGTGAAGTTATACGCCAAATGGTGCAGGAGACACATATTAGCGCTGCTAACTTGATATTTCCCTTGTTTATTGTGGAGGGTAATAACCAAAAAACAGAGGTGGCGTCAATGCCGGGTATCTTTAGATATTCGATAGATAATTTGCTGCGCGAGGTAGAGAGTTGCATGAAACTTGGTTTAAATTCTTTTGACCTGTTCCCTAACATCAGTGAAGAGCTGAAAGATAAATATGCAAGCGAAAGTCACCGCGAAGAGAGCTTGTACCTGCGTGCTATCCGCGAGGTTAAAAAGAACTTTCCTGAAGCTTGTGTAATCACCGATGTAGCGATGGATCCTTACAGCAGCGATGGCCACGATGGCATTGTAGAGAACGGCGAAATACTAAACGATGAAACTTTAGAGGTTTTAGGCAAAATGGCATTGGCCCATGCGCAAGTTGGAGCAGATATTATTGCGCCAAGTGATATGATGGATGGGAGGGTAGGTTATATCCGCCGTACTTTAGATGATGCAGGTTTTAAGCACGTTTCTATCATGTCGTATTCGGCTAAATATGCCAGCGCGTTTTATGGTCCGTTTAGGGATGCGTTGAATTCTGCGCCAAAGTTTGGCGATAAAAAAACCTACCAGATGAACCCGGCCAACCAGCGTGAAGCTTTAATAGAAGCACGTTTAGACGAAGCAGAAGGTGCCGACTTTTTAATGGTAAAACCCGCGCTTGCCTATCTTGATGTAATAAAATTAATAAAAGACGATACGGAATTACCTGTAGCCGCTTACAATGTAAGCGGCGAGTACGCCATGATAAAAGCCGCCATACAAAAAGGTTGGCTTAATGAACAGCGTGCCATTACTGAGGTGTTAACCAGCATCAGGCGTGCCGGCGCAACAGCGATATTAACGTATCATGCTAAAGAGGTGTTGGAGAATAAATGGATTTAGGTTAAGTCAAAATTCAAAAGTAAAAAGTCAAAATCGACTTGCTTTTTGAATTTTGAATTTTAATTTTTGACTTAATAAAAATGTTAGATTCTATAAAAAAAATGTTTTCGGGCGATGAGGATTTACCGGTAAATAAAACTGGTAAGCCGGATATCAGCAGGGAAAAATCTGCGGAGTTATATGCAAAGGCTCAAACGTTTTTTCCGGGTGGGGTTAACTCGCCGGTTAGGGCGTTTAAATCTGTATATGGTACGCCGCTTTTTATAAAAAAAGGTGATGGCTGTCGCATTTGGGATGCAGACGATAACGAGTTTATTGATTTTTGCTGCTCATGGGGCCCACTGATCCTGGGGCATAATCATCCAAAAGTTAGAGAGAAGGTTATTGATGTAATGCAGAATGGCATGTCATTTGGCGCACCAACTGCTTTGGAGAATGAACTGGCCGAACTGATCCTAAAAAATAATAAATTCATACAGAAACTGCGTTTTGTAAGCTCGGGCACCGAAGCGGTTATGTCGGCCATCAGGTTGGCACGCGGCTATACCAAACGCGATAAAATATTAAAATTTGAAGGTTGCTATCATGGGCACTCAGATTCTTTATTGGTTAAAGCAGGCTCTGGCCTGGTTACTTTTGGCGAAACATCCTCAGCTGGCGTACCCAAAGCATTTGCTGATGAAACGATAGTTATCGGCCTAAATGATACCGAAGCATTGCAAAAAGCATTTGCCGAATTTAAAGACCAGATAGCCGCTGTAATTATTGAGCCTATCCCGGCTAATAATGGCCTGCTGCTGCAAACCAAAGAATATTTGCAAGTACTGCGCGATATTTGTACAGCAAACGGAACGCTATTAATATTTGATGAGGTGATATCAGGTTTCCGCATCGGTTTTGAAGGAGCTGCCGGACATTATCAAATTAAGCCGGATATTATTACTTATGGTAAAATTATAGGCGGCGGCTTGCCGGTTGGCATGTACGGTTCATCTGCCGAAATCATGGGGCATATCTCGCCTGATGGCGGCGTTTACCAGGCAGGTACCCTATCAGGCAATCCGATTGCTATGGCGGCAGGTATAGCACAATTAAGTGAATTATTACGTATGGGCTTTTACCGCGATCTCCATAAAAAAACAGAAGAATTTACAGAGGCCATACAACGTTTTGCAACCGCGCGTAGCTATAAGTTTAAAGTATTTAGTATTGGTTCTATATTCTGGTTTGCATTTACTAACCAGGAATTGATAGGCAAAGCCGAAGAAATAGATCCAACAAGTATGGAGAAATTTAAAAAGCTGCACCGGGAATTAATAAACCGGGGTGTTTATTTAGGCCCGTCGGGGTACGAGGTTGGGTTCATTTCATCTGCACATACCAAGATTGATTTAGAAAAAGCAAAAAGAGCTATATTTGATAGTCTTGACTTGGTATTCAAAGATAAATAAACGTTTATGAAAAGATCATTCGTTATTTTTTATGCACTTATAACCTATGCCGTTGCTGAATTAATTTGGTGGGGATATATGCTGGTTAGGCTACAACCCGGCCGTATGGGCATGATAATGGGCGAGGGTATGGTGTTTGTTATTGTGTTTTTGGTAGGGGCGTATAACTTGCATAAATCGTTTAACAGGGAACAAAGATTGCAGGAGCAAAAAAAGAATTTCCTGCTTTCGGTAACGCACGAATTGAAATCGCCGCTGGCATCTATTAAGCTACTGTTGCAAACCATCCAGAAAAGAGACCTGAATAAAGTGCAAGTGCTTGATTTTATCAGCAAATCATTATTGGATATTGAGCGTTTGGATGATATGGTAGAAAATATGCTGCTGGCATCAAAAATTGATAATAGCTCATACACTTTTCCTAAAGCAAGCTTTAATTTATCGGTATTGGTGGATAGTATAGTGAACCGCTTACAGGTAACTAAATGCGATTCTAATCAAATGATAATCAATGCCGATATAGAACCAAAAATTGAAATAACCGGTGATAAGTTCGCGCTTACATCAGTAGTTACTAATTTGATAGAGAATGCTATAAAATACTCTAAACCTTGCGAGGCAGTGGGTGTTAAGCTATTCTCTAAAGAAGGCAAAATTCATTTACAGGTGGCTGATCATGGTATTGGCATAGCAGATGAAGAAAAAAGCCGTATTTTCGATAAATTTTATCGCGTTGGCAGTGAGGATACGCGTAATACTAAAGGTACCGGCCTGGGTTTATTCATTGTAAAACAAGTACTGGATAAGCACGAGGCAAGCATCAGGGTCAAGGACAATCGCCCTGGAGGAAGCATATTTGAGGTTGTTTTTGGATTAACATAAATTACAATTAAATGCCAAGAAAAAGAATTTTACTGGCCGAAGATGAAGAACATCTTTTAGAAGCAATTAAACTTAACCTTGAGTTAGAGGGTTACAAGGTATCAACCGCCAGCAACGGCAAAAAAGCCCTGCAGATATTTAAAGAAGAGCGTTTTAACCTGGTTATACTGGATGTTATGATGCCCGAAATTGACGGCTTTGTAGTTGCAGAAACTATAAGGTTAGAGAACTCTGAAGTGCCCATCATGTTTCTAACCGCTAAAAACACCAACGAGGATAAAATAGCCGGATTAAAAAAAGGTGCGGATGATTACCTAACTAAGCCATTTAACCTGGAAGAGTTGATACTACGGGTTAATAACCTAATTAAGCGCAGCTTAAAAGGCGATGACCTGAAAGAATTTAACAGCTATAAAATAGCCGATAAAACTATTCATTTTAACTCGTTCGAATTGGTTAATGGCGATGGTTCTATAACCCCGCTAACTAAAAAAGAAACCATGTTATTAAAGTTGCTGATAGAGCGCCGTAATGACGCGGTATCGCGTGAGCAAATACTGGAAACCGTATGGAACTATGATGTATACCCATCAACCCGCACTATTGATAACTTTATTTTAACCTTCCGTAAGTATTTTGAACCTGATCCTAAAAATCCGGTTTATTTTCACTCTATACGTGGTGTTGGCTATAAATTTACAGATCAGCATTAATTAATGTTTACAAACAGGGCACGCATTTTTGTTATAGGCGCTTTTGTTATTATGCTGGCAGTAGCTTTACACCTGCGGGTATATGAAGTTGCTGCTGTAATTGTACTATTTATAGGCTTACTGGTATGGGGTTATTTTAAGGAAGGAACTATTATACTGGCAGCCAAAGCTTTCCATAATAAGGATTATGACAAAGCCGAATCGCTATTACGACAAGTGCCTAATCCTGGCTGGTTAAGCAAAAAGCGCCGCGGATTTTATGAGTTTATATTTGGAGGTGTATGCCTGCAAAAGCAGAATTTTGATGAGGCCGAAAAGCATTATGAAATAGCCGCGCAATATCCGTTACGATCAGCAAACGACCATGTTGCCGCTTTGGTGCATGTAGCTAATATTAGCATAAGGCATAATAATTATGAAAAGGCAAAAGCTTATTTGGCATTGGCCGATAAGCACCAGGAGAAAATAACATCCAAAATGAAAGAGGTAATAAGCCGACTTCATAAGGAGTTGGATAATAAATAATTTATAAAAGAGACATGAATCAAGATAATTAACTATCCAATCTTGCATCTTGATTCTTGTCTCTTGATTCTAAAAACACATGAGAGATTCATTACTAATAAAAGCTGCATTTTCTGAGAAAACCGAACGCCCACCCGTATGGATGATGCGCCAGGCAGGCCGTTTTATGCCCCAGTACTGGGAAATAAAAAACAAATATTCTTTCCTGGAGATGTGCAAAACGCCGGAGCTGGCTGCGGATGTTACGATGCTGCCGGTTGATCTGTTGGGCATTGATGCCGCCATCTTATTTTCAGATATATTGGTTACCGGCGAGGCTATGGGCGGCGATTTGAGCTTTACCCAAAACATAGGCCCTAAGTTTGCCAATCCAGTACGCACGCAGAAGGATATTGATAATTTGAATACTGATTGTATTAGCGAATTGCAATATGTTGCTGACGCGATAAAGGTTATTCAGCAACGGTTAAAGGGCAGTATTCCGCTTATAGGTTTTGCAGGCGCGCCCTTTACGGTAATGAGTTATTTGGTTGAGGGTGGATCATCAAAAGATTTTAAGCTGACTAAACTAATGCTGCATAATGAGCCCGAAATGGCACATCAGCTACTGTCAAAGATCGCGACTGTAACAGCCGATTATTTGAACCTGCAAATAGCAGCCGGCGTAAACGCAGTACAAATATTTGATAGCTGGGCACAGGCTTTGGCATGGGATGATTATAAAGAATTTTCGCATCGCTATATTGCCGAGATCATCAGCAAACTAAATAGAAAAGATATCCCGGTAATTTCTTTCTGTAAAGGTAGTTCGGTTTTCGCGCCATTAATGGCAGAGGCTAAGCCTGATGTTATTTCGATAGACTGGAACGTTGACTTGCTGGATATTAAAAAGCGCTTACCACAAGGTATAGCTGTACAGGGCAATTTAGATCCGCATATTTTGTATGCTGATAAGAAAGTTATCAAAGAAAGAATATACCGCTTGTTTGACCGTATGAAAGGCGAGAACGGATTTATATTTAACCTGGGTCACGGCATTATGCCCGATATACCCTTTGATAATGTGAAGTATGCGGTAGAAGTGATAAAAGAATACAAGTATTAACCCGAAAATTGGTGTACAATTATATTCTTGCCATACACATTATATTTGTAGTCTGCTGGATGGCGGGGCTGTTTTATATGGTGCGCCTGTTTATTTACCATACCGAAGCGCAGGATAAGCCCGAGCCCGACCGTACCATACTTTCCAAACAGTTTGAAATAATGGAAAGTAAATTATGGTGGATCATTACTACCCCATCCATGTACCTGGTTTTGGCTGCCGGTATTACTATGCTGTGTATTGCACCGGTTTGGCTGCAATTTGGGTGGATGCATATTAAACTAACATTTGTTATATTTTTAATAGCCTATCATTTTATCTGTCAAAATAAAATGAACCAAATGCGCAAAGGCATTTACAGATGGACCTCTACCCAATTACGTTTATGGAATGAACTGGCAACCCTGCTATTATTCGCCATTGTATTTTTAGTAGTACTTAAAAGCTCGTTAAACTGGATATTCGGCGTGGTGGGTATTATAGCTTTTTCGCTTGTGCTGATGTCGGCAGTGAAAGTGTATAAGTATTATAGGACGAAGAAATAATACGGGTAGTTGTCATTTCGACGAGGAACAAGGAGAAATATTACGCCTTACCTATCATCGTTAAAGATTTCTCTCTGTCGTTCGAAATTACATAAGAGAATTTATTCCTTTACCACAATCCCATTCTGTATCACCATCTTCACCTGCTTAACTGCTTTTATATCCTCAACCGGATTTCCGTTAACTACAACAATATCCGCCAGGTAACCCGCTTTAATACTTCCTAAATTCTTCAATCCAAAAACATCGGCGTTTACAGACGTTGATGAGCGTAATACATCTAAAGGCTTCATGCCATAATCAACCATTAATATCATTTCGCGCGAGTTATCACCATGCGGAAACACGCCAACATCGCCACCCATACAAATGGTAACACCGGCTTTTAGTGCTTCGGTAAAAATATAATGCTTTTGTTTAACTCTTGCCGGATCAGCGTCCACACCTTTTTTCCAACCAGTGTAACTTGCAATTGCTTCTGTAGCAGATAAGGTTGGGCATAGTGCTATGCCTTTTTCTTTCATCAGCTTAAATAATTCGGGTGTGCCGCCGTCGCCATGCTCAATGGTGGTTACACCCGCCATAATAGATCGACGCATACCCTCTGTTGTGCCAGAGTGTACCGCCACTGTTCGTCCGCTGCTTTTAGCTACTTCAACAGCCGTTTTTAGTTCTTCTGCAGTAAAAGTTGGGGCGTTGCCATTTATTCCCCAGCCATAATCGGCATATAACTTTATAACATCGGCACCATGCCCAATTTGTGAGCGTACCGCATGGGTAATACCCTCTAAGCCATCGGCTTCCTCGCCGCCCTTAATCAGGGTTAGTTCTGCTACTTCGCTTTTAGGACCGTAACTACCGGTTGCAACAATAGCGCGGGTGGCTACTAACATTCGTGGTCCGGGTATAATTCCCTTTTTTATGGCTGATTTTAACCCTGCATCATCATAACCCGCACCTTCGGTACCAAGATCCCGTACAGTTGTAAAGCCAGCCATTAAAGTTTCGCGGGCATGTACTACGGCGCGCGCAGTACGCTCGGCACGACTCTCGGTCATTACCTGGTCGTTCCAGCTTACTTCATTATAAGGGTGCAGGAATAGGTGAGAGTGCCCCTCAATAAGCCCGGGCAATAAAGTCATACCCTTCAAATCAATAATTTTTGCTGATGCCGGTGCGGTAATACTCCCTGGTTCGCCCGCAGCTTCAATATGGTTGTCTTTTACCAATACCCACCAGCCATTGTGCATTTGCTGTCCGTCGAAAACGCGGTCGGGCTTTAATAAAATATAGGCATTATTTGTTATTCGCTGCGCGAAGATGGGTGCGCAGCATAAAAGAATTAGGAGGTTAAAAAGTAAACGCTTCATCATTATTATCCTTATTTGGTGCTTAAAATTAAACAAATAAAAAATATTTGTAACCCCGTGCAACCATTTGGTGTACTAACTATCATCTTGCCTTTAAATGGATGCTACTTATACCTGCTTGTACAATTGACGAATCACCCACTCAATATTATTAAAAAGGCGGGCTGTTAACTAACAGCCTTTTGCCGATTTATCTATATTTGCTGCATGGCATCCACCCCCTTTTTACAAGCAATAGCTATAACTAAAACTTATCCCGGCGAGCGTATCGCGGGGTTAAAAAAAACCAGCCTATCTATCCAACCTCAAAAAATAACAGCCATAATAGGCGAGAGCGGTAGCGGGAAAAGCACCTTATTGAAATTGCTTTATGGTTTGCTTTCGCCCGATGAGGGTGAGATGCAATTTAAAGGCGAGCGCATTTGGGGACCCGAAGAAAAGCTGATACCCGGCCATGATGCCATGAAAATGGTTACCCAAGATACCGACGGCCTTAACGTTTATGCTAAAGTGTGGGATAACATTGCCGTATTGATGCCCAATACCGATGTTGCCGCCAAAGAGGAAAGAACCAACCAGGTACTAAAGCAGCTTAACATATTGCACCTTGCCGATAAACAGGCTTTTTTTTTAAGCGGGGGGGAGAAGCAGCGTGTATCCATTGCCCGTGCCCTGATAACCCGTCCCGAAGTGTTGTTGCTGGATGAACCCTTTAACCAGGTGGATACTTCGTTTCGCGAGGGGTTGCAGCAGGATATACGGCAGATAGTACATGATACAGGTTTAACCGTTATCATGGTATCGCATGACCCGGCCGAGGTGCTGTCTATGGCTGATGAGTTAATTGTATTAAAAGATGGGGAGATCATAGAGGCAGGGCACCCGAAGACCTTATATCAAAACCCGCAGAATTTATATACAGCCAGGCTGTTAACCAACTGTAATATATTAAGCCACCAGGATGCTGCTTATTGCGGCATAAGCACCAAGGCCGATAATATAGTAATATACCCTGAATGGGCCACCCCAACCGGTAGCTGGACGCGTAAAGACTGGGCCGTAAAGCAAGTGCTGTTTAAAGGCAGCTATGAGGACCTGCTGGTAGAAAAAAAACACATCACCCTGCGCTTATTGAATGACCAGCCCGGTAAATATCAGGTGGGCGATAAGGTGCATATTAAGATTGGGAAGTATTTGGAGTTTTAGTATTACCCTGATTGGTATTTATAGATGGAACCAAATGCTGAAATATCAAAATACATGCGGTCTAACCTGATCCCACCTGGTCCCACCTGAACTACCTGGTACTACCTGAACCGACCAACCTGAAGGCGTATAAGCAGAAAGCCTGACCCGCAGGGGAATGCCCTGATTTAGTGATCGGTGATTGGAGAATAGCGAGTAGTTATATCCCGGCTTTGGTAAATCTACCATTCACCCAATCAACTTAATCCAACCGCTCACCCCCGATACAAAAACTTTTTTGCCTAACCACTTGAATATCATAAAATAACTCCGTACTTTTGCAGTCCCTAAAACTGCCCTCCAATGTAGGTTGGCAGCCGGGAATTAAAAAAAACAAAACAAGAAAGCAAGAATGCCTACTATCAATCAATTAGTTAGAAAAGGTAGAGTAGCTCTGGTTGACAAGAGTAAGTCGCCAGCGTTGGACAGCTGTCCACAGCGAAGAGGAGTATGCACACGCGTGTATACCACTACCCCTAAAAAACCAAACTCAGCAATGCGTAAAGTTGCCCGTGTGCGCTTAACCAACGGAAAAGAAGTAAATGCTTACATCCCTGGCGAAGGTCACAACTTGCAAGAGCACTCTATTGTGTTGATCCGTGGTGGTCGTGTTAAAGACTTACCTGGTGTACGTTACCACATCATCCGTGGTGCGTTAGATACTTCTGGTGTTGCCGGTCGTAACCAACGTCGTTCAAAATATGGTACTAAACGCCCAAAACCAGGACAGGCAGCTGCTCCGGCTAAAGGTGCTGCAAAGGGTAAAAAGAAATAATTAAAGGAGGATAGTAATAATGAGAAAATCAAAACCGAAAAAAAGAATCCTTCTTCCTGATCCAAAATTCAATGATATTTTGGTAACCAGGTTTGTAAATAACATGATGTTTGATGGTAAAAAATCTACCGCCTACACTATATTTTATAACGCAGTTGATATTGTTGAAAAGAAAACCAACGAAAGTGGTTTAGAAACCTGGAAAAAGGCTTTAAACAATGTTATGCCTGCAGTTGAAGTGAAGAGCCGCCGTGTTGGTGGTGCAAACTTCCAGGTACCTACCGAAGTAAGACCAGAGCGTAAAATAGCTTTAGGCATGAAATGGTTAATTAGCTATGCCCGCCGTCGTGGAGAAAAAACCATGATGGAGAAATTGGCCGGCGAGATCATATCAGCAGCTAAAGGTGAAGGTGCAGCAGTGAAAAAGAAAGAAGATACGCATAAAATGGCCGAGGCTAATAAAGCGTTCTCACACTTTAGGTTCTAATTAGTGAATTATTGAATGAGTGAATGAGTGAATAGGTGAGTTTTTAATTAAACATTCACTCATTCACTCACTCGCTCATTCACTCAATATAAAACAGATGTCAAGAGATCTAAGATATACAAGAAATATAGGTATTGCCGCTCACATTGATGCCGGTAAAACTACTACTACCGAGCGTATTCTTTACTATAGCGGTGTTAGCCACAAAATAGGCGAGGTACATGAGGGTGCAGCTACAATGGACTGGATGGCGCAGGAGCAGGAACGTGGTATTACCATTACCAGCGCTGCAACAACTGTAGATTGGAAATACAGGACTCAAACTTACCACATAAACATTATTGATACACCCGGACACGTGGATTTTACCGTAGAGGTAAATCGCTCGTTACGTGTATTAGATGGTTTGGTTTTCCT
>NZ_JAQBOW010000045.1 GCF_028287845.1 Mucilaginibacter sp.
TTCAAGCAATTTCTCTGTAAAATCAGGACTTAATTTTAAAGCCTTACCGTAGTTTATGCGTTTGGTTAATATCTCATCCCAACGGTTAACCTGCAAAATGGTAATGTTGTTGTCTTTTTTGTAGGTACCTATCTGCTCAGCAATTTTCATACGCTCGGCCATTTTTTGGATGATCAGATCATCAATTTTATCAATATCATTACGCAGTTGGCTTAGTTTATCATTAACCTGCGCGTTACCGGTTTCGGGCTTGCGTAAGGTTAAACGGTCAATCAACTCAGCCAAAGCGGTTGGTGTAACTTGTTGTTTGGCATCGGTCCACGCTATGCTTGGGTCAATGTGCGATTCTATCATTAATCCTTGCATATCCAGGTCAAGCGCTTTTTGCGAAATGTAACCTATCAGATCGCGGTTGCCCGAAATATGGCTCGGATCGCATATCAAAGGTAAATGAGGTGCCAATGTTTTTAAGTGGATGGCGATATCCCACATCGGCTCATTACGGAAAGCAGATTTTTCGTAAGATGAAAACCCGCGGTGTATAGCTGCAAGTTTAGTAATGCCCGCGTTATTGATACGCTCTAAAGCGCCAATCCATAAAGAAATATCAGGGTTAACCGGGTTCTTTACCATTACGGGTATATCAACACCATTTAAAGCGTCGGCAATTTCTTGTACGGTAAAAGGGTTAGCTGTAGAGCGTGCGCCTACCCATAAAATATCAACACCAGCTTTTAAAGCTTCTTCAACGTGTTTAGCGGTAGCAACCTCTACAGCTGTAGGTAAACCGGTTTCTTCTTTAGCGCGTTTAAGCCACTCTAAACCAATGCTGCCTATGCCTTCAAACTCTCCGGGACGGGTACGTGGTTTCCATATACCGGCACGTAACGCACTTACTTTGCCTGTGTTTTTTAATAAATGAGCAGTAGCCACTAATTGGTCTTCGGTTTCTGCACTACATGGGCCGGCTATTAAAAGAGGCTCGCTACCTGTGGTTATCCAGGTATTTAAGGGTTGTATGTTTAAATTAAGTTTCATCGTATTATTTATTTCGAATGTCGTTTATATATATGTTGGTTCTATTTTTCTAATTTTTTAATGCTGATGTATTTGCGTTCCGGTTTAGACGGCGGAGCAGTTTTTTGTGGCTTTTCTGCGCTTGCTTCGTCTTCATACCTTTTATATTCGCCCAGTATGTTGAAGTTGTGGGTGTACTTCAATATCTGTTTTACCGCTGCATCATACTGTTTGGTTTCTTCCCATTCCACATCAACATAAAAGTTATATTCGTTGCGTTTGCCTAAAACCGGCATAGATTGTATTTTACTCATGTTTACTCCCTGGGTAGCAAAAATGTTAAGCACTTTTGCCAATGCGCCAACCTGGTTGCTTACCTGGAAGCATAACGATGCTTTATCGGCAGGTTTTTTAACCACATTATCATGTGTGGTCAATATTAAAAAACGGGTAAAGTTTTTCTTGTTCGATTCTATCCGGCGCTCTAAAATATCCAAACCATAAAGCTTTGCCGCTAAGGTATTAGCTATAGCAACGGTATCGGTTAATTTTTCATCATGTATGCGTTTGGCGCATGCTGCAGTATCATTGCTTTCTACTATTTTAAGATGCGGGTACTCATCAAAAAAATCAATGCACTGGCGTATAGCAATAGGGTGCGATGTTACATATTTCACCTGCTCAAACGCAACGCCCGGCAGCGCCATTAAATGTAATTGAATAGGCAGATAAATTTCGCCAATAACTGGGAAATTGTAATTTAACAATAAAGAGTAGTTTGGTAAAATACTACCGGCAATGCTATTTTCTATCGCCATCACCACATAATCAGCCTCGTTTGCTTCTAAAGCGTCAAATGTTTGCTTAAAAGAGTTACACTCAATAGTCTGGATGTTTTCTCCAAAATATTTAAAGGCCGCTTCTTCGTGGAACGAAGCGCGTATCCCTTGGATGGCAACTCTTGGTTTATCTTTCTTCATAAAAGCTATTAAAGCAAAAAGTCCCGGCTGGTTATTGCCGGGACTTTTCAGTTGTTAAATATGTTTGTTAGTGCATATTAGTCCCGGCTCTTACTATTAAAGTAAAAGTAGTAACCATAAAAAAATACACCAGTTAACTTCATCGTTTATTGTTTTCAATGCAAAGGTAGCAGTAAAAATTGATTTGTCAATAGATAATTTTTATTTTTTGAAAATAAGTGATGTGAAACAAATTTTATATGGTTTGGTTTGGTTTGGAAGTATATAATTTGGTGGAGGTGGAAAATTAGAATCACGAGTAAACCTTATTGGGATTGGTATCAGTAATTCTTAATTATTTGCCTCAACCACAACGCGAGTACAAATAATAATATAGAAGCAACAAAATATAAAATAATCAATGCTCCATGTATAAACCGATGTTGTTTAGGTTCATCAGTAAACTCATTCATTATTTCCTGTTGACGGTCTAAAGTTATCAGATGATAATAACTAAAACCACAGATAGGAACAATAATTAGTATGGGCCATAGATAGCTAAATAAGCTGTGTGCTTGTCGAGTAGGAAGAATGAATTTATTGTCAGAAACTATTTCAACCATAGTCGTAATAGTTATAGCATTTAAATACATAAATGCTATAATCAACATCATTGTAGAAAAAAAGGGAATCATACCACTTGAGTAGTAACTGTATAATCTAAAATAATAATACTTTAATATTTTTTTCACGTCTTAGGTACCAGTATAATTATCTTCAGGTTTAGAGAGTAACGACATGCTTAACATTAATAAATTACTTTCAAAGGACTTTCTGGATTAGCACTACTATACCAAAATTCATGTGCCGACCCTACAAAACCAGCTTTAACCGGATTTTCGTGTATGTAATTTACTTTCTGATCAATTACCGCAGGCGTATAAAGCAGCACAGGAAAATTGCCATTTTGCCAAAATTGATGGTTAATGTTTAATGGATTATACTTGCCGGCACGCTCAAATGATCTGATCATCCATTCTCGTCGACTTTCCTGTTGGTTATTCGCTATCATTTCAAATAGCTTTTTAGAAGTGTAAGTTTTAAAGCTGCCTAAAACATCACCAAGCGAACCGTTTGTTACGTTTGCTACCATGTGAATATGGTTAGTCATGATCACATAGGCATAAATATTAAGTTTTTTATGTTGTTGGGTCCAGGTTAGGGTTTCAACAATAAAGTCATTGTATAAACGGCGTGTAAATACATCTACCCAATCTGTTACAGTTAACGTGACAAAGTAAAGTTCGTCGGTTGAGGCATTGCGTGACATATTATAAATATGAGCAATTTATTTATAATATACAATGCTGTTGTAAGTGTGGACACTTACAATTTGCTATGTCCAAGTGTGGACACTTGGACAGGCCAGGCGATAAGTTTAAGGGCCTGTTTTAAATTTTATTTAAAACAGGCCCTTATTAAAAACACGCCCATTCAAGTGTCTGCACTTGAATGTTAACTGTTGTAAGCGTCCACGCTTACAAATACTTACAAACCTGCATAATACCCCAATGCATCTACAAGCTCTTCAACTGTACAATTATTATTAATATTAAACTGACCAATGGCGTTTAACAACGTACAATTAATTTTACCGTTTTGGTTCTTCTTATCCTTTAACATATACGCTAAAAGGGTTTCGTTGTATTCTTCTTTTAGATTATATCTTGGATATAGGTCACTTAATACTTTTGTGATCTCGTTAAGATCGTCAATGCTTAACCCGGTCTTTTTATGGGCCAGGTAAGCTTCGCATATCATACCGATTGCTATGGCCTCGCCGTGCGATAATGAATTTTCATCATTCAGTAAGGAGTAAGTTTCAACCGCGTGGCCAATAGTATGACCAAAGTTTAGCGCCTTGCGGATGTTCTTTTCGTGCGGGTCTTCCAGCACCACTTTGTTTTTTATGGCTACTGATGTATAGATCAGATCAGCAGTTGGGTTTTTAAGGTCACTTGCTTTTAACTGGTTCCAGTAGGCGGCATCACATATCAGGCCATGCTTCAGCATCTCGGCCGCGCCTGATAAAATTTGACGTGCGGGCAATGTCTTCAAAAATGCATATTCAATAAATACCGCTTTTGGCTGGGTAAATGTGCCAACGATGTTTTTAATACTATCAATATCAATACCTGTTTTACCACCAACAGAAGCATCTACCTGCGAAAGCAGGGTAGTAGGCACATGTACAAAATCAATACCGCGTTTAAAGGTCGACGCTGCAAAACCGCCCAGGTCGCTTATAACGCCACCCCCTAAGTTAATTAACAGGCTTTGACGATCAGCATCAAAATCTATCAGCATTTTCCAAACGCCTATGCAAAAATCAATATCCTTGCTTTCTTCGCCTGCATTTATTTCTATAATGTCGAAATTCTCCGGATCGCCCAGTTTCTCCCTTAATAATGGTAAGCAGTATTGCGCGGTGTTCTCGTCTGTTAAAACAAAAAAACGCGAGTAGCGGCCCTGCTCAATAAATTTAGCCAGTTCGCCTAAGCTATTCTCAAAATATATAAAATAATTATTACTCTGTATGGTGTCCATAATATCAACTGTGCAGGTACCGGTATCAATTGTAGTCATAAAAATTATATCACTTTTATTTTATTATTTCTAAATTCAACCACATCGCCTTTTTTTACTTTTAAACGTTTGCGGTAATCAACCTCGCCATTATATTTTACTTCGCCCTCATCCACAACTATTTGCGCTTCGCCGCCTGTTAATACCAGGTGGGTGGCTTTTAGTAATTGTATCATGGGGATATAATCGCCGGTAACTTTAAATTCTATCATGAGGCAACAAAATTAAACTATTCGCAGAATAATAAGTTATCTTAAAAGCATTTTATAATTTTGCAGTATTAACTGATCGGCCTGCTGTTGTTGTAACTATTGCAACAATGGGCCATGAATTATCGACAATGGATAAAAAACAAGCTCTATCTTTTGAAAATACAGAGATAGCCTTTAAGCATTCATCTAATGCTGATCTGAAACGCGCCTACTGGCTGTTTAAGATAATAAATATTAATTTTTTAGTAAAGATAGGCCCGCCGCTAACCAACTTCGCGGTAAAGATTGGCTTACCTGTAAAAGGACTAATAAAGGCTACTATATTTAAACATTTTTGCGGCGGTGAAACAATCCGCGAATGCGAAAAAACCATAAAAACATTGGAGGCAGGTGGAGTAGGTACTATTTTAGATTACTCGATAGAAGGTGAGGATGATGAGCACGTTTTTGATGATACCAGGGACGAGATAATGCGTACCATAAAGCGTGCAGTCAAAGATAAAGCTATACCGATAACTGTATTTAAGGTAACCGGGGTTGGCAGATTTGCTTTGTTAGAAAAGCTGGATGCGGTACAACCGCTTACCAATACCGAAAAGCAAGAGTGGCAAAAATTGCAGGACAGGGTATTAACGATTTGCGAAAAGGCACATTCGGCCGGTGTGCCGGTAATGATAGATGCCGAAGAAACCTGGATACAGGATACTATAGACCTTTTGGCGTTAAATATGATGCGCAAGTTTAACAAGCAGAAAGCCATAGTATATAATACCTATCAACTTTACCGTCATGATAAGCTGGAATCATTAATGTATGATAATGAGGATGCTGTAAAAGAAAAATTTATTCTGGGTGTCAAACTGGTACGCGGCGCTTATATGGAAAAGGAACGCGACAGGGCCCAGGAAAAAGGCTATCTATCGCCCATTCAACCAACTAAAGAGGCTACTGATAAAGACTTTGACCTGGCGCTTGATTATTGTACCGACCATATAAAAAGCATTGCCTTTGTAGCCGGAACCCATAACGAGGAAAGCTGCAAATTGCTGACCGAATTATTAGATAGAAAAAAAATAGACCATAAAAATCCACATGTATACTTTGCGCAATTATTGGGCATGAGCGATAACCTTAGTTTTAATTTAGCTGATGCAGATTACAACGTTGCCAAATATGTTCCTTACGGCCCAATAAAAGCGGTGCTTCCATACCTGTTTCGCCGTGCGCAGGAAAATACAGCTATAGCGGGCCAAATGAGCCGCGAACTGGGTTTGATAGCAAAGGAAATGAAACGGCGTAAACTGTAAGAGGGTGTTCCGGTGTAAAGCTGTGACCATCTATTTTTAATCGATAGACACGTTAATTAAACAGTTAATTTATTTGGTAATGCTTTAATGTTGTTGATTTTCAATGCATTATAATTTGGGGTGTCCCAGGCGTCCCAGGTGTCCCAGGTGTATCCATGTGTTCATGGGACAGTATAGTAACAGTATAGTAATAATATTTAATGGTATAGGTTTATTGCTGTAGTTGCTTACTTCACGGGAGAACTAATTTTTCATATCGAATTGAATCACTAAATGCGTTATAATAATCCGTTTGTTTTAAAGTATTGTTGTATGGTATCGGGGGCCGTCATCAAGTAGGTTTGCAGGCCCAGTTTCCTGGCAGTTTCCAAATGCTGGGGGCTATCATCAATAAATAAAGTCTCGGCAGGGTTAAGGTTATTTTCATGTATTACCTGCTCAAATATTTCAACATCGGGCTTGCGTTTACCTACTAAGTGCGAGTAATAGGTTTTGTCGAACAGACGGCTATTGTCATTCATATTATATTCTCTTTGCAGGTAATCATGCACATAATCGTAATGGATAGCGTTAATATTACTCAGCAAAAAAGTACGGTATTTAGCCTTTAATTGTAACAGCAATTCATGATTTCCCTTTGGGATGCCTACAAATATGCTGTTCCAGGCGCCGTCAATCTGTTCGTCGGTCAATTCGGGTTTATGAGCTAGTTCCCTAATTCGATCTCTAAAGACAGCATTACTTATCTCGCCACGCTCCAGGGCATTAAATACATCATCCTGCTTACGGTGGCCGTAAAATTCATCCGCATTGGTAATACCCAGTTTCTTCCACGCCTCGGCAACCTTGCTAAAATCTATATGAAAAATTACGTTGCCGTAATCAAAAATGATGTTCTTAATATTAGTCATGAGCTATTGAAATTATTGCTGAAAATTGCAATAATACCGATAAAAAGACAAATAACCAGTGCAATTCATTTCATTACAGCGGCTAACATTATGGGTAAATGTTTGTATATCAATATATGCGACCTAACATTGTAAGTTATATTTTTCTTGCTATTTCTTTTTCCTGTAATTCGCCGCACAAAAATTCAAATGCCGAATATCCGATAAATGAAAAAATAGCTTACCCTAAACCCGATAGTGCAGGATATTTTACCAATATCAATACTGGGAAAACCCATCCCGCAGAAATAATAACTTTCGCCAGATCACTTACCGGTATTCATTATAAATACGCCTCGACAGATCCCACCCAGGGATTTGATTGCTCGGGTTTTATAACCTATGTTTTTAATCATTTCGGGATAGCGGTTCCCCGGAATTCTATTGATTTTACTTTTATACACCGTGGGGTTAGGCTAAATGAAGCCAAACCGGGAGACCTGATACTTTTTACCGGCACAGACAGCACCATTAGGAAAGTGGGGCACATGGGCATAGTGGTATCACATCCGGGTGAAGAAGTTAAGTTTATACACGCTACGTCGGGCAAAGCTTATGGTGTAACCGAAACTGCTTTAAATAGATATTATTCAGGACGATACGTTAAAACTATCCGCGTATTTTTTTAGAGTGGAAAATAGTGTTCCCAATTGTTTTGTTTTTAAAATTTGAACTACAGATTTCCTACAGGTTTTTTTGATAAATAGCATAAAACCAATAACCATGAACTCAATTAAAAAATCACTTGCATATTTATTTTCAAGCTTGATAATAAGTGCCCCCTTGTATGTATCGGCACAACAAAAAACAGACTTTCATATATTGAAAGATATTCCTATTGCCAGCTCGGGTGGGTGGGATTATATTACTGTTGATGGTGCCAATAAACGTATTTATACCTCGCATGGTAACCAGGTAAACATATTATCAACCACTACC
>NZ_JAQBOW010000062.1 GCF_028287845.1 Mucilaginibacter sp.
TTATTCTTCCCCCTCAATGCTGCCAAAGTATCATTGGCTACAATTTTTCCTTTATTAATAATAATAACATGGTTGCATACCGCCTCCACTTCCTGCATAATATGGGTAGATAGGATAATGGTTTTAGTTTTACCCAGGTCTAATATTAACTGGCGGATGCCTATTAATTGATTAGGGTCAAGGCCCGAAGTGGGCTCATCCAATATCAACACCTGCGGGTCGTGCAAAATAGCCTGTGCCAAACCCACACGCTGGCGGTAACCTTTAGATAGCTGGCCTATTTTTTTATGCTGCTCTGGCCCAAGCCCGGTCATTTCAATAATATCAGCTATGCGTTTTTCGGGCTCGTATATTTTATGGATGCCGGCTATAAAAGCAAGAGATTCTTTTACGTACATATCCAGGTAAAGCGCGTTACTTTCTGGCAGGTAGCCAATATTGCGTTTAACTTCCAAAGATTGGGTACTTACATCAAATCCACATACCTCTGCTTTACCACTAGTTTGCGGAATAAAGCCTGTCAGAATTTTCATGGTGGTAGATTTACCGGCACCATTCGGACCCAAAAAGCCCAACACCCCCGGCTCTGCATTAAAAGTTATGCCATCAACTGCTTTTTGCTCGCCATAAATTTTTGTTAAACCTTCAACGCGGATACTCATGGTTCAAATGTAGAAAATCTCTTTGTCATTCATAGCTAAGAATTGTGGCGCGATAAGTATAATTTGTTACTAAATACTTGATGACGTTCTTGGCCGCTAAGGCCTATTACTTTTTGCTTGATCAAAAAGTAACAAAAAATCAAGTCAGCAAAGAGGCTTCTTTGCGCTCTGGGCTTTTGCGCTGCATCGCAGGTAAAACCTTGGGCCCGGTCCTTTTGCCCCCTATTGTCGCACAAGGCCCCCGCTTCAAGCAAAATTACCAATGCCCTTGCCACCGCACAGCCCAACTTGTTTTACCTGCGCTCACCCGAAGCTTTTTTGCTGACACTTGAGGATAGAACCAGAATTTTGGTAATTATGAGCAATCAAAAAAGAGCGGTGGCCCGTCAGCCCACGCGGCCGGGAGTCTGGCCTGGTAGTGGCAGCGATTGGGATGACTTGATTTATTCATCTATTGTTTGTTTTTTATGGGTATTCATGAGGTCGCTACGCTCAGTTTTTGGTCCTTTTTCATCTAAGGAAAAAGAACTAGGCCTCCGCGGCTATGAGCGATGGATGCTAACAGTTTGAAGGCTGATCGTTAAAAAGTCTAGAAAATCGAATTTAAGATAAGTGGGTAGAGAGATTGCCGGCTGTGCTTGCAATGACACATCGTGAGAATGGTGTTGTAACTTACTGAGCCTTCTCTTTAACAATCACAAAAACATCCTCATTATCTTTCCGCATCAAATATTTTTCGCGGGCGAATTTCTCGAGTTTTTCGGGGTTTGAGGTAAGCTCATCAAGGTCCTGGCTAACTTTAGCGGTTTGCAGTTTGTAAAAATCGCGCTCCTGTTTTAGCTTGCTTACTTCCTGGTGATACTGGTATTGAGATAACAGATCGTTCTTATCAAAAAACACCATCCATACCACAAAGGCAAGCGACACCAAAAAATATTTGTTTTTAAAAAGATCTATCAATCGTTTCATAAACGTGAATGGTAATTTAAGTTAAAATTAAACTAAAAGATTAACCGATGCAAATATGCTTATTAACTTATTAACAAGTTAAAGATTAGGTATTGAAGATTAAAGATTGGTTGATCAACTAATCTTTAATCTTCAATACCTAATCTTTAATTTCTATCTTCTATTACCGCTCGGCCTGCCGCCGCTTAGGTTACCATCCGGCTTGCCGGCAGGACGGCTACCACCGCCGCCACCACGGTTGCTTTTGCCAAATCCACGACCACGTTTAGGAGCGCCGGTGCGTCCGCCGCCGCCTTTTGCCTGGCCGTCGGCATGTTTGGCAACTATACTTTGCGGACTCATTACATACGGATGTCCATCGTTAACAGGAATAAGTTTGCCTATCAGTTTATGTATATCCTTTAAAAAATCAATCTCTTCCTGGTCGCAAAAAGTCATAGCTATACCGCTGGCCCCTGCCCTGCCTGTACGGCCAATACGGTGTACATAGGTTTCAGGAATGTTTGGTATTTCGTAATTTATTACGTGGGTAAGCTCATCAATATCAATACCGCGCGCGGCAATATCGGTAGCAATCAACACGCGTGTAGTACGCGCCTTAAAATTAGTTAACGCCCTTTGACGCGCGTTTTGCGATTTGTTACCGTGGATAGCTTCGGCAGTAATGCCAATTTTAACCAGGTCCTTCACCACTTTATCTGCGCCATGTTTGGTACGGGTAAATACCAGCGCGGTTTTAATGTCTTTATCTTTTAATATATGCACCAGTAATAACCGCTTATCATTTTTCTCTACATAGTAAAGCTCCTGCTGAATAGTATCGGCAGTTGATGACGGCGGGGTAACTTCCACCTTTTCCGGGTTAGTTAATATGGTATTAGCCAGTTGCTGAATCTCATTTGGCATAGTAGCCGAAAAGAACAGGGTCTGTCTTTTGGCCGGAACTTTAGCTATGATCTTTTTTACATCATGCACAAAACCCATATCCAGCATACGGTCGGCCTCATCAAGCACCAGCATTTTAATGTGGTCAAGGTGAACATATTTTTGGTTCATCAGGTCCAATAAACGGCCCGGTGTAGCAACCAAAATATCCACCCCGCGACGCAAAGCCTCGGTTTGCGGGTTTTGTGACACACCACCGTAAATTACCAAATGTTTTAAACCGGTATGCCTGCCATAAGCGGCAAGGCTCTCGTTAATTTGTATGGCCAGTTCGCGCGTTGGGGTTAATATCAACGCTTTAATGGTTTTTTGTTCTTTATGCTGTAACCTATCCTGATATAATAACTGTAAGATAGGTATAGAGAAAGCGGCCGTTTTACCGGTACCGGTTTGCGCGCAGCCCAAAAGGTCGCGGCGTTGCAGTACAATAGGTATAGCTTGCTCTTGTATAGGTGTAGGTGTGGTATATCCCTCAGTTTTTAAAGCCCTGAGAATAGGCTCAATCAAGTTTAAATTTTCGAATGACATGTATTGTTTCTTATTTATTATGTGCTAAACGCGATTGCATAGCGGATCTGAAGAGTTTGTCGGT
>NZ_JAQBOW010000074.1 GCF_028287845.1 Mucilaginibacter sp.
TAATAAATAGTTTAACAGCGCTCACATATGCCTGATCGCCAATTTTAAAAGCATATTTGGTTGATGCTGCTATTAAATGTTTTCCTTCGGATGTTTCGCCCAGCTGCCACGCTTGTAACGAATGTAAAATCGCGGCTATTTCGTTATCGGTTATGTTTGGCGAAAGGTTCCAGTTCACTCTTTTCTCAGTTGCATTGGCTCTGAAATGGTTTATCCAATATTGGCTTGTATACATGGCGTAAAAGTTTTAAAGGTTAATGATTTTTTTAGAGTTTGTCCCAGTTAATTTTTCGTGAGAAATACATCAAAACTGAAATGATGATGAATAAGGCGATACTGCCAATCAACAGGGCCAGGTCCTCCAATTGGATGATCACAAAAATGAAGACATAAAATATGGTCAGTATCATTGCGAATAGTATAGCTGCCATTTTGTTTTTCAGTAGTGATGCGATAAAAATAGAAATAAGCGCTATAGTTGCCACCGATGCAATAAGATAGGCCAGGTTATACCCGATCTGCTCAGAAAACGAGAGCAGTAATGTGTAATAAATAATCATTGCGGCACCTATCAATATATAATTAAACAGATGTATCTTTTGCTTACTTATAAGCTCTGTAAGGAACAGCGAAATGAATGTAAGCAGGATGATCAATATACTATACTTGCTGGTACGCATAGTTTTTTGGTACTGATCTACCGGTACCTTCAACTTTACGCCGAATATGGCATTGCCGTTATGTGTCATTTTATTTATCGTGCTATCGTCAGCTGTCCATTGCTGCTCAAAAGGCCGGTTGTAGTACAGCATGCGCCATTTTGCTGTAAAATCCTTTTTCGTCCACCTTGCGGTAATCGGGTAGATAGCGCCCCGAAAAACTTGGTGTTTTCCAATTGCCGCTAACTTCTACGTCGGTGGTTTTTCCGGTGTGTAAAAAGCTCAGCTCACCACTACCTTTTAGGTCGAGCATAAAATCAAAAGGCACCGGCTGTTCTTTTGTTGCTGTAAGATTTATATCAGCCTGCAACCCATTATTAAATAATCCCTTTTCATTAAATACCGGTTCGGCTTGTAATGATTTCCCTGCCGATTTAATAACTGGGTTGGTTTTCAAACCTTTAAGGTCAGATATACTAAAGGTTAGCTTAGCCTTATCCAGCATTAATTGGTCGGCCGTTATTGCCAGCTTAAAATCGCCCCAAACTTTAACCTGCGTATTATACACCACAGTTTCGTACATGCCGCGGTGTAATGTTTCTGAGTTTACAACGGCTTTTATATGAAGGTTATCCGGCAATACATAAAGATTTTCAATAACCTCTTTTATAATTACCTTATTGCCGGCATCCCTATCTGTAAGCTGGCGCTTGTAAGGTATCACCAGTACCGGCCCTTGTATTAACTGGCTTGCCGACCACTTATCCGATACATCTTTTTCCATCTCGTCGTGTCTCTTTGCTCTTTCGGTTATCAGGTTCTCTACCATAAAAGATGGGATAAGCAGCAATATTATCAGTATACCAATAAACATTAATTTTACAGTCACCGACTCCTGGAGCCAAGCCATAAATCCTTGTGGTTGTTGTTGTTCGTTTTCCATTGTTTATAATTAAAAGTACTTTGTATTTCAAAGTAATTGGATAAAAAAATATAGTTTAATTTTTATTGTTTTTTATTATTTGCTCCAGCGCATCTAAATGAGCAGCGAAGGCTTTCTTTCCTTTTTCTGTTGCCTCATAATTGGTATTGGGTTTACGGCCCAAAAATGATTTATTTACCAGTATGTATTCTTCTTTTTCCAATCCCTTTAAATGCGATGCCAGGTTACCATCAGTAATATCTAAAAGCTCTTTAAGTGAATTAAAATCATAGCGCTGGTTAGCCACCAGCACACTCATAATTTGCAGGCGCAGGCGGTTCTCAAAAGCTTTATCTAATTTTTCAAAATATATCTTCACCGGTCGTATTTTAAGTACATCACGCTACCATACACAATATGCAAAACGCCAAATCCAAGGGCCCAAAATAGTAAACCATAACCGGGTAAGCAAGCAGCAATTAAGCCTAATATAATTTGGCATATTCCTAAAAACTTTACATCGCTAAAAGTAAAATTACCTGCTGCTAATAATGCAAGGCCGTAAAATATAAGCGATGCCGGAGCCACAATGCCAAAATAGCCACGATACAGAAATATAATAATCAATAAGCCACCTGTTAACAATGGCGCGGCCATATTAACTAATAATTCCCTGCTGGTTTTACCCCAAATGGATTGTCCTTTTCTTTTTGCTTGTTGATAAGTTAACAGCACGCAGGTTGCTATCGAGGCTATTAATACCGCGGCGGCTATAGCAATCAAATAGGGTAACACGTTAAGCAGGTGTAAAAAAGTAACCTGGTCATAATTTATCGGTGCACGCATAAGATAAAATGCTGCCGCCGCGCCAATCAGCGCATAAATTCCTGCCAGTATACCAGATAAGCCGCTAAGCGATATAAATTTTGATGAACGCTCCATCAAACTGCGGATGGACGCCAGATCATCCTGAATTTCTTTTTCCTTCATATAAAAGTACTTTGTAATTCAAAGTAATGGATAATAATTTAATTATGCAAATTTTATTTTTTACATGTCAGCATAACAGCCTAATAAATAAATTAAAAAGGATTATAACGTTACGGTTATTTCAGTCTCGCCAGCGCTTCTTTTATCCTCGGGATAGCTTGTTGAATATCATCTAAAGTACTGGCTCCTACAGATGCTCTGAACCAATTTACGCTATCATCTGTACCAAAGGCAGAGAAAGGCACAAAAGCTATTCCCGCTTCTTTTATCAGGTAAAAATTAATATCTGCAGAGTTATTCAGCACGGTTCCTTCCGGGGTAGTTTTTCCGGTATAGTCAATTTTTACGGTAAGGTAAATGGCCCCCATTGGTGCGATAGAATCCACGTTAAATCCATCAGTTTTTAATTGTTGGAAACCTTTATGTAACGCGTTAAGGCTATCTTGTATCCTTGATTTTAAACAATCAAGATAAGTATTTACCTTATCATCTTCAACAATATATTTAGCCATAGCTACCTGCTCTGCCTTTGGCGACCATGCGCCCATATGGCCCACAATAGCCTTCATGTTGTTGATAATAGCTGTAGGGCCAAAACCCCAGCCCACACGTACACCTGTTGCTGCAAAGCACTTAGATGCACCATCAACAAATATTACGTAGTCTCTCAACTCAGGGCGCAGCGTAACAGGGTCAAAATGCTGGTTATCGCCAAAAGTTAATTGCGAATAAATCTGGTCGTATAACACGTAAAGTGGTTTTTCGTCAGCCGCGCGGGTTTTATTTTCGGCAATTACCATATCGCAAATATCTTCCAGATCCTTTTTATGAAACATGGTACCGGTAGGATTCAAAGGCGAACAAAGGGCCAGTAACGCGGCACCTTTAATATGCGGGCGCAAGTCATCCGCCATAGGCATAAAATTATTTTCGGCAGTGGTTTGTACTATTATGCCGCGGGCCTTTAGCAAGTCGCAATAATGGTTATTGTTCCATGACGGTGCCGGGAACACGACTTTGTCGCCTTCATCAACAACCGCTAAATAGGCCGAATAGATCAACGGCCTTGACCCGCCCGAAATTAATATCTGGTTAGGCTTATAATCTAACCCCAAACGATTTTTTAAAAAGGCCGAAACACTTTCGCGCAAGCTTAACACGCCATCAGCGGGCGGGTAGTTGGTTTGGTTATCCGCATAAGCGTTAACAATACCCTGCTTTAATTCGTCAGGTATGGGATAGATGTTGGAGTCGTAATCGCCGATAGTTAAGTTGGCAATATTTTGGCCCTGGCGCTTTAATTCATTGATTTCGCCGGCTATCCTGATAATTTCAGAGCCGCTCAGGTTTTCGGCTAATGCAGATACTTTCATTTATTTGAGCTGAAAGGAGAAAGGTTAAAGCTGAAAGCTTGCCCTTATCCTCATTAATATTTATATGAGCTGAATGAATAAGCTTTTAGCTTTGGTCTTTCAGCTTTTCGCTTATCCCGCAAGGGGTTTTCTTAATTTAATGATCCTAACCCAGTGCATCAATTTCATTACCGGGTAAACCGGATCAAACTCATACCACTTTGCCGCAAAATTGGAGTTGTTTGGGCGCTTATGGTGGTTATTCTGAAATAACTCGCCAAGCATCAAAAAATCTAACGGTATGGAGTTTTTTGATTTATCGCCGTTATCAAAGTTTGAGTAGCCATATTTATGACCGCACCAGTTTACAATAGCACCATGTATTGGGCCCATCATAAAGTGAATTGGCAATAATAAAAACATCCACCAATGCGTAGCAAAAGCAATGTAGAATGCTACATAACCAATACCAAACAGGATACGCGATATGAAGGTAGATCCCCAATAATCCAGCAAGCGCCACTCGGGGTAGTTGCCTTTAAACTGTGCTTCGGGTTCTTTTAAACGTTTCTCATAAAGCTTATAGCTTAACGCGGTGCGCCACATCATCTGGAAAACATCCCTGAAAAAATAAGGAGAATGCGGGTCTTTTTCGGTATCACTGTAAGCATGGTGCTCGCGGTGCATAATTGCATACGCGCGCGGATTTAAATAAGATGAACCCTGGCAAATAAATGTTAGCATGTGGAACACGCGCTCATTAATTTTATGGGTACTAAACATTTTGTGTGAAGCATACCGGTGAAGAAAAAATGTTTGAAAAAATAGAGAAAGAAACCAGTGTGCCAGGAAGAATATTAAGATTATCACGAATTGTTATTGATTTATATGTATTGTAATTAACTGCAAAGATACGATTTAAGTTTTTACCGCTGATAAAGTAATTGTTAAATAAAAATCAATGTGCTTGCAGATCAAACATTTCAGCCAATAACTTATAAGATTGCAGCCTGTCATCAAAATCCTCGGCAATGGTTACGGCTATAATTTCATTAACGCCATAGCTTTCGGCCAATTGGCTCAGGCGCGCTTTTACCATATCCGGCGTGCCGGCAACTACGCGCTGGCGGTTGTAACGTATGCGGTCCTGCTCATGTAGGGTGTATTCGGTATTTTTTACATCTTCATAGCCAAATGGCGAAAGGCCCAAGCCCTTTTCAAACTGGATAAAGCGGTAATCCATTATGGCTTTATGCTGCATTATCCTCTCCTCATCTTCCGAACAGAAAACAAATATGGCCATGTTAACTTCTGGCTGTGCAAGGTCCTGCGATGGTTGGAAACGGTCTCTATACAACTGCACCGCCTGCGGTCCACCAACCGGGTTAATAAAATGCGCGAAGGAAAAGCCCATACCAAAATGTGCGGCGAACAAACCGCTTTGCCCGCTCGAGCTCAGCAGCCACATAGCAGGCACAGTTTTTACCTGCGGGATGGCGCGAATTTTTTGCTGTATAGTACCCGGATCTGCAGTATCATGGAAATAGTTGCGCAGATCGGCCAGTTGTTCCATAAAATCCTGCTCGGCAAAATGGTTTGATGGATTAAGTATAGATGCCGTAATACGATCGGTACCCGGCGCACGACCCATACCCAGGTCTACCCGGCCGGGGGCCAATGCTTCCAGCATCCTAAAATTTTCGGCAACCTTTAAGGTGCTGTGGTTGGGCATCATTACGCCACCCGAACCAACACGTATATTTTTTGTTTGCGATGCCAGGTAGGCTATCAACACCTCGGGGGTCGACCCGGCCAAACTGCCGGTATTATGATGCTCTGATACCCAAAAACGGGTATAACCCAATTGGTCTGTATATTTTGCTAACGCGATGGTTTCCTGTACGGCCTGCTCGGCAGTAACACCTTTCCTGATAGGGGATTGGTCCAACACGCTTAGGCGGATTTGATTTGTGTTCATGGAATATATTAAAACACAAAAATACGGAAGCGGTTGTAGAGGGATTGTAAAGATTTGCTGTTTGAATGTAGAGCGAATGTAATATAAGAAGAGTATTGTTGGGTTATTAATTGTTATTTTTATCTGAAATAACCTAACTATGAAAAAAACTATATTCCTATTTGTTTTTCTAAGTATATTGATTTTAACAGTAAGAGGAAACAATGTTAGTGATACAAGTAAAAATCACAAAGCAGAATCGAATAATTATAATAGAAAGTCAGAAGATTATCAAACCAAATTTGATAACTTACAAAAGGACTTAAATGGGAATATTTCAACTGCAAAACAAGATATCAAGGAATTGCTTAATGTATATGTTTGGTGTATTGTTATAATATTTACATTAATTGGTTTTGCAATAAATTTTCTTGGAAAAAAAGCAATAAAATCAAGGGTTGAAGAAATAATTGCCCAAACTGCCCAAAACCACGTAGACATAGCTGTCCTTTCTCTAATAAATAGCAGAATAACAACCGAACTAATTTCTGAACTCATAAAAGAAAAGAGCGAAACAGAGTTGACCACATTGCTAAAGACTATCGAGATTAAAGGTGAAACGACAATTAACCAATTTAAAGTAAAAGGCAATGAGGTTTTGAATTCGATGATTGCTACACCAATTAGAAAAGAGGATAGCAAAGAATCTAAAGAAGCAACTGATGAAGAAATAAATAATATACATAATGTTGTTCGAGCAAATGAGTTTTACGAATTAGCTTACAATGCAAATGATCCAAAAATAAGAATAGAGCTTTATAAAAATGTAATTGAATTAGAACCAACAAACTTTGGTGCGTATAACAATATTGGAGTAGCTTATAATGATATTGATAAATATAATGAAGCTATCGAATTTTTAAGTAAGAGCATTGATATTAACCAACAATTTGACACTGCTTATGGCAACAGAGCACATTCTTATAATCAATTAAATGATTTTGATAATGCATTGAAGGATGTTGATAAAGCGGTTGAAATTAACCCCCGGAATGATTGGGCATATGCAGTTAAGGGAAATGTTCTCACCAAGCAAAATAAATTTATAGAAGCTGAAGAATCACTAAATACCGCTATTAATTTAAATCCCAATTCTCCAATAGCATTGTTTAATCGAGGTTACTTTTATGAGGAAAGAAGGCTGTATGAAAAATCTGAAATGGACTATATTAACGCAGAAAAAAATGGCTTCCCAAATAAAGCATTGTTGTATAATAACATGGCAGTTTTATATAGAAGGCAAAAAAGATTTACAGAAGCGATAGACTTTATTAAAAAAGCTCGAGAGCAAAATCCAAACTATCCTAATTTAGATGGAACTTTAGCACTAATTTACGGCGACCAAAATATGGATGAAGAATTTTATAAGTATATCAATAGTGCGTTAGAAAAAGGTTGTAGAGTATGGAATTATTTATCTGATTATGGATTTGACAAATACAGAACTAGTCCAAGGCTGTTAAAACTAATTGATACATATAAAAAAGTAGCCTGATTAACTATTAAAATGATATAAAAACACCACCGCCCCGGTGTAAGCAGGTTTTTTCTCGCCCTCAATTTCCATCTTCACACCTATAGTAGCTTTGGTAATGCCTCTTAAATTTACTATCGCGTCAAGCTTGCATAGTAACCTTACACGGGTATTTACCACTACAGGCTGGGCAAATTTTATATTTTCAATACTGTAATTGATTAGCATTTTAAGGTTTTGTACCTCTACTATCTGGTGCCAGAAATGCGGCAGCAACGATACTGTTAAATAACCATGCGCTATGGTAGCATTAAACGGACTTTCGGTTTTGGCCCTCTCAGGGTCGGTATGTATCCATTGATGATCTAATGTAGCGTCGGCAAACTGGTTTATTTGCTCCTGGGTAATAGTGTGCCAGGACGAGATACCGATCTCTTTATCTAAATGCGATTCAAATTCGGCGTGGTTTTTAATGATTATCATAGATCAGAAATGTGGGTTTAATAAACGGTGCTGTAAAAATAGCAAACCTTAGCGCATTTAAAAACCGACATGTTAAAATTGGAGTAACAGATGAATAAATCAAGCTGGTATCGTCATCCTTTTTTCAAATTACTTATTAATCGGTACTTACTTAAACATATTTTTCAAAGCAGCTAACTTAATCGCCATGTCCGTTTCCACTTCCGGCTCGTTCTTTTTTGGAGGAGGATTGTAAGCAGGCTTAGCAAGCTGATTGACTTTAGTAACCGGCGGACGATTCTCTTTTTTAGGCTCGTCGGTTTTCATAGATAACGATATCCGTTTGCGGTTTACATCCACTTCGGTAACGGTTACTTCCACCTGTTGGTGTACTTTTAGTACTTCGTTGGGGTCTTTAATAAAGCGGTTGGTGATCTGGCTCAAATGTACCAGCCCATCCTGGTGCACTCCAATATCGACAAATGCACCGAAATTGGTAATGTTGGTTACTATACCCGGCAGCTTCATGCCTGCTTTCAGGTCTGTAATGCTGTTTACACCATCAGTAAAACTAAAGGCTTCAAACTTTTCGCGCGGGTCGCGACCGGGTTTGGCCAGCTCGGCCATAATATCATTCAGGGTTGGTAAGCCAACGGTTTCGGTAATATATTTTTGCAGTGGGATGCTTTGTCGCAATTTGTCGTCTCTCATTAAATCACTAACAGAGCAACCTTTATCTTTGGCAATTTGTGCTACCAACGTATATCTTTCGGGGTGTACAGCACTGGCATCAAGTGGGTTTTCGGCATTGTGGATGCGTAAAAATCCTGCGGCTTGCTCAAAGGCTTTATCGCCTAAACGCGGTACTTTTTTTAGCTGATCGCGGTGTTTAAAAGCGCCGTTCTCATCGCGGTACTCCACAATTTTTTGCGCAAGCTGCGGGCCAAGGCCCGATACATACGAAAGTATTTGTTTTGACGCGGTATTCAGTTCTACTCCAACGGCATTAACGCAACTGATAACCGTATCATCCAAAGATGCCTGTAATTTATTCTGATCTACATCATGCTGGTATTGCCCAACACCGATGGATTTTGGATCGATTTTTACCAATTCTGCTAATGGATCCATCAATCTGCGGCCAATAGATACTGCACCCCTAACAGTCACGTCTTTATCCGGGAACTCCTCGCGCGCCACGTCAGATGCGGAATAGATAGACGCGCCGCTTTCATTCACCATAACAATTTCTGCACCTGGTAAATTCAGCTTGCGTATAAACAGCTCCGTTTCGCGCCCTGCGGTGCCATTGCCGATAGCAATGGCTTGTATATTATGTTTATCAAAAAGATGCGCAACAGTTTTCTCTGCCTCTTTGGCCTGGCCTGCACCGGTATGCGGAAATACTGCGGTATATTCCAACAGTTTTCCCTGCTCATCCAAACAAACCACTTTACAGCCTGTACGAAAACCGGGGTCGACAGCCATGGTACGCTTTTGCCCAAGCGGGGCAGCCAATAATAGCTGGCGCGCGTTCTCTGCAAACACCCGGATAGCTTCTTCATCTGCTTTCTTTTTGGTGATTAAGCGTACCTCTGTTTCCATAGACGGGCGCAGTAACCGTTTGTAGCCATCGGCAATAGCCTGTTTAACCTGGTCGGCGGCGGCATTATTGCCGGTAATAAATGCTTTTTCTAATTGGGCTACGGCCTCTTCTTCAGGCGGTAAAACATCAAGGTATAAAATCTCCTCCTTTTCGCCGCGCCGCATAGCCAATATCCTATGTGAGGGTGCCGATTTTACCGGTTCTTCCCATTCAAAATAATCTTTATACTTAATGCCTTCAGTTTCTTTACCCGTAATTACATGGCTTTTAAAACTGCCCTTCTCTATAAACAGTTCGCGTACTTTGGTACGTACGGCTGCATCTTCGCTAATATGTTCGGCAATAATATCTCGTGCACCTGCTAATGCTTCCTCAATGCTGGCAACACCCTTTTCTTCGGATATGTATTTTTCGGCCTCGGCCCCTACATCAAATTTATTTTGGGCGAATAGCAGGTCGGCCAGGGGCTGCAATCCTTTTTCGCGGGCTGTAGTAGCGCGTGTTTTGCGTTTGGGACGATAAGGCAGGTAGATATCTTCCAGCAATACCATTGTTTCGGCAGCGTTGATCTGTTTTTCCAGTTCGGGCGTTAGTTTACCCATTTCGGTTAACGAGTTTAAAATGGCTTCGCGGCGTTTGTCCAGCTCACGTAATTGTTGGATACGATCACGTATGCCGGCCACCTGTACCTCATCCAAACTTCCTGTTAACTCTTTACGGTAACGGGATATGAACGGAACGGTAGCGCCTTCGTCTAACAAACTAACGGTAGCAGTGACCTGCTTTTCGGCTATTGAAAATTCGGTAGCTAATTTTTTATGATGAGTTGTCATTTATCTATCCTTATTGGATAGCGAAATTCGGGTTATGGGTGGATATGTCAAAGGGGTGTTGGTAAATAAACTAATATTTTTTACTTGGTAATTATTTCAAAAATGTTCAAGAGGCTACGCCGTTTATAGGATAGGAGGGTTGTCAGCGTTTACTTTTTTACCTTCTCTAAATTTCTTTTTACCCTGAATTTAACTATCCGGGTTACCAGATCCAAAGGCATTGGTTTATTTAGCGGGAATTGTAAGGTGCCTTTGCCTGTTTCATAAACTTTAGTTTCTTCTTTAAAAGCTTCAATGCCCATTAGTGCAGGGTAAAACCCGATATGGTTTTTATAGCCGCCAAAATGCACCAGGTTGCCATTTAATTTAAAAGTGGGGATGCCGTATACTATAGCTTCTTCTGCTTCTGGGGCGGCCTCATGTATGGTGGTACGCATGGTTTGTAATACCTCCTGTACATTTTTGGGATAAGCTGCTATGTAGTCGTCTATGTTTTTTGCTGATTCGCCTTTCATGAGCTTTACTTAATCGGTTCAAAACAAAGTTAATATCTTGATTTTAAATTAATGGTGTGCAAAAAAGACATTGATAGGGGGGAGACGCGACAAAAAAAGCCCTTCCAACCAGGAAGGGCTTTGAATAATTTATGTTTAACGGTTACTTAGCCGGCCATTTATTGTTACTTACATCGGCATCCATAAATATGCCACCGTCTAAAACAATAGATTTTGCTGTTTTATTGGCTTTAATGGTTATAGTTATATGCTTGTCATCCTTTTCCCAAACGGCAGCTGTAACATGGGTGCTTTGGGTGGTGCCATCAGTATAGGTTACCATCACATCAAACGGAACCGCGAAGCCACCTATATTATTTATAGATAGTTTATAACCACCGGCAACCGCTTTGGCATTGTCTAGGCCCAGGTCTATATAACCATTGGTGAAGAACCAATTATTGAAGAACCAATTCAGGTTTCTACCAGAGCCTGCATTCATCGAATTAAAATAATCCCATGGAATAGGATGCTTGCCATGCCAGTTATCCATATAAGTGTGCAGCGCTTTTTTAAATAAAGCATCGCCCAGCATATCTTTTAATGCCAGATAGCTTAATGATGGCTTGCCATAAGCATTGTTGCCATAACCTGAACGTAGTTCGCTGGTAGGAGTAATGATTGGCAGATCTTCTGTAGTTGCAGGATCATTAATATAACGCTCAACACGGAATTTTTTATAAAAGCCGTCCGCCTGCTTCTTGCCTTTTTCGGCAGTACCTATTAATAGCTCAAATGTGGTTGCCCAGCCTTCGTCCATAAAGGCATAACGAGTTTCGTTTATCCCCATATAGAAAGGGAAATAAGTATGTGCTATCTCATGATCCTGCACCAGTTGAGCAAAGCCAAGATCTTTTTCATGGCTATCATTCACCATCATGGGGTACTCCATATCAGCAAATCCCTGGAAAACGGTCATTTTGGGGAACGGATAAGGTACACCCGGCCAGTTGTGCGAGAACCAACCCAGCGCATTGCGGCTGAATTGTACCGAATGATGAAAATCTTTAGATGAGTCAGGGTAAGCCGCCTGCACACTCGCTATGCGGTGCGTTGCATCGTCAACCAATACACTTGCGCCATCCCAATTATAATGGTCGCTTAGGCCCACAGTCATGTCTGATATATTGGTGGCGGTCCATGTCCATGTATTCATGGCATTTTGCGCGGTAATGTTTTTTGCGGCCAGGTCTGCAGGTGTAGCAATATGTATGGTGCTATCGCTGGTCATGGAGGTTTGCAAGCGCTTAGCAAACTCAGGTTGTAAAACCTGGTTAGGATTTTGTAATGTACCTGTGCTCCATACAATATAGTTTTTAGGCACGGTAACATTTAATGTGTAATTATTAAAGTCGTTGTAAAACTCTTGCGCGTCCAGGAAAGGCAACATATCCCAACCGTTATAATCATCATACACAGAAACACGCGGGTAAAAATAAGCCAGGAAGAAAGTGGTAGAATCGATCACTCCTTCGCGGCCACTCTCTTTTGACAGATCGAAATGCCAGTCGATATTTAGTTTCACCGAATCATGCGGCATCAAAGGTTTAGCTAACGCGATAGCCTGGTTGGTGCCACTGGCGGTATTATTGTTCCAGCCGTGTTTAGCGCCATCAACTAGAAAATTGTCTATCTGTATACCTGAAGTTAAATAATCGGCGCTTGCGCCGCTAAAACGTGCTACGCCCGGGCGATGGATATTCAGGATCAATTTCATGTTTAGCCTTTTTAGCGTATCAGGGCTATTATTAAAATAGGTTATTTGCTCAACACCTTTAACCAAACGGTTGGGCGGTATCATACTGATAGAGATATTATAATTGCCTGTATTTTGCCAGTAGTTTTTGCCGGGCTTCCCATCAAGCGAGCGGGTTTCTTTATTAAAAGCTTTTTGTATATCGCGTGGCATATACAGCCTTTGGGCATTTGCCTGCAACAAAAACAAGCATAATAAAGCGGAAAGTGAGATTGATTTGAACATGTAATAGCGATTTTAATAATGATTCAGTTAATGGGTGTAAATGTAGCAAAAGTAGTGTGTTACTGCTTTGATTTTATGTGATAGCAATTGATATAGTGGGGTGAATTTTCGGTTAATACATTTACTAGAAATAATAATCAACAAATACCTTAAAACCATTTGGCAATCTCCCAAATAACCGTATCTTTGCAGTCCCGAAAAAGCGGGGTATAATAAGATTTTAATAATTTAAATTAAAGCAAGTGAATACGTTAAGTTACAAAACTGTCTCAGCCAACAAAAAAACCGTTAACAAACAGTGGGTTG
>NZ_JAQBOW010000096.1 GCF_028287845.1 Mucilaginibacter sp.
CGCATAAAAAAATTAGAGCATTTAAAGCATAAATTAAGCAAGTTGGTTAGAGAGGGGGTTAAAATTACTACTCATTTAAACCGTTCGCACTTGTTACGTGCTGTTGTTGAAAACGTTGTGGCTAAAATTGTTGATGTGGTTATTTTAGGCAGCAAGGGAAATAGCAGTAAAGACGATTCTCACATCGGTAGCCATGTTGTAAACATATCAAAAGCCAGCCCGGTACCTGTAATAGTTGTGCCGCCGGCTTATAATTTCAAAACTATAGAACGTATTGTGGTAGCCTGCGATTTTAATAAGGTTAAAGAAACTGTACCGTTAGAAGCTTTGAAAAAGCTGTTGGATAGGAAAAAATTCGAGCTCTTAATAGTGAATATTGATAATGAAACTAAACACCTTGCCGGTGATGCCGAACGCAGGGCGGAAGAAACCGTTTTACACGGTATGCTAAAACAATATCATCCTAAATATTATTACATCAACAATCAGAATGTTATTAATGGTATTTTACAATTTGCTGCAGATAATAATGCACAGTTGGTTATAGCCTTACCACATAAATACAGCTTTTTCCAGTCGATACTGCATGATAGCGTTTCGCAGCGGTTAGCAGAAAGCGCTGCTGTGCCGGTGTTGTTACTAAAATGATTCTTTTGTTAAGCAAACTGTTTTTTGCGTTTATTTGCACTTTAATAAAAGCATAACCTGTAAATTACATGAGGGTACATTTTATAGCCATAGGTGGCAGCGCAATGCATAATCTTGCCATTGCTTTACATAAAAAAGGATTTGAAGTTACCGGATCAGATGATGTGTTGTTTGAGCCATCTGTTTCGCGTTTAAGTAAATATGGTTTACTACCGGAGCAGAACGGGTGGTACCCCGAAAAAATAACTGCCGATATTGATGCGATCATTTTAGGGATGCATGCCCGTATAGACAATCCTGAGTTAGTTAAAGCACAAGAGCTGGGTATAAAAGTATACTCATACCCCGAATATATTTATGAGCAATCAAAAGATAAGTTAAGAGTAGTAATAGGAGGGAGCCATGGTAAAACCACCATAACTTCTATGATTTTACATGTGCTGCAGGCTGCCGGAATAGATTTTGACTACCTTGTTGGCGCGCAGTTAGCGGGCTTTGAAACTATGGTTAAGCTAACCAAAGAAGCATCGGTAATTATTATTGAGGGCGATGAATATTTAGCTTCGCCGATAGACAGGCGGCCCAAGTTTCATTTATACAAAGCAAATATTGGCGTTATAAGCGGCATTGCCTGGGATCATATTAATGTTTTCCCTACGTTTCAAAGTTATATTGATCAGTTTGAAATTTTTATAGACACCATACAAAGCGACGGAAAACTTATTTACAGAAAAACGGATGAAATATTAAATAATGTAGTAACAAATAGTGATGCTGAAATTGATAGGGAACCTTATGCTTTACCGGATTATACCATTGAAAACGGCGTTACTACAATTATTGCAGATGGAAAAAAATATCCGTTAGAAGTTTTTGGTGAACATAACCTGCTGAATATGGAAGCGGCACGCCTGGTATGCGAAAGTCTTAATATTAAATCAGCAGATTTTTATAAACACATTACCACTTTTAAGGGTGCGGCACGCAGGCTTGAAGTAGTTGGGAAAAGCAATAATGCTCATATTTTTAAAGATTTTGCCCATTCGCCATCAAAGCTGCAAGCCACAATTCACGCGGTTAAAACTCAGTTTCCTAACAGGAAATTGATAGCATGTATTGAGCTGCATACGTTTAGCAGCCTGAATAAAGATTTCTTATCACAATACGCGGGTACTATGGATGAGGCAGACGTTGCCATGGTTTTTATTGACAAGAAAACCTTTGAGCAGAAAAAGATAGAACCCTATCCGGCAGAGACAGTTAAGGCCGCTTTTTTAAAGCAGAATTTAACTTTTTTTAACGATTCAAAATTATTGCTAACCGAATTAGAAAAGATAAATTTGACCAATACTAATTTGTTAATGATGAGTTCTGGAAATTTTGGTGGTATCGATCTTAGTGAGCTCAAAAATAAAATATTATAATAATTATTTGAAATTAAAAAAAAACAGTAACTTTATTAACTATTGAGAAACCCTTATCCTTATTTATAGAACAAAAATGAAGTCATTAGGAAAAAAAATCAGACTGTTACGTCATCAAAAGGCATGGAGCCAGGAGGATGTTGCAAAAAGGTTAGATATTTCTATTCCTGCTTTTTCCAAGATTGAAACCGGAATTACTGATATTAACTTATCGCGTCTTGAGCAAATCTCAAATTTGTTTGAAATGTCGGTAGTTCAGTTACTTACCTTTAATGACCTTGAACAGGAACAAAAATTTGTTAACGAATTAGAAGTAGTTAATAAAAGATTAACTGATCGGGAAATTGAGATCATTGATCTGCAAAAGAAAGTTATTGAGTTGTTTGAAGAATTAAGGCATAACAAAATTACGGCCTAATTAAGCTTAAAGCTTTTAAATAATGAAGAAAAATTATTTTCTTCATTATTAATTTTATTTAATCAAAGATTTTTTACTTTCTGCTTAAAGCTTTTACCTCAATCAAAAAATATAGCGCATAGTTAAATGTTTGTTTGCAAAGGTAGCTCCCATGGAGTTGTGTAGGGCAACCATTTTTTCGTTAAAATCGCCTACCCATGATAGCTCTAAAACGCTATATTGGTTAAGCGGGAGCACATACTCGCCCAGTTTTATAAATAAGGCTGATTCTAATCCGTGGTTTTGATATTTTTTCTTGGTACCCATAACTATGGCCCGCATACGCGAAACGCCTTTCCATTTGTAATACAAAAACTTTAATTTCCCAATTAAATTAAGCTTGCCATTTAAAGGTTTAAGCATTTGGTTAGCATCAGGTAAAACAATATTAAATGATGCCGGGTCGCCATTTACATAGGCAAATATTATTAAACGCTCATCCATTATAGGCTTCATTTTAGTAAAGCTTTCTAATATGGTATTATAATTAATGGGTACAAAATTTTCAAACCCCTCCCATGCATCATTATATATCTCTAAGAAATCTGCTGCGAATAGCTCTATTTTGTTTGCTTCAAGATGTTTAAACTCATAACCGGGTTTCTGGCTAACCCATTTGGCTATTTTATAAAAGCGTTCTGGAAAGGGTTTAATAATATCTACATGATTGGTTATTTGCTCATATTGTTTTTTAAAACCATAGTTTTCAAAAAAAGCTTTGTAATAGGGCGGGTTGTAATTCATGCCGTATGATGGTGGCGAAAACCCCTCTACCAATAACCCCCAAAAAGTATCATTCTCACCAAAATTAATGGGGCCATCCATAGCCTGCATGCCATTATCCTGCAGCCACTTTTTAGCGGTGTCAAACAATAAAAAAGCAGCTCTTTCATCATCTATACACTCAAAAAAACCCATGCCGCCGGTTGGCTGCTCGTAATTAAAAGCTTTTTTATTGTTGATAAAGGCCGCGACACGGCCAATTAGCTTGCCATTATCATCCTTCAAAATCCACCTGGTACATTTGCCATATTGATGAAAATTATTTTTAAGCGGATCAAAAACAGCTTCAATATCATTATCAAGCGGGCATACCCAGTTATCATCATTTTTATAGATGTTTCTGGCGGTATTTAAAAAAGCTTTTTTACTTGCTTTGTCATTAACTTCGGTTAGGATCATGGGGGAGATGTAAAAATATAAAAAAAGCATCCGGATGTTATTTCCGGATGCTTTAAAGTACGTTATTTAACAGGTCAATTAAAAATCGTCGTCATCGTCATCGTCGCCAAAGTCTTCAAAACCCAGATCGTCCAGTGGGCCATCAAAGTCCTCATCCTCGTCAACTACCTTTTTCTTTGGTGTTGTTTCCAAATCATCATCATCTTCCTCCGCATCCGTGTTCTTAGGAATATTTTTGTCTGCGTTCTTTTTTGGCGTTCCCATTTCGGTTGAATATTATATAGTAAAATTAAATTTAGGATATGCTTAAACGAATTTAATGCAAATTATCTTCTTTAAAACTGTATCTGATATTTATTAGTAAAATTAATTAAAATCATTTTATTAAAAAAAACATTTGAAATTTATTCCTGCTGCTCGCCAATTGAGGTTGAATTATCCGTAAGTTCTTTTATATGAGGCAATTCTTCTATAGTATTTATCCCAAAATAATCCATAAAAAGCGGACTTGTTCCATATAAAATAGGTTTCCCCAAGGCCTCAGACTTTCCATTTATTGCTATTAGCTCTTTTTCCAGGAGTTTTTGTATCGAATAATCACAGTTTACGCCGCGTATTTGTTCAACATCTGTTTTAGTTACGGGCTGTTTATAAGCAATAATTGCCAGTGTTTCTAAAGCGGCCTGGCTCAATTTCTTTTTAGATCGTTGTAATTGTAGCAAACTAATAACCGGGTGGTAATTTTTTTTGGTTAAAAACTGGTAGCCATTGTTAAGATAAACCAACTCTATCGCCAGGTTTTCATTTGTATATTTATCCTTGATGTTAGCAAGACTTTCGGTTACTTCATCAATTGAAAAATCACGTTCGAACGAAGCTTGTAAGCAATACATGATCTCTTCTACGCGTATGCTTTGTTCGGAGGCAAAAACCAGGGCTTCTATATACAGTTCGGGTGATTCCATTAATCGAAAGGTTAATAATTTATCACCTGCTCTTCTAACTGCGCAGGCACATCACGCCACTCATATTTTTGATTGCGCAGCTGAGGTTCAAAACCGGCAGCTTTAATAGAATCTTGTATGCCTTTAGCTGTAAAACGATGCGGTGCACCAGCGGCAGATACCACATTTTCTTCTATCATGATAGAGCCAAAATCATTGGCACCGGCATTAAGGCATATTTGTGCTACCTGTTTACCAACGGTAAGCCATGAGGCTTGTATGTTTTTAATATTAGGCAGCATAATACGGCTCAAAGCAATCATGCGGATGTATTCATCGCCGGTTACATTATTGGTTATGCCGCGTACTTTACG
>NZ_JAQBOW010000102.1 GCF_028287845.1 Mucilaginibacter sp.
GTTTGTACACACCCTGTTTTATCAGGCGACGCCTATGAAACCATTGAAAATTCAGCTTTAGCCGAATTGATAGTAACTGATACTATACCTTTGAAGCGCACCAGCAAAAAAATAACAGTGCTGTCAACTGCTGATTTATTTGCAAAGGCGATAATGAATGTAAACGAACACGGATCTATCAGCCAGTTATTTAAGGTTGTTTAGATAGTCTATGGTCGATAGTCCATAGTCTTTTTTAAATGAATAAAATAATCTATGGTCTGTTGACTATGGACTTAAAGGTATCCTCACGCAAGGTGAGGTTTAACAATAAACAAATAAATAAAAACAATGAAATCAATTGCTATTAGCGGTTCTCCAAGAGAGAACGTAGGGAAAAGAGACGCTAAAGAGCTGCGTTACCAAAGTTTGGTACCTGCAGTGCTTTACGGTGGGCCAACCCAAACCCACTTTTCAGTGTCCGCAGCTGATTTGAGACCCGTAGTTTATACTCCGGTGGTTCATTTCATCGACCTTGACATTGCTGGTGTTAAATCACAGGCCATTATTAAAGATCTTCAGTTTCATCCATTAACTGAGCAGATCATACACGTAGATTTTTTATTACTGGATCAAAAGAAACCTATCACTATTGAGATCCCTGTGCGTTTAACAGGTACTTCTCCGGGTGTTAAAGTAGGTGGTAAATTAGTGCAAAAATTACGTAAATTACGTATAAAAGCATTACCTAAAGATCATTTAGACTTTATTGAAGTTAGTATCGAAACTTTAGAAGTTGGTAAATCTGTAAAGGTTTCTGATTTAACAGTTGGTAACTATACTATCACTAATGCTAAAGAAGATACCATTGTATCGGTAACTACTTCACGTGCATTACGCCAGGCTGAACAAGAAGCAGCATCAGGTAAAAAATAATCCCCCTAACCCCCTAAAGGGGAATGGAAAATTAAGAGCGATAGGTATTACCTGTCGCTCTTTTTATTTTAAAGTAATATATTCGCAACTAAACCAGCTTCCCCTTTAGGGGGCCGGGGAGGTATGGTATAAGACCCTATTTTAGTAAGTATTTAAAAAAAAGCGACACCGGCAAAAAGGCCGCCGGTGCAAAGTGGTATGAAATATCTGATTGTTGGTTTAGGTAACATTGGTCCGGAATATGCCGATACGCGGCATAACATAGGGTTTATGGTGTTGGATGAATTGGCTAAACAGGAGGGAGCAAAGTTTCACAGCATGCGCCTGGCTTATTATACAGAGGTGTCTCATAAGGGCCGTACCCTGCACCTGATAAAACCAACAACCTACATGAACCTAAGTGGTAAAGCATTGAACCACTGGATGAAGGAACTAAAGATACCTATTGAAAATGTGCTTGTTGTTGTAGATGATATTGCGTTGCCTTTGGGCACACTGCGCCTAAAACCAAAAGGCAGCGCCGCCGGGCACAACGGTTTAAAACATATTGAAGCTACCCTGGGCAACAATGATTACGCGCGTCTGCGCTTTGGCGTAAGTGATAACTATCCCAAAGGACGCCAGGTTGATTATGTATTAAGTGGGTTTGATGATGACGAAAAGCCCGAGCTGCCCGCGCTGATAGATCGCTCGATTGAAATGATAAAAAGCTTTGCTGCGATAGGTACAGAATTGACTATGACGAAGTTTAATAAGTAAAGCCGAAATTATTTTCCTCGCTGCGAAAGGCTCTTGCCAACGGGCTATCTGTTTGTAATATAAATTATTGTACCGTTTCCCCTGTAGGGGAGCAGTAGCAAAAAATAATTTTAATAATATTTTCCTACTTATAGCAATCAAATAATAAATAAGTAATACTCTTGTTACGAGCCCAATAATTGGGCTGAATTTTGGTAAAATCGCAGCATATAAATCTATCTAAATACGCTATCGATAATACATTTACCAAGACTATGAAAAAAATAGTACTTATAGTGCTGTGCTGTTGCCTGTATTTTATATCATCGGCCCAAACCCGTAAAACAATAACAGTTAGGGGAATGCTGATAGACTCTACAACCAATGCACCCTTAGGGTATGTAACCGTATCGCTAATGAATCCGGCTACCAAGCTGGCCGTAAAAAGCGGATTAGCCAAAGATGACGGCACTTTCGAATTTGAAGGAGTAGCACCAAAAGCTTATAAACTTACGTTATCAACATTAGGATATAAAACAAAAACTATAAGTATTGTTGCCGGCAAGGAGGCTATTACAGACGTTGGAAAAATAATAATGTCGCCATCGGCAAATGGATTAAACGAAGTTACCATAACTGCCGATAAGCCATTAATAAAACAGGAAGTTGACCGTATTAGTTATGATATACAGGCCGATCCTGAAAGCAAAGTGCTTAATGTGTTGGATATGCTGCGTAAAGTGCCATTGTTATCATTAGACGCTGATGATAATATATTATTAAAAGGCGGCGGCGATTATAAAATATTAATAAATGGTAAACCATCCAGCCTGGTAGCGCGAAGCCCAAAAGATATTTTCAGGGCCATGCCGGCATCAAGCATACAACGTATAGAGGTTATTACCACCCCGCCAGCAAAATATGATAGTGAAGGTTTAGCAGGAATAATAAATATCATCACCACAAAAAAAATTGATAACGGCTATAATGGCAGTTTAAATATAAGCCATAGGTTCCCGGTGGGCGGGCCGGGTGCAGGCGGATCATTTACCTTTAAGCAGGGTAAATTTGGTGCATCTGCTTTTTACGGGGCCAACTATAATAAACAACCGCAAACCACTAACTCAAGTAGCCGCATAGCTACTGATACAACAAGTCTTAATCAATCAGGTACGCGCTACTCAACTAATAAAAGTGGCTATATTGGTACAGAATTTAGCTATGAATTAGATACCCTTAATTTATTAACTGCCGAATTTAATATAAATGGCGGTAACTCTACTTCGCAAAGTAACCAGGCATCTGTAAAAACTAAAATAGATACCATTATGCAGAGCTATAATATAGCAAACGCGGGCAGGGGTAAGTATAATGGTTTTGATGTTGGGATCAATTATCAGCTTGGCTTTAAAAATCGCAAAGATCAATTGTTAACTTTTTCTTATAAATACACTATATCCAATAATACCCAGTTTAATGATCTGGGTATTTCAAAACGGGTATATTATCCTGTTTTAGGGCACCCGGATTACCAGCAAAACAATCAGGAACAATCTAAAGAACAAAACATACAGCTGGATTATGCCCAAACGGTAAAGGTTTTAAATGTTGAAGCTGGTTTTAAAGGTATTATCAGGAATGGTACCAGTGATTTTCAGTATGACTCTTTAAGATACGATCCGTTAAATGCAATGCCAACGCGTTATGACCTTGACCCGGCACGTACCAATGCCTATGATAATAACCGGTATATATTAGGGGTTTACAACTCTTATCAATATAACCTTGAAAATTGGGGATTTAAAGTTGGGGGGCGTGTGGAAGAAACTATTGTTAATGCCAATTTTATAACAAGCTCGCAGCAGATAAATCAAAATTACTTTAATTTTATACCATCTATTTCAATCAATTGGAAATTTAGCAACATGAGCAGCTTAAACTTTGGGTTTACCCAACGTATACAGCGCCCGGGCATAACAAATCTTAACCCCTTTGTTGACCGCTCAAACCCCAATTTTGAATATGCCGGTAATCCTAATCTGAAAACGGTTGTAAGCAATAATTATCAAATGAATTATAACCGTTTCAAAAAAGGATCAATTAATATTGGTTTGAGCTATAGTGTGGCAAGTAATACCGTTCAACAAATATCAACCTATGATAAGGTTACCGGTATTACCCGTTCTACTTTTGATAACGTAGGCAAGAACCAATCGCTAGGGAGCAACTTCAACGTTAATTACCCTATTACCCGCCTTTGGAATTTTAGCTTAAATGGGAATTTAAACTACCTATGGTTAGAAGGAACAGTTGACGGAGCGCTCACAAAAAACTCGGGCCTGCAGGGATATTTTAATACTTCTACAGGTTATAAGCTGGGAAAGGGCTACCGCGTTAATGCTAATTTTAACTTTAACAGTCCGTTTATTTCATTACAGGGTAAATCCAATGCTTATTTATATACGGCTTATAGCGGCAGTAAAGAAATTGTGAAAAATAAAGTAACCCTGTCTGCATCGGTTAGTAACCCATTTTCAAAATACCGCACCAACATACGTAATACCAACGGGATAGATTTTGTGCAGTCTAATTATACACAAAGTTATTTACGGGTATATGCTATAAGTTTATATTATCATTTTGGTAAGTTAAAAGATGCCATCAGGCGAAACCAGCGGACTATAAATAGCGATGATATGAGCAAGCCTTTAGTACAGCCACCGCCACAAAATAATCCGCCGCAAAACCCGGCAGCTAATCCGCCGCCAAGTATAACCACGCCGCCACCCGCAACACCACCGGTAGCGCCGCCGGTACAAACACCGCCAAATTAAAAAATAACGCGTATGAAAGTTTACGGAATAACCAATTGTAACACAGTTAAAAAAGCATTAGATTGGCTTAAAGCCAACCAGGTTGCCTATGAGTTTCATGATTTTAAGAAACTGGGTATAACTGCAGATAAATTAAAGGAGTGGGACAGTAAAGCCGGGTACGATAAATTTATGAATAAACAGGGCCTTACCTGGAAGCAGCTTGACCCGGAAGTAAAGGAAAGTATAAAAACAAAAAATGATGCTTTGCAATTATTGCAGCAAAAAACAAGTATGATAAAAAGGCCCGTTATTGAGGATGGCGAGTTCCTGTTTTTTGGTTTTGACGAGGCGGTGTATCAACAGCAATTTAAATAATAGCGCGGTTTTTGATAAAACGCTTGTAATAATTTGCTTACGCAGAATACTATTCGCTTATTTTTATATTTTTACCTTAAATTAACTTAAAATTAACTGATGAAATTGAATTCCACTGCTGGTTTAGTACTGGCTTTTTGCGCTAGTATTGCCATCGCTAAGGCACAAACTACGCCTCCACAAACAACTCCGGCGGCTACACCTGCCACCGGCACACCTGCTACCAATGCCGCTCGTCCGGCTCGTGGCGGTCGTGCTGTAGAGGTTGCAGACCCCAATGCCCCGCCAACAAACTACAATTATCATGAATTATGGAAACCGTTTTTTTATACTAAAAATGGCGATGATGTTCGTGCATCCGATGGGCAGCCCGGGCCAAAATACTGGCAAAACCGCGCCGATTACCAGTTAGCGGCAACTCTGCATGACGAAACCAACGAAATTGTAGGTTCAGAAATTTTAACGTATACCAATAACAGCCCTCAAAAAATGGGTTTTATATGGATGCAGTTAGATCAAAACCTGTTTAAATTAGATTCAAGAGGAAATAAACAAGTTCCATTAAATGCAGCCGGTATACAGCAAAGCCGTAACTGGGGACAAGGGCAAGCGTTTGATGCAGGTTATAAAATAAAATCTGTAAAAATATTAAGCACAGCTAAAGGCAGTAAAACAACTACGGCTATTGATGCAAAATACCTGGTAAATGATACCCGCATGCAAGTGTTTTTGCCAACGCAGTTAGCTGCAAATGGCGGCCAGTTAAAATTGAAGATAGAATATTCATTTACATCGCCCGATTATGGTTCAGACCGTATGGGTATAATCAATACAAATCAATCAAAAAACGGGAAAATATTCCAGGTTGCACAATGGTACCCGCGTATGTGTGTATATGATGATGTGATGGGCTGGAACACTTTGCCATATACCGGCGAAAGTGAATTTTATTTAGAGTATGGTGATTTTGATATCAATATTACCGCACCGGCTAAAGACATTGTAGTGTGCTCTGGCGAGTTATTGAACACTAAAGATGTTTATACACCCGAACAGGTAAAAAGATGGGCACAGGCGGCCGAAAGTGATAAAACTGTAATGATCCGTTCGGCCGACGAGGTAACAAACCCGGCTTCACGTCCAACCGGAAAACCTGAGTTAACCTGGCACTTCAAAATACACAATGCCCGTGATGCTTCATGGGGAGCATCTGCTGCATTTATTGTTGATGCCGCTAAGATCAATTTGCCAAGTGGCAAAAAATCAATTGCTATTTCTGCTTACCCGGTAGAAAGCGCTACACTGCCAGGCTCGACAGCAACAGGAGGCCGAGCCCCGCAATGGAGCCGTGGAACCGAAATGATAAAAGCTTCAATTGAATATAATTCTCAAAAATGGTTTGAGTATCCTTATCCTGCGGCTTCAGGTGTTGCCGGTAAAGCAGGCGGTATGGAATATCCCGGTATGATATTTTGCAGCTTAGGCGGCGGCTGGGGTGTAATTGACCACGAGTTTGGCCATACCTGGTTCCCGATGATCGTGGGTTCTAATGAGCGTTTATATGGCTGGATGGACGAAGGATTTAATACTTTTATTAATACCCTTTCAACTCAAAATTCGTTAAAAGGAGAGTTTTATCGCGCACTAACCACTACCGGACGTTTGGCAAGCTGGAACAATTTTACCCGCCCTACACTCGAACCAATTTTGAGCAATCCGGATAATTTAAAGGAGACAAATAACGGCACCCTGTTATACAGTAAACCAAGCGCGGGCTTAGTAATGTTGCGCGAGCAGATATTAGGGCCCGAGCGTTTTGATTTCGCGTTTAAAACCTACATTAACCGTTGGGCCTTTAAACATCCAACACCTGATGATTTTTTCCGTACAATAGAAAATGCTTCGGGCGAAAGCTTGCAGTGGTTTTGGAGAGGTTGGTTTGAAAATACTTATCGTTTAGACGTAGCCGTACGTGGTGTTAAATATATAGATGATGATCCGGCTAAAGGAGCAATAATTACTATTGATAACCTGGAGAAAATGGCTATGCCTGTTGTGCTCGAAATTAAAACTGTTAGTGGTAAAACAGAACGTGTGAATTTTACGGCCGAAATATGGGAGCGCAATGTGAGCTGGTCGTTCAGGTACCCATCTACCGAAGCTATAGAATCAGTAACTTATAATCCTGATTCAACTTTACCGGATTACAATCCGGCCAATAACGTTTGGAAAAAGCAATAATACAGAAACCCGGTTCACAGCCGGGTTTTTTGTTTGTAACGCTATTGTTAAATATGCTAATGGATTAACTATTGGTATTATAATTGAGTTATATTGATCACATAATTTGATACACCATGAAACGCTACCTTGTAATTTTTATAATGTTATTTATTGCTTATGCTGCCAACGCACAGGAGCTGTTAAAAGGAACTGTATACGAATTGGGGACCAATGAAAAGTTAATTAATGTTTTTATCCATAATACCAATAACAAACAGCTTACACTTGCTGATAAGGACGGCAAATTTGAAATAAAAGCGGAAACGGGCAACCTCATTGTTTTCGACTCGCCAGGCTATATGTCTGATACGGTATATGTGATAGATATGAAACCTAAAAAGATCGAATTAAAAGCATTAAGTATAAGCCTTCGCCAGGTTTATATTAGCGCTAAACGATCAAACTTTAATCCACGTGAGGAATATCCGCAGGTATATGAAAAAAGTAAGGTTTACGTGCTTTCGCCAAGTACCTGGTTTTCAAAAGAAGGCAAGGACGCACGAAGGTTAAAACGCTATTTTGCTACCGAAGCCCAAGAACGCCATATAGATGAAGTATACAGCGTAGCTTATGTGGGAAGTATTGTACCGCTGAAAGGCCAGGACCTGGAAAATTTCATGTCGTTATACAGACCCAGCTATGTGTTTTTAAGAAATAACAGCGGACCATCACTGGCAGCTTATATTAACGACTCTTATAAAAAATATATGGCGCTACCGCCGGATAAGCGTGTGGTACAAAGTTTAACAGGTAATTAAAAAAAGAATAATATAGCGCAAGAATAATATAATGCCCAGGGAAATCGCATTTAAAATGCAGGCATATAAATTTGTGGCTAAAGCCATTTCAATCATTGCAATCTGGCCGTTGGCTGAAGCCCAACGGCAATAAATGAAAAATCAGGTCAAAAACAGTGGCTAAATTCATTGCCGTCCCATTTATGGGGCGGAAGAAACAATCATTAAAAGGGGGCTTTAGCCAAAAAACGACAATAAAATTTAAAAAGTGATTTCCCTGAAATAACACCCTGTCATTTCGACCGCAGGGAGAAATCTATACATGTGCTATTTGCCCATGTATAGATTTTTTCGCTATCGCTCAAGAGATCATTCTCACTTAGCGTGAAAATGATAAATTTAGGTTAACTATTATATATTCTTAGCCAGCCAATCGCCTACTTCACTTGTTTTGTAAGCTTTATTTTTACCAGACAGATCTTCGGTTACAATACCTTCTGCCAGTGATTTATTTACAACCGATCTGATCAGTTCTGCTTCTTCTTTTAATCCGAAGGCATCCTCAAACATCATAGCAGCTGATAATACAGTTGCCAACGGATTAGCAATATCTTTACCCGCTGCCTGCGGATATGAGCCGTGTATGGGCTCAAACAACGATGTATGGATACCAATTGATGCAGATGGCATTAAACCCATAGAACCGGATATTACAGATGCCTCATCGGTTAAAATATCACCAAAAAGGTTTTCGGTAATTAATACATCGTAGCTGTTAGGCCATTGTACCAAACGCATAGCTACGGCATCAACAAACTCATAACTTACGGTAACTTCGGGGAAATCTTTTTCCATATCCTGTACGGTTTCTCTCCAAAGGCGAGAGGTTTCCAATACGTTAGCCTTATCTACACAGCACAATCTTTTGCCACGTGTCATGGCCATTTCAAAACCTAATTTTGCCAGGCGCTGTACTTCTGCCCGGGTATAGGTACAAGTATCAAAAGCGGTATTGCCGTCGTCTTTACGGCCTCTTTCGCCAAAATAGATACCGCCTGTTAGTTCGCGTAAGATGATAAGGTCGGTGCCTTCAATACGCTCGCGTTTCAACGGAGAATTATCAATTAACGATGGGAAAGTAAATGTGGGACGAACATTTGCAAACAGCCCCAGTTTTTTACGCATTTTTAAAAGGCCCTGCTCCGGGCGAACGGTAGCTTTTGGATCATTATCAAACCTTGGGTGACCGATAGCGCCAAAAAGAACCGCATCAGCCGCCATGCAAACCTCGTGGGTCGAATCAGGGTAAGGCTCACCAACAGCATCTATAGCGGCGGCGCCGGTTAAGGCAGCTGTCCAGGTAATTTCGTGATTAAATTTCTTTGCTACAGCATTTGATACTTTAACGGCCTGGTCTATAACCTCTGGTCCAATTCCGTCTCCTGCTAAAAGTGCGATATTAAGTTTCATTATATCTATTTTTTATACTTGTTAATTGTCAATCTTTTTATGATCACTATATTATATTCAACATTTTCTGCGTAGCCTTTATCGCGCAAACCGTTTGATCTGAATCCAAACCACGGGTTATGAATTTCTTTTCGGGTGTTTCCCAGGTGATGATGGTTTCGCATAACGCGTCCGAACTACTGCCGGGAGCAATGCGTACCGCATAATCTATCAGCTTTGGCAAGGTTCGTTGTTTCTTGGTATAAACTTTGGCAAGGGCGTTCATAAACGCGTCAAACTGACCATCGCCCTGCGCGTTTTCTTCAAATTTTTCGCCATCAATACTCATAGAAATAGTTGCCGACGGGCGTAAACCCATAGCGTGCATTAACACATATGATTCAACGATAACTTTTTCATCATACAGGCTGCTATCCAACACGTCGGATATAATATAAGGCAGATCTTCTTTTGTTACCGTTTCTTTTTTATCGCCAAGTTCAATAACACGCTGGGTAACTTTCTTTAAGTCGGCATCGTTTAGTTTCAAGCCAAGTTCCTGCAGGTTTTTTTCGATGTTGGCTTTGCCTGATGTTTTGCCCAGGGCGTATTCGCGCTTTCTGCCAAATCGCTCGGGGAGCAGATCATTAAAATATAAGTTATTTTTATTGTCACCATCGGCATGTATACCTGCTGTTTGGGTAAATACATTATCGCCAACAATTGGCTTGTTAGAGGGTATCCTAACCCCCGAAAAAGTTTCAACCAGTTTACTTACCGTATAAATAGACGACTCTTTGATACCCACTTCAACCTCGGGTGCAAAATCATGAATTACAGCAACAGCACTGGCTAACGCGGCATTTCCGGCCCGCTCGCCCATGCCGTTTATGGTTAGGTGCAATCCGCTTACACCAGCTTTTACAGCCTCTAAAACATTGGCTGTACCCAAGTCGTAATCATTATGCGCGTGAAAATCAAAATGGATAGTTGGGTATTTTGCTATCAATTCTGATAAAAACTTATAGGTTTCCCCGGGCGTTAAAACGCCCAGCGTATCAGGCAAGAGTATCCTTTTTACCGGTTGTTGAACAAGAAAATCTAAGAATTGATAAACATATTTGGGCGAGTTGCGCATGCCATTGCTCCAATCTTCTAAATAAACGTTGGTAGCAATGTTGTTTTTTGCGGCCAGGTTAATAGCCTGCTTTATTTCTTCAAAATGCTGTTCGGGTGTTTTTTTAAGCTGATGGATGAGATGATTTAATGAGCCTTTGGTTAACAGGTTCTGTACCTTAACACCGGCGTTTAACATCCAATTGATAGAAACGCCGTTATCTACAAAAGATAATACCTCTATGCGGTCTGCATATCCGTTTGCTTCTGCCCAGTTTAAAATGGTTTTAACTGCCTGAAACTCACCCTCTGATACACGTGCAGACGCAATCTCCACCCTATCCACATTAAGCTCTTCAAGCAATAATTGGGTTATGGTAAGCTTTTCTGAAATGGAAAAAGACACGCCCGATGTTTGTTCTCCATCACGAAGCGTTGTATCCATTATCTCTATTTTGCGTCTTTCCATTATGTGGTTTCTGTGGTTCGGCTATTTATGTGAGCTGTTTGAAAGTGAATTCTTAACTCAAGTAATCCAAATCTTAGTGTGCTTTGTGCAATCTTAGTGTTCTCTGTGTTTAAATTTACCACCGGGGGCACTAAGATTGCACAAAGATCATAGAGGATATTAAAGCGGAAGGTTCACTGCAAACTCCTCAATTTCGCCTTTTATGCTTTGCAGATAATCGATATCATCAAAGCCATTCAACATATTATTCTTTTTGTATGAATTAATTTCGAAAGTTTCTTTTTCGCCTGTTGATAATAACGTGATAGTTTGATTTGGCAGATTTACCTCTAATTCAGTTTTAGGATCAGCAAATATCGCCGCGAATATTTTTTCGGAAAACTCAGGACTAACCTGTACTGGCAATACACCAATATTTAAACAGTTACCTTTAAAAATATCAGCAAAAAAGCTGGACACCACGCAACGGAAACCGTAATCATAAACGGCCCATGCAGCATGCTCCCTTGATGAGCCTGAGCCAAAGTTTTTACCGCCCACCAATATTTTACCGCTGTAGGTAGAGTCGTTCAACACAAAGTCTTTTTTCGGTGTATTATCCGGGTTATACCGCCAGTCGCGGAAAAGATTGTCACCAAATCCAACACGCTCTGTCGCCTTTAAAAAGCGGGCAGGTATTAGTTGGTCGGTATCCACATTCTCTATAGGCAATGGTACCGCGGTGCTTGTTAGTATATTAAATTTATCGTAAGCCATATTCTTTTCTTTTTTTAGTTGGTCGATAGTCCATGGTCCATAGTCGATAATAGTACTTGGATAGCTTTTAGCTATGGACTATCGACTATGGGCTATTGACCTCTTTATGCCAATTCTTCAATTAATGTTCTTGGGTCTGTAACCACGCCGGTAACAGCGGCAGCAGCTGCAACCAGCGGACTTGCTAACATGGTACGTGAACCCGGGCCCTGCCTTCCTTCGAAGTTTCTGTTTGAGGTACTTACTGCGTATTTGCCGGCAGGTACTTTATCATCATTCATAGCTAAACAGGCAGAACAACCCGGCTGGCGCAATTCAAATCCGGCTTCGGTTAAAATATCCAGTAAACCTTCTTCTTTAATTTGTGCCTCAACAATGTGCGATCCGGGAACTAACCATGCGGTAACATTATCAGCCTTATGTTTCCCTTTTATCAGGGATGTAAATGCCCTGAAATCTTCTATACGACCATTGGTACAGCTGCCAACAAAAACAAAATCTACCTGTTTGCCTATCATGCTTTGGCCCTCACTAAAGCCCATATAGCCTAATGATTTTGCATAGGTTGCCGCGCCGCCTTCTACATGTGCAGCATCAGGAATGTCATGCGATATACCCATACCCATACCCGGGTTGGTACCATAAGTTATCATTGGCTCGATGGTAGCGCCATCAAATGTTAATTCTTTATCAAATACCGCGTCGGCATCTGTTTTTAACGTTTTGTAATAAGCTAATGCTTTATCCCAAGCCTCGCCTTTAGGGCTAAACTCGCGGCCTTTTACATAGTTAATGGTAGTTTCATCCGGGGCTATCATACCGCCTCGCGCGCCCATTTCAATGCTCAGGTTACAAACCGTCATCCGGCCCTCCATAGTCATGTTCTCAAAAACATCACCTGCATATTCAACAAAATAGCCTGTAGCGCCCGAGGTAGTTAGTTGAGAGATGATAAACAACGCAACATCCTTTGGCGTAACACTTTTACCTAATTTGCCATTAACATTAATGCGCATTTTTTTAGGCTTTGGCTGCATAATGCATTGGGTTGCCAATACCATTTCAACTTCAGACGTACCAATACCAAAAGCTATGGCACCAAAAGCGCCATGGGTTGAGGTATGCGAGTCGCCGCAAACAATGGTTGCACCGGGTTGGGTAATACCATATTCTGGCCCGACAACGTGAACGATACCATTTTTTTGATGACCCAAGCCCCAATAGCTAATGCCATATTCGTTAGAATTTTCTTCCAGCATGTGCAACTGGTTAGCCGATAACGGATCGGCAACCGGCAAATGCTGATTTAGGGTTGGTGTGTTATGATCTGCGGTAGCAAATGTACGTTTGGGATATAAAACTTTTATTCCCCTTGTCTTTAATCCTAAAAAGGCTACCGGGCTTGTAACTTCGTGGATAAGGTGGCGATCAATAAAAAGCACATCCGGCCCGCCTTCAATCTTACGTACTACGTGTGTGTCCCACACCTTATCAAATAATGTCTTGCTCATTTTATTTCTATTTATTTCTATCCGTTATACAAAGATAGGCTTATGCAAATTTTTTGTCGCCTACTAATATTAACAAATCCTCATCATTTATATCCAATTTATTATCAGCCAATACCAGGAAGCGATGATATGCCGCGGCCAATTCCTCTTTACTTAGGTTGTAACCCAAACGTTCCAGGTGGAATTTTAGGGCATGCCTTCCGCTGCGTGCAGTAAGCACAATACTTGCGTTAGGGAAACCTACATCTTCGGGCCTGATGATCTCGTAATTTTCACGATTTTTCAGGAACCCGTCCTGGTGAATGCCAGAACTGTGTGCAAACGCGTTACTGCCAACTATAGCCTTATTAGGCTGCACCGGCATGCGCATTTGTGCGCTAACCATACGGCTAAGCTCAAAAAAGTTTTTTGTGTTGATATGGGTGTGTAAGCCCAATACCTGGTGTGTTTTCAGGATCATCACTACTTCTTCAATAGAAGTATTACCTGCACGCTCACCAATGCCATTAATAGTGCCTTCAATTTGGCGGGCACCGTTTTGCAGGCCTGCAATAGAGTTTGCCGTAGCTAAACCCAAATCGTTATGGCAATGCACTGATATAATGGCCTTATCAATATTTTTTACGTTCTCTTTCAGGAACTTTATTTTTTCGCCGTATTGATCAGGCAGGCAATAGCCATTTGTATCTGGTATGTTTACAACGGTAGCGCCTGCTGCAATTACAGCTTCTATCATTTGAGCCAGGAAGTGAATGTCGGCACGGCCGGCATCTTCCGCATAAAACTCAATGTCTTCGACAGATTTTTTAGCATATTTTACAGCCTCAACAGCACGCACCAATATTTCTTCGCGGGTGCTGTTAAATTTGTTTTTGATATGCATGTCAGATGCGCCAATACCGGTATGTATACGCGGATGTTTGGCATACTGTAATGATTCAACAGCTACATCAATATCGCCTTTGTTGGCACGGGTTAGCGCGCAAACAATTGGATTTTTCACGGCCTTTGATATTTCCACCACACTCTGGAAATCGCCGGGGCTTGATACGGGGAAACCTGCTTCAATAATGTCCACGCCTAATGCTTCCAGTTCGTGGGCTATCTCAATTTTTTCAGGGGTAGTTAACTGGCAGCCCGGTACCTGCTCGCCATCGCGAAGCGTGGTATCGAAAACGTAGACTCGGTTTGGATCGTGTAACATATCTTTTTTATTTAGTATAAAGTATTTAGTATCAAGTAGCAAGTATTTAGCAGCAGGTCTTAATACTTGCTACTAAATACTTACTACTAAAAATTATGCTTCTACAGCTTGGTTCTCGGGGCGTAAACTGCGTACAGTTTTGCCTGCCTGCCATAATTCGCTGTCGCGTAATTCTTTTAACTCTGCGTCTAATTTTTCGCGGTAATCAGTTTTGCTATTTGAATCAATTGATTTTTGTGACTCAACACCAGTTGCAACGCTTTTGTACAGGTCTTCAAATACCGGTTTAGTAGCGTCACGGAATTTCTTCCACCAATCTAACGCGCCACGTTGTGCTGTGGTTGAGCAATTAGCATACATCCAATCCATACCATTTTCTGCAACTAAAGGCATTAATGATTGAGTTAATTCTTCAACAGTTTCGTTGAAAGACTCGGAAGGAGAGTGGCCATTGCTGCGTAATACTTCATATTGAGCAGCAAAAATACCCTGGATACAACCCATTAGCGTACCACGCTCGCCAGTTAAATCACTGTATACTTCTTTACGAAAATCTGTTTCAAACAAATAACCGCTACCTACCGCGATACCTAAAGCGATAACACGCTCGAAAGCGCGGCCTGTAGCATCCTGGAATATAGCGTAGCTTGAGTTTAAGCCACGGCCCTGTAAGAACATACGGCGTAATGAAGTACCTGATCCTTTTGGAGCAACTAAAAATACGTCAACATCAGCAGGAGGGATGATACCGGTTTGCTCATTAAAAGTAATACCGAAACCGTGAGAGAAATATAATGCTTTACCCGGAGTTAAATGTTTTTTAACGGTTGGCCATAAAGCAATTTGTGCCGCGTCGCTTAATAAATAACAAATTACAGTGCCTTTTTCCAAAGCTTCTTCGATCTCAAACAGCGTTTCGCCGGGTACAAAGCCATCACTTACCGCTTTATCCCATGATTTTGAATTTTTACGCTGACCAACAATAACGTTAATGCCATTGTCTTTTTGATTAAGCGCCTGGCCGGGGCCCTGTACGCCATAACCGATAACAGCTACCACTTCATCTTTTAAAATGTTTTGTGCCTTTGCTAAAGGGAACTCCTCGCGGGTTACTACATTTTCTTCAGTAGTGCCGAAAATTAATTTTGCCATGATTTTTGTTTTTTTATTGATTTTGATTTCACCGATGGTTTTATGATCTCACCGATTGTTTATGATTAATGTTATTTTTTATTTGCTTTCTGCTTTTAGCTTTCGCCTTACATAGTAAATACTTTCGCTCCTTTGTTCAGGTATTCGTTTTCTATTACTTCCTCGCCCGGTTCTAAACGTTCAAACTCACGTAATTTTGAGTTAAAACCTTCGCTGTCTTTAATAATAGCTACCCTTGCACTGCGCACAAACTCTATCAGCCCGTAAGGTTGCAGAATATTGATCAGGTTGTCTGTCTCTTCGCGATGTCCTGTAGTTTCAAACACGGTATAATCTTTACGGATAACTACCGCGCGTGCGCCATTTTCGCGCAGCAAACGCTCCACACTAACCTTCTCGGCAATTACATCAGTTGATACTTTGTAAAGGGCCAGCTCCTGCCATATCACATCCTCGTTGGTGTGGTAGTATACTTTTAATACTTCCACCTGTTTTTCAATCTGGCGGGTAAGTTTGCGTACCACTTCTTCAGATTCGGTTATTACCACATTAAAGCGATGGATACTCTCGATCTCTGACGGAGAAGTATTCAAACTATCTATATTTATTTTACGGCGCGTGAATATGATCGCTATCCTGTTTAGCAAACCAACCTGGTTCTCTGTGTAGATAGTGATGTTATATTCTTGCTTGTCTATGTCTTGATTGCTCATTGTCTTTCTCCTTTATTTAAGCCTGATCTCACTAACACTACATCCTTGCGGTACCATCGGGAACACGTTGTTCTCTTTGGTTACCATCACTTCTAACAGGAATGAACCTTTATTATCCAGCATTTCTTTTAAAGCGCCTTGCAGGTCTTCACGCTCGGCTATACATTTGCCCGGTATACGGTAAGCGGCAGCTAATGCTACAAAATCAGGACTTTGAATATCAACAAACGAATACCGGCGCTCATTAAACAGTTCCTGCCACTGGCGCACCATGCCTAAGAAACGGTTATTTAAAATGATGATCTTCACATCAACGCCGGTTTGCATGATGGTGCCTAATTCCTGGCAGGTCATCTGGAAACCGCCATCGCCAATAATAGCTACCACGGTACGGTCCTGAGCGCCGTATTTAGCGCCTATGGCGGCAGGTAATGCAAAACCCATAGTGCCTAAACCGCCGCTGGTTACATTGCTGCGTGTTTTGTTAAACTGCGCGTAACGGCAAGCCACCATTTGGTGCTGACCAACATCAGTAACTATAACAGCCTCGCCTTTGGTAAGGTCGTTTAGTTGTTTTATCACTTCGCCCATGGTCATTTCGCCCTCTGTTGGGTTCAATTCTTTATGGATCACAGCGTCAACTTCTTTTTGAGTGTACTCGTTAAATAGTTTAACCCATTCGGTATGTTGCTTTTCTTCAATCAAAGCAGTTAGCAAAGGCAATGTTTCTTTACAATCGCCCCATACCGGTACGGTTGATTTAACGTTTTTATCTATCTCGGCCGGGTCAATATCCAGGTGGATAACCTTAGCCTGTTTAGCGTATTTATCTAAACGGCCGGTAACACGGTCATCAAAACGCATACCTATCGCTATTAATACATCGCAGTCGTTAGTTAACACGTTTGGCCCGTAGTTGCCATGCATGCCCAGCATACCCACGTTTAAAGGGTGATCTGTTGGGATAGCACCTGCACCTAATATGGTCCATGCTGCAGGAATACCGCTTTTTTCTACAAAAGCTTTAAACTCCTGCTCGGCGCTGCCTAATAATATACCCTGGCCAAATAATATAAACGGCTTTTTAGCCTGATTGATCAAAGTAGCTGCCTGCTCAATATACTGCGGGCGCACAATTGGTTTTGGCCTATAACTACGGATATGATCACATTTGGTGTAACCTTCGTAATCAAATAACTGTATTTGCGCGTTCTTGGTAATGTCGATGAGTACTGGTCCCGGTCTGCCGCTTTTGGCAATATAGAAAGCCTTGGCAATAACCTCGGGTATCTCGTTAGCATCAGTTACCTGGTAGTTCCATTTGGTAACCGGGGTAGTAATGTTAATAACGTCTGTTTCCTGGAAAGCATCGGTACCCAAAAGGTGCGCGAATACCTGCCCGGTTATACAAACTAAAGGTGTACTGTCTATTTGTGCATCTGCCAAACCTGTTACCAGGTTAGTAGCACCGGGGCCGCTGGTTGCAAAAACCACACCCACTTTACCTGATGTGCGCGCATAACCTTGCCCTGCATGTGTGCCACCTTGCTCGTGCCTAACCAATACGTGGTTAAGTTTTTCATTATAATCATACAAAGCATCATAAATAGGCATGATGGCCCCACCCGGATAACCGAATATGGTATCAACGCCTTCTGCAATTAATGCTTCTAATAAGGCAACCGACCCCGAAATCTTTGTGGTTTCTTTAGTGGCTGCTGGTGTTAGTATTTCCTGTTGTGCAACTTCCATACCGTTACTTGTTTATTATCTAAATTGTTGATTATATATATATCCAGCGCGCGCGAAATGCTTATTCCTTTTGCTTGCGAATATTGCTTCGGGAACTAAGAGACCAATGCCTATCCCCGCAAATATTTTTGACGATGTGTTTTTGAACGTATTTGAGTTGCCGGTAGCTATCAGCGAGGCAGCCAAAAATCCTAAAGCAGATCCGCATGTGTAATAGGTCAGATTTCTATATTTTTTATATTTGTTATACTCGTCCGCATCTGGTTGATAGTTCGCCAATCTTGCATTTACTTCTTTAACGGTTATTTGCTTTCCATCGACGGTAAATTTCCCGGATCTGAAAAAACTAGCCGGCGAATATTGGATCATACCAGTTGATAATCGTTTCAAACTATCACTCTGTGCATAACCTACCGTAGTAATAAAGCCCAAGACCACGAATAAAAATATTCTCTTCATTTAATTTATATTAAATTACCTTACAACATCTCGTCTGTTACGCAACCTTCGGCTGCTGAGGTAACAGTTTTGGCATATCTGTATAATAGGCCTTTGGTAACTTTTAACTTTGGTTGAGTCCAGGCTGCTCTTCTTGCTGCCATTTCTTCGTCTGATAGAATTACATTGATTTGATTTGTTGTTGCATCAATAATAATTTTATCCTCATCCTTAATTAAGGCAATAGCACCGCCGTCAAAAGATTCAGGGGTGATGTGGCCCACCACAAAACCATGCGTTCCGCCGCTAAAACGTCCGTCGGTAATTAATGCTACAGAACTGCCTAAACCTGCGCCGAATATGGCTGATGTTGGTTTAAGCATTTCGGGCATACCAGGTGCGCCTTTAGGGCCTACGTTGCGGATAACCACTACATCACCTTTTTTGACTCGTCCGCTTTGTATGCCGTGTATCAGTTCAAATTCGCCGTCAAACACGCGGGCAGGGCCTTCAAAATGGGTTCCCTCTTTTCCGCTGATCTTGGCTACACTGCCACCTGTGGCAATATTGCCATAAAGTATCTGTAAGTGACCGGTAGCTTTAACAGGCGCTTCAACCGGCCATATAATTTTTTGTGTGTCGAATTCCAGTTCTGGTATTTCTGCTAAGTTTTCGGCAATAGTTTTGCCGGTTACAGTTAGGCAATCGCCATGCAGCAGACCCTGTTTTAACAGGTATTTCATTACCGCGGGTACACCGCCAATGTTGTGCAGGTCCTCCATCATGTATTTACCGCTTGGCTTCATGTCTGCCAATACGGGGATACGGTTACTTACCAACTGGAAATCGTCTTGCGTCAATTTTACATCAACACTTTTTGCCATGGCTATCATGTGCAATACCGCGTTGGTGCTTCCACCCAGAACCATAATTACCACCATAGCATTCTCGAATGCTTTGCGGGTCATGATATCGCTTGGTTTTATATCTTTCTCTAATAATATTTTAATGGCTTTGCCTGCCGCTAAACACTCTGCTTTCTTTTCGTCGCTCAATGCGGGATTAGAAGAGGAGTAAGGCAAGCTCATGCCCAGTGCCTCAATAGCTGCTGCCATGGTGTTTGCGGTATATATACCACCACAGGCACCGGCGCTTGGGCAGGCGTTTTTTACGATGCCCATAAAGTCAACATCCTCTATCTGGCCGGCCATTCTTTTACCCAAAGCCTCAAATGCCGATACAATGTTCAGGTCCTCACCCTTCCAATGGCCGGGTTTGATGGTGCCACCATATACCATTATAGACGGGCGGTTTAACCTGCCCATAGCCATAATAGAGCCCGGCATGTTCTTATCGCATCCCGGCAGGGTAATTAAACCATCGTAATATTGCGCGCCTGTTACAGCTTCGATCGAGTCGGCAATGATATCACGGCTCACTAACGA
>NZ_JAQBOW010000113.1 GCF_028287845.1 Mucilaginibacter sp.
GCATTATAAACGCGCTTTCTTATCTTAACCATTTCTGGTTTAAGGCCGGTTGTTTTATGTGTTTTTAAATATTGTGCAGCCTGCTCGCCTGCCTGGTAGCCCCATTGATAAATATCGGCGCCAAATGCTGCTACTGCACCACGTTGTACCAAGCCGGCTTCGCTGGTAAATATGGGCACATTAGCCTGGTTGCAATTTTTCAATATCGTTTCAAACGAGGCAAACACTGTGTTATCGGGGTTAGCAAAAAAGGCATCAATATTTTTACCTAACAAAGATTGGGTAACCAGTTGCGCGTCTGCTGATGAATTTAGCGGCAATGCAACCAAAGTAATATTTAATTTATCAGCCAATCCTTTTATCCGCTCCATTGCATCGGCAGATTGCGGTTCAACCTGGTTATAGATCATCCCAATAACAAGTTTTGCTCCTTTGGGCTTTAACAGCTTAGGGATGATGGAAAACGAAGTATCTATGTATTGAAGATCCTCCATTACGCCAAATAAATTGGCCGGGGCCTTGCCATCGGCACCTATCACCTTCATTCGCTCTGGTGTTGGTGATACTATCTCAAAAATTGGAATTGTTTTAGTGTTTTGCACTGCCGTAACGGTTGCTAACGTGGTGCAGGTAGCCAAAAGATCAACATTTTCTGATACAAAATAATTAACTATCTGCGTTAGCGTTGGGATATTACCCTGTGCATTGCGATATTCTATTTGAACTGTTTTTTTCTCTTCGCTAAAGCCTTTTTTGTTTAAGGCATCGGTAAAACCGGTTCTTGCCTGCGCTATAGTTGCGTCTTCAAAAGCATCAACAAAACCAACAACAGGTACGGTCTTATTTTTAGTGGATTGGCACGATGCCAGGAGGATAGCAATAAATATAATCGGTAGATATCTCTTTAACTTCATTTTACTAAGTTAGGTAATAGGTATGAAAGGCAAAAGTAGAAAGGTAAAGTGAAATCAAATTACAATATGTATACGGTTTTTACTTATTTTGGCCAAACATGACATCTATTGCATCTAAACTCCCCCAGGTAGGAACAACTATTTTCACCACCATGTCGGCTTTGGCGGCCGAAGTTGGTGCTATAAATCTTTCACAAGGCTTTCCTGATTATGACTGTTCTCCCGAATTAATAGAGATGGTAAACAAGGCCATGAAAGATGGCCATAACCAATATGCGCCAATGGCTGGTGTAAAAGCTTTACGTGAACAAATAGCTTACAAAACAGAAAGACTGCATGGCGCCGTCTATAACCCGGATACAGAAATAACTGTTACAGCTGGCGGCACACAGGCCATATTTACCGCTATAAGTGCGGTTATCCATCCAAACGACGAGGTAATTATATTTGAGCCCGCGTTTGATTGTTACGCCCCTGCTATTAAATTAATGGGCGGCATTGTAAAATCATTAGAACTGCAGCCGCCGGATTACCGCATTGCCTGGGATATGGTTAAAAAACTGGTTAATAGTCGCACAAAATTGATTATTCTTAATTCACCGCATAACCCTACGGCTACTATTTTGCGTAAGGAAGATATAGAAGAATTAAGCGCTATTGTGAAAAATCAGAATATATTGATATTAAGTGATGAAGTATATGAACATTTGATATATGATGGCGAAACCCATCACAGCATGGCCCGTTATCCCGAATTACAGCAACGCAGTTTTATTGTTGCATCATTTGGTAAGCTGCTCCATGCTACAGGCTGGAAGATTGGTTATTGCCTGGCCCCTGCCTATTTAATGCAGGAATTTAGAAAAGTGCATCAGTTTTTGGTTTTTAGTGTTAACTCGGCCATGCAGTACGGCATTGCTGAATATTTAAAAAATGAAGATACCTATTTAAGCCTTCCCGCTTTTTTTCAGCAAAAAAGAGATCATTTTAGAAAAGGATTAGCACAAACCGGATTAGAATTATTGCCTTCTTATGGCTCTTATTTTCAATCAGTTAAATATGGCCATTTAACATTAGAAAGCGATACAGATTTTGCATTAAGGTTAATAAAAGAGGCTGGTGTAGCTTGTATACCCACCTCTGTTTTTTATACGCAAGGAACGGATTATCGTGTTTTGAGGTTTTGTTTTGCAAAAAAGCAAGAAACATTGGATGATGCCGTTAATAGATTAATGGAGTTTAAACTTTGATAAGAGATATCACGTATTAGTTACCTGCCGAAGCTAAATATTATGGATAATTTAAAAATCACTTTGTTTCAAGGATACCTGTTTTGGGAAAAAATAGATAAAAATCTGCAAAACATCGCTTTGCGGTTATCTGGTATACGGGAGAAAACCGACCTTATTGTACTGCCCGAAATGTTTAATACCGGCTTTACTATGAATGCGGAGGAACTTGCCGAACCCATGGGTGGTAAGACCATGCAATGGATGCATAAAATTGCACAACAATATACTTGTATAATAACAGGCAGCCTTATTATAGCTGAAAATGGAAAATATTATAACAGGCTTATATGGATGTCGCCGGACGGAACGCACAGCCATTATGATAAAAGACACCTGTTTGGTTTAGCCAAAGAAAACAATACCTATACAGCCGGCACTAAAAAGCTGATTGTAGAACTAAAGGGCTGGAAAATTTGCCCAATGATTTGTTATGACCTGCGTTTCCCGGTATGGATACGGAACGTTAATGAAACTTACGACCTATTACTTATAGTTGCCAACTGGCCAGAGCGCCGCGCTTTACACTGGCGTACTTTAATACCCGCCCGTGCTGTCGAAAATCAAGCTTACGTAATAGGAGTTAACCGTGTTGGGCATGATGGTAATGAGGTTTACCATTCTGGCGATTCAACCTGTATAGATCCAAATGGCAATGTAGTTTACTATAAACGTGATGAAGAGGATCTTTACACCTTTTCTATAATTGCAGATGAAGTTATAAAAGTACGGCGCACCCTCCCATTTTTAAAGGATGCCGACGATTTTAAAATTGTTTAATTGTATTTAACAAAATACAGAACTATCCCCGGTTACAAACCTGATAAACTTTGTTAATTTGCGCTTTAAAAATAAATCTGTAAAGTGATAAAGCTATTCCGTGTTTTACTTTTAGTTACTTTTGGTTTCGCTGTATCCGCATCGGCACAAAAGAAAAAAGATTATACCCAGTTTGTTGACCCATTTATTGGTACCGGCGGTCACGGGCATACTTACCCTGGTGCTGTATTGCCCTTTGGCATGGTACAATTAAGCCCCGATACTCGTTTAGATGGTTGGGATGGCTGCTCTGGATATCATTATACAGATTCTGTTGTTTATGGCTTTTCTCATACTCATTTAAGTGGTACAGGCATCCCCGATTATTGCGATATCCTGTTTATGCCAACAACAGGCAATCCCCAACTTAAAAATACCGATTATAGCTCGCCTTTTACTAAAAAGAACGAAACAGCAAATCCCGGTTATTATAAAACCAGGCTCAATAAATATGGCATTGATGTGGAGCTTACGGCCACCATGCGGGCGGGTATGCACCGGTATTCTTATCCATCAACCCAACAGGCAAATATTATTATTGATTTGCAGCACCGTGATACCGTAATTAATTCATGGATAGAAATAGTAAATGACCATGAGATCCGGGGCCTGCGCGAATCAAAAAGCTGGGCAAAAGATCAATTTGTATATTTTTATGCCAAGTTTTCAAAGCCATTTAAAACTTATGGCATAGCAATTAATGATGTTTTGCAAAATGGATTAAAAAAGGCAGAAGGCAAAAATGTCAAACTATATATCCAATTTGCTAATCCCGGCGAAGTAATATCAAAGGTAGGCATATCAGCAGTAAGTACAGACGGTGCGTTAAAGAACCTTGATGCCGAAATACCTGATTTTGATTTTAAAAGGGTACAGAGAGCCGCCAAAACAGCCTGGATAAATGAACTGGCAAAAATTGAAGTTGAAGGCGGCAACCCGGAGGCAGAGCAAGAACAGCAACCATCGGTGAATAATATAGGTTATGGCGCCAGCCGTCGTGTTCCGGCTAAAAAAGTACCATTTGTTGATTATGGGAAGGTTAAAAGAACCATATTTTATACTGCGCTGTATCATAGCATGCTATCGCCAAACATTTACAGTGATGTTGATGGTCAGTATCGTGGCATGGATGAAAAGGTACATGTTGCCGAAGGCTTTAATTACTATACCGTATTTTCTTTATGGGATACTTTTAGGGCAGAGCATCCCTTATTGGAATTAATAGACCGCAAACGCACACTTGATTTTATTAAAAGCTTCCTGGCGATGTATGACCAGCAAGGCTTATTGCCCATCTGGCCGCTTGCATCAAACGAAACCTATTGTATGATAGGCAACCATTCTATCCCGGTTATTGTTGATGCTTATGCAAAAGGTATAAGAGATTTTGATGCGGAAAAAGCTTTTACTGCTATGAAATCTGCGGTAAACCGTAACCAGTATGGGTTAGATTCTTATCGTAAAAATGGTTTGGTATTGGCTGATGATGAACCTAAATCGGTATCAAAAACGCTGGAATATGCTTATGACGATTGGTGCATCGCTCAAATGGCTAAAATGCTGAATAAGCCGCAGGAATATGCCGAATACATACAACGTGCACAGTACTGGAAAAACGTTCAGAATAAAGACAATGGCTTTATGCAGGCCCGCATTAATGGCGATTGGTATAAGCCCTTTGACCCTACAGAGGTAAATAAAAACTATGTAGAAGGCAATGCCTGGCATTATACTTTCTTGGTACCACAGGATGTAAATGGCTTAATAAACCGCATGGGCAGTAAAGTAAACTTTGAAAATAAACTGGATGAATTATTTACCACTTCATCAAAAATGACAGGCATCCAGCGGGTTGATATTACTGGTTTAATAGGCCAGTATGCGCATGGTAATGAGCCAAGCCATCACATGGCTTACCTGTTTAATTTTACAGATGAACCGGACAAAACGCAGTTTTATATTAATCGCATTTTAAGCGAAGAATACAGTAATAAGCCAGATGGCTTAGCTGGTAATGATGATTGCGGGCAGATGTCGGCCTGGTATGTAATGAGCTCATTGGGGATGTATAATATTGCTCCCGGCCAGCAGCAATTTCAGGTAGGTTTGCCACAGTTTGAAAAGGCGGTTATTAACCTTGAGAATGGAAAAAAATTCACCATCCTAAATTCGGGCTCACTGGTAAGCAGGAATAATATTTATTTACAGGGCATGAGCCTTAATAAAAAGTCATACAATAAACTCTATCTGGATTATACCAACATAGCCAACGGTGGCGAATTTGAAGTTTATACCGGCCGCCTGGCTAATAAAATGTTTATGCAGGATTTGGACAAACCGGAATCTAATATCGCAGACAACTTAATAGTTCCCAACCCAACCATAGTTTTATTAAAAACGTTTGCCCCGCCTACACAGGTAGAGATAAGAAGTAATGATACAGAGATTAATACTATTTATTATACAATAGATGGCTCTGCTCCTACAACGGCTTCCGCAGTTTATAGTAAGCCCATACCCATTTTAGCAAGAACTGTTGTTAAAGCAGTAGCTGTTAAAAATGGCAAATCAAGTTTTGTTACCGAAGCACATTTTTAGTAAAACATTATCCATTTATTTACTTATAAACAATGGCCTACAACGAAAAACTCGCGGATAAAATAAGAGAAGCATTAGCAGATCATGACCTGCCGGATATTGAAGAAAAGAAAATGTTTAGGGGCATTTGCTTTATGGTGAATGGCAAAATGTGCGTTTGTGCCAGCGGTGATGAAATGCTTTGCCGCATAGGTCCCGAATATAAGGATGCCCTTGAAAAACACGGCGTTCGTGGCATGATACGTAATGGAAAAGCGTTAAAGGATTTTATTTTTGTAAGTGAAGATGCCATGAAAACAAAAAAGGAATTTGATAGTTGGATAACTAAGGCCCTTGCGTTTAATAAATTTGCGAAAGCAACCAAAAAGTAAACCAAATACAACGTATTTTGCATTGCTCTCTCCTAAAATTTAACAGTTAAAATTACGTTGTTACATAATTATTAACGGGCTATGATTTTGAGCCATAATTTTACATCTTTACCGCATGTTCAGACGTATAAAAAACCAATACCTGAGATACTTCCTCATCATTATATATTCATTAATTATCTTTTTTTGCTGTATTGAATTAAACTTCCTGTGGTTGTTTGGCTATTCGCCTGATATGCAAGATATTAGGAGCCCAAGTTTATCTGTTGGTTCACAAGTATATACGGCCGATGGTAAATTAATAGGAGAATATTATCGTGAAAACCGCTCGCCGGTTGATTATAAAGCCATATCGCCCAGCCTGATAAACGCGTTAGTAGCAACAGAAGATGTGCGGTTTTACAAACACGGCGGCGTTGATTTTTACTCTTTCGTCACCAGTATACTTTCAACAGCTAAAGGTGATAAACGCGGGGGCAGCACCATTACACAACAATTGGCAAAAAACTTATATTCTACCCGTAAAAGAAAATCGCAGGGGCTATTAAGGCATATCCCTGTTATCCGCACGCTGGTTTCGAAATGTAAGGAATGGCTAACCGCTTATAAAATTGAGCATGTTTATAATAAGCAGGAAATACTTACCCTGTATTTAAATACGGTGCCGTTTGGCAACAATTCGTTTGGTATAAAAACTGCTTCACTTAAGTTCTTTGATAAAACCCCTGACGCCGTTACCCCTGCCGAAGCTGCCACGCTGATAGGCATGCTTAAGGCTACATCAACCTATAATCCGATAAACAACCCGGATAAAGCGGTTGAGCGCAGAAATACCGTATTGGGGCAAATGGAGAAATATGGCTTTTTAAGCAAACCTGATTATAATACCTATACTAAAATGCCAATAGGGCTTAATTTAAGCTATGTAGAGGATGATTCGCATGGCGATTCATATATTCGGGAGGCGGTTGAGCGCTGGATAAAAAAATGGTGTAAAGACAACGATTATAACCTTTATGAAGATGGCTTAAAGATATACACTACTATCGACTCGCGATTACAACAACATGCAGAAGATGCTGTGGCTGAAAAAATGAAGATGCTGCAAAGACGTTTTGACAATCTTTGGGGAACCAAAAACCCATGGCGCGATTCGAAGGGCAA
>NZ_JAQBOW010000002.1 GCF_028287845.1 Mucilaginibacter sp.
AGTAAATACCCCTAAACAAGAAGCCGGGCCGCGCAAAAGAATTGGCTACAAATCTTATGAATCATAAAAAGGGTAAGTTTAGCGCATACGTTCTAAATTTCTATAAATACATAATTCTACATTTCTATAAAGTTGTAATTATAGCAATGCAGAATTCTATAAATCTGTATTGCTCCTTACCATCCATCCGCTTGTCAAGGGTATCAAATCACGCTAAATCTGGCTAAAAAGCACCTACCTTACCTGATAGGGATGAATAAATATACTGCCGGCTGACCACTTTTGATTGAAGTTATACCCGTTACGGGTTGAATTGAATATCAACTAAATAAAAAAACATTATGGCAGCAGAAATTATCACTAAGGAAGACCTGAAGGAGTTCGGGGACCGGTTACTCGGCCGGATCAAAAGTATCATCGGTCAAACCATTGAACAGCCTAAGAAATGGCTGAGAAGCGCACAGGTGCGCAAATTGCTGAATATCTCACCGGGCACCCTGACCAATATGCGGATCCACGGAATTATCAAGTACACGAAAAAAATAAGCGCGTGCTGATCGTACTTGCGCAGATATTAACTTCTGAATATTCAAGCTTACCAATTTTACTTCTGATTCATGTAGTTTATAATCTTCAGTTGCTTCACTCATTAAATTTAATGCATCGATTTTAAAGAAGTAGTTTGAGTATATGAGTATTGATCATAACTGGAAATCAAAGGAGAGCATTCAGCCCCTGCTTCTGGTATTCCTTATTGCTAAATATATCAAGTCCAATAGAACAAAAGATGCAGCACATTGATGATAGCCAAAGAATAACCATATCCGGTTATGTACAGCTCATTAGCCGCTATTAGGCCCAAAACTGCCAAGGCTGCCCGATGTGGGGAGTTTGTTACTAGGGACAGGGGAACCGTATCTGCGAAGTTAACCATAACCTTAGAAAATATAAGCAGGAAACCAAGGAGCGGAGAAATACCGAACAAGGCATTAAATATCGTAAATGACGACCCGTGGACATGGAGCGGGTATTTGCTCAGATCAAACATAACCACGGCTTCCGCAGATTCTTGCTTAAAGGACTAACGAAAACCGAGGTCAAAATTAGGTTGCTTTCTATCGCACATAACCTCAGAAAGTGGAAAGCTTAAGAGTAGGATCTTTGCTCCCTATCCCATTGAAAACTGATTCAATAAAAAACCGCCTCATAAGTACTTATGAGACGGCCTCTTTTAAATAAAATACTACCAATCTATGCAGTATTGAAATGGTCTGCCATAATCTGTGGTGCAAATGTAGGAACAACTATAAGCGTCATTGGAACATGCTACAAAAAACGGATTATTCACTTCATCATCGCAATAACATGCACAACCGTAGGGGGTGCACTGGTTATCACCGCCGCTAATGTTCTGCATTTGTTCTTTAGTAAGCGCATTGCCTCCCATTTTTAATGCTAACTTTTTCATAATAAAGTATTAATTGGTCCGCAATAAGGAGCGCGGTTTCTCCGCCTGTTTTACCGAAGACAGGCAACTTCATTGTGGCCGACAATTTTTTCTGAAATGCTTATATAAAGTATTTAATATCGCTTATTTGATATATCCCGGGCAATTTGCGCCCGTTAATAAAAATGGTAGGGGTGCTTTTTATTTCTGAACGCAAACACCATTCATACTGGGCCTCAAGCGCTTGATCATACGGTATTTTCTTTTCTACCGGATATGCTTTAACCCAGGCATCATAATCGTTTTGTTCATGCTCATACCAGTCATTAACTGCATGTTTAAGGGAAACACTATCCTGGCTGGCTTGCAAAGCCATTATATGTAACGCTACTTTTGTTCTGACATCGGTCTCATTGTTTGAGGCAGGAAAAACAACTTGCAGTTTAATATCATCACGGCTGGCCATCCATTCATCCAATTCTTTATGCGCCTTTGAGCAAGGCTGGCATTTAGGGTTTGATACCATAGTGATAACATGCTTGGCCTCGCGGTTACCTATAACAAGCGAATCTTCTTCGGCAGGCAGCGTATACTTCTCCTCCTCGTTAAGTAACTTATTAAACAGCTCGGTATTATATTTAAACTTGCGTAGCTGTTGTTTAAGTGGCTGTATTTGTTTTGATAGCTGCAGGTAAGGCTTGATAAATATCCATGACAATATGGGTATTGCCATACCTATAAATAAATTGCCCCATTGTTGTAAACCCGGCAGTTGTATGCCGTTTTGCAGGTAAGGCAATAAGGCGAAAAACTCAAACCATAATATAGCTTGTACTGTGCAGCATAACACACACCATCGCCCGGCTATCCGCCATTGATAATAAATTGAGTAAAAGGTATAAGGAAGGCTTATGATATTAATCAACGCGATGATTTGCAGCGTACCGTTGTTGTCGGGGTTAAGCAGCACTGTAAGCAAAGTGCCTCCAAAATAGAAAAAACCAACTTCTGACCAACTTAACTCATCAGTTATTTTAGCGGCTTTTGATGATAGTATTGCATTACAATCTTTATTGTTATCACCTCCGCATAGCTTTTGTATCAACGGATTGTTGGCATCTATACTTTGTATAAGCAGCAGTATAGACGCTGCCACGCCTGTAGTTTTAAAAAGGGTTAATAGCGCTACCTGCCAGTTAAAATCTAAGGTATAAGAGGGGTTTAGTAGCACGAAGGCAAATAGCACAATTAATGCACCCCAAACAACTAATGGAGTGCGTATATTATTAAGCTTTTCCCTTCTTTGTTTTAGGGGATAATCGATCTCGCCCGATGTCTCATCCTTTTCGGCAACAAGAATTGAGCCGCCGTAAAGGGCTTTAAATTCATCAATGCCCAGTTTATGTCTGTTCCAAGTATCATTTGATATAATTACCTGATTATTGGTTATATGAGTAATCAAAGCAAATTTTGCATTGTTGAGATAAGCAACAAACGGAACGGGAACTTCGGCTGCTAATAACTCTTCATAAGTTAATTTGTATGCCATGTTAGGAATGCGCCAGTTATTTAGCAGATCACTAAAGGCAAGCAAGGTAGCGTATTTAGGGTGTCTGGCAAGTTCTTCTTCAACACTTTGACAGGTAACCGGAGCGCGCAATTCTCCAATTAGCAGGTTTAAAACCTGAGTAATATTATCTTTTTCCATAAGGCAGTTAAATTATAAAAATGGCTACGCCACAGTTTAAATAAATAGATGACCAACCTTATCAGATTTTATACTTAGGGGGTTTTTTTTAAGTGATTAAGATAGGTTTAACTAATTGGTTAGAACTAAGTTAAATAGTTTATTTTATATATCAAAATATTTTTTATTGATAAGATTACTTTCTTCCTTTTCAGATTGGCTAAAATCTGCGCTTAATTTATTTATTTGTTATTACAGGAGCGATCGCCATTTTATTGCTTTCCTGGTGTCTAATTCGGCTTATTTAACTTCATTTAACTGGCAGATAGCTTTACTAACCTGTTTAAAACTCCCGGCCTGGTCACGGCTATACTCTTGCTGGTGCAAAGCATAGGTAGTAATAACCCGCTGATATAGCAATAGGTAATAACTCAAGCCAGAAAGCAATTAGAAATTTAACGAAAAATCGGAACAATATCATTAGAACTGAACCGCTCACATAAGATAATAATTTATTACTCAATGATTATAACTTATATAAGGATATTTATAAATAAAGTACTACCTTAATGTTTGCAATTAAATATTGTAAAGGACCTGACCTAATGTTAAAATTTCCTCACTACAAACAGCAAGATCAAAGAGATTGCGGGCCTACGTGTTTACGTATGGTGGCCAAACATTATGGCCGTAATTTTCCAATCCAAAAATTAAGGACGCTATGTTTTATTAACAGGCGCGGTGTGTCATTACTGGCCATTAGTGAGGCTGCCGAAAAAATAGGCTTTCGCTCACTGGGCGTTAAGTTAACTATAGATCAGTTAAAAGAAGCTGAGCTGCCATGCCTTTTACACTGGCGCCAAAACCATTTTGTTGTATTATATAAAATTAAAAGAGGTGTTTTTTATATAGCTGATCCGGCAAAAGGATTAGTCAATTACACAGAGCAAGAGTTTGCAAAAAACTGGTTTGGTCATAAAGAAATGTATGATGGTATATCTTTACTACTAAGCCCTACGCCTAAATTTTTTGAACAAGAGGATGAGAAGAAGAAGTTAAACTGGTGGTCCATTCTTCGTTACTTTTATGCTTATCGCCAGTTATTCATTCAGCTAATATTCGGCCTGTCTATCGGTACTTTGCTTTCATTGATAACACCGTTTCTTACGCAATCCATGGTGGATATCGGTATCAATACGCGTAATATTAGTTTTGTTTATCTTATTCTTATAGCGCAGGTAATGCTTTTTATAGGGAACATGAGTGTCAATTTTATCAGGTCATGGATATTGCTGCATGTAAGCTCGCGTATTAACATTTCTATTCTTACCGATTTTTTAATGAAGCTAATGAAGCTGCCGGTCAGCTATTTTGAAACTAAAACCACCGGCGACATTATGCAGCGGATGAGTGACCAGCGGGATATAGAAAGTTTTTTAACCGGTACTACCTTAAGCACATTGTTTTCAATGATCAACCTGGTTATATTTACTATCATATTGGTTTACTACAATGCGGTTATTTTTATGGTATCGCTAATAAGTACCATTTTGTATACGGTATGGATTGTGGCTTTCTTAAAAAGAAGAAGGGAAATTAATTACAAACAATTTGATTTTGCGTCTACCAATCAGAGTACTGTTGTTGAATTGGTCAATGGTATGCAGGAGATCAAACTAAATAATTGCGAACAGCAAAAACGTTGGGGCTGGGAACACGTTCAGGCCAATTTATTCAAGTTTAAAGTAAAGAATTTGGCGCTTAGCCAGTACCAGTCGGCCGGATCTTCATTTATTAACCAGGCAAAAAATATTACCATAACTTTTTTAAGCGTAAAGGCGGTTATTGACGGCGACATCACTCTGGGAGGCATGATGGCCATACAATATATAGTTGGTCAGGTAAGCAGCCCTATTGAGCAAATGCTGGGTTTCATTCAATCATACCAGGATGCAAAAATAAGTTTGGAACGTTTAAATGAGGTTCATGAGCTGGAAGATGAGGAACCGGCTGATAATGAATGGATAAGAGAATTGCCGGTAAATAAAAGCATCAGCATAAATAACCTTACTTTTCGCTATCCGGGTGCCGGAAATGATCCGGTATTGGAAAATATTAACTTACATATTCCCGAAGGCAAAACCACCGCAATTGTGGGTATGAGTGGGAGTGGTAAAACAACCATACTCAAAATGCTGCTACGGTTTTATGAACCAGAAAAAGGAGAAATAAGGATAGGGGAAACCAAACTCAACCAGTTTAGCTTTAAAACCTGGCGAAGCCAGTGTGGTACCGTAATGCAGGATGGTTTTATATTCTCAGATACCATTGCGTCTAACATAGCCGTAGGTGATGAGTTTCCGGATGAGGATAAGTTACAACAAGCTATTAAAGTGGCTAACATAGCTGATTTTATTGAAGACTTACCCTTCGGGCTTCAAACTAAGATAGGATCTGCCGGGAGCGGTATTAGCCAGGGTCAGAAGCAACGCTTGTTTATTGCGAGGGCGGTATATAAAAACCCGCAATACCTATTTTTTGATGAAGCTACCAACGCGTTAGATGCAAATAATGAGCGGGTAATAATGGATAACCTGCAGGAATTTTTCACTGGTCGTACGGTAGTTGTTGTGGCACACCGCCTGAGCACAGTAAGCAATGCCGATAATATTATTGTATTAGATAGAGGCAGGATTATAGAACAGGGCACGCATTATGAGCTCACCAATTTAAAAGGCGAATATTATGGCTTGGTAAAAAATCAATTAGAACTAGGCGTGTAACATCATTATTAATTAAACAATTTCTATATGTCATCAATAGACACCAAAATAGAACAAAGGCATACCGAAGAAATGCAGGAAATAATTGGCGCTCCGCCTTCATGGCTGCTGCGTTGGGGTGTTATGGTGTTTTTTTCTGTTTTAGTATTAATTTTAGGATTGTCTGAACTAATTAAGTACCCGGATATAGTAAAGACATCATTAAAGGTACGTTCACTCAGCTTTCCGCAGCCGGTTATAATTAAGGTACCAGGCAAATTAGTCAGGATATTATCAAAAAACAATCAGATAGTTAAAGCAAATCAACCTTTAGCTATTGTGGAAAGCGCCGCAGGCGATATCACCTTATTCGCACCACAACCGGGACGATTGATGTATGCGGGCATAATTCATGAAAACCAGCAACTGTTACCCAATCAAAATATATTTTTCATCTCAAGTAATGACACCGACTTTTTTGGCGAAATGATGGTACCACAAAGTATTGTAGGAAAAGTTAATGAGGGGCAGCAAGTAATTATAAAATTGCAAAGCTATCCTTATCAGGAATATGGAATGTTGCATGGTACAATTAAATATATTACCAGTGGCGCATTCAGAGATGGTGGATATATAGCAGAGGTGGATTTTAAAACAAACAACTTAACAGACATGCATAAGTCTTTGGAGTTGAGACAAGGAATGATGGCTGATGCTGAAATCATTACACAAAACACCAGCTTATTTAAAAGATTAGCCGGTAATCTGCTTAAAAATATTAGCCATTAATATATATGGAATCAAACAATATACGTCAATACATAGCACATGCCTTAACAGACGCTTTCGCGGATGACGAGATTGAAACGGAAAATCTATAAAAGAAGGAATTGGAAACGATGAAGGCGCTTAAACGGTCGCAGCAGGCTTAGCGGCCTATTGCATCTGATATATCTTTTTGCCATTGGTCAATGTCTTCTGCCGGCGGGAGAAACAGTACCGCACATTCCCTGGACGACAGCGCACCTGCGTCGTCAAAATAAAAGCCATCCTGCTTGTTAAAATAGCCCGGGTAAACCAATGCGACCTTATCCGCCTGGTGATAATGATGATATACGTACGATTGTCTCAGATCACTGGCAGAAGGGTTTGCATCTTTTAGATTTTTCCATTTCGTGTCCAGCACCGCGCAACTATTTTTCTTCGAAATAACTATATCCGGCCGGATAGTGATATTTAACCTCAAATGATGCTTAATGCTTTGTTTATCAGTCCGAACGCAGAATCATTTAGAGATCATCTGCTGAATATCAAGGCAGTAAATCGTCAATCGCCTTGGACAAGGATCTATCCTTCTCGGTAACGATATCGCCTTTGTCATGGGTTGATAACCAAATTTCAACTTTGTTCCATTCATTTTTCCAGGTTGGATGATGTTGATTGGATTCTGCCAACAAAGCAACCCTGGTCATAAAGGAAAATGCTTCAGAAAAATCCTTAAACTTAAACACCTTATGCAATTTATTATCAACTTCCTGCCAGCTCTTCATTACGTTTCTTTTATAGTAGAACCAACTACCGGACAACATGTTTTAGATTAAAATCCGTTGAAAATATGCTAATAATATGACTCAATGTTTATCATGCCAGCCAACAAGGACTTTTTTTAATTCGAGAAGCCTTCAGTTTGCTTTGGAAAAATAGACCAATTCAATCCATCCTTCTTTTACCGTTAACTCCGAATTAAGTTATTTTTATAATTAATTTTAACCAATGTCCGAAAACCTAAAAACAGCAGAAAACCTGCAAGCCACCATTTATAGCTTACTTGACGAACGCAGCTATGAGGACACGGAACGCATTTTAAAAGAACAACTGCATTTGCTGGATGCAATGCCGGAGAAAAACCACTATCCTTATAGAAGTGGCCAGCAGCCTAATCAGTTTGGGCAGCGAATCCGGATATTCCGGGAGGCTTGACCAGGCTGTTCCGTGCGCTTTGGACACCGAGTTGTGTAGGCAATTAGGGAAATCGCAATTAATAATCAATAAATTAATATAGTCAAAGTGTTACGGAATTAACTGTTTGCTATTTCGGAACGAGGTGGTCAACGGCTCCGGAATGTCCAGCTTGCTCCGATTACGATAACTTTTTTTGCATAATTTTGTATTTTTAATAAAGCAAAAGTCCGCAACAATTATCAAGCAGATGTAACCAAATCTACTTTTGTTGTAACCGAAAATAAAATGGGGCTTTGTTAGGTGTTGTAAGAACCCAAGTATGGGTTATGACTTAACCACCATTGCAGAATTACCTAAAGCATTAAAGGAACATTTACCCAGGCCTTGTGGCTAATTATTACCATTGGGATGGGGCTGTCTGCGGGTTTTTTTTCAATAATATGGCCATGTTTGACAGGATTCTCTTGTGAAAGTTAAATCTTATGATTATCTTTAATCATAAGATTTGCAATTAATCTGTATTTGAAAGTGGTGAGTATTTCGGTGAGTAAGAAATTGATCACACATAACATATTGACTATTAGCGGGGTTTTTAGTTTCCGTTGAAGCCTCCCTCTCCGCTAAGTATTTATCAAAAAACATCAAAACGCTGTAAATAAAACATTTACGGCGTTTTTTGTTTACCGGAAAAGTCAAAATAAACCAAATAATCGCATAGTATAGGTGTCTCCTGGGTGACCTTTTAAGGGTACCTCGATCAGGTCACCGAAACGCTTGTAAGTTGCTGTAGTTGAGCATGTTCAACCATTAAACATCTTGATTGCTGCCAGGTAATAATCTAATTTTATTCACTTTAAAGCGCCCTTTGCGATGAAAAATTCAATTTCTCTACTCTTTGTATTTAAAGAGAGCCAAAATCACAGCAGAAAGAACTGTGCCCGTTTATCTGCGTATCACGATTGGTGGCCAGCGCATCGAAATCTCCTCTAAACGCTATGTCAATCCTGACAAATGGACTACAAGCGCACAAAAGCTCAGCGGCTCGAGCGAAGAGGTAAAATCACTGAACACACATTTAAAAAATCTTGAACTTCAGGTTTACGAAGCCTATCATGTGATGATCGACTGGAAGGTGCCGGTAACAGTTTCCGGACTAAAAAGCCTACTTACGAGCGATGAAGAAGTATTAACAAGTAATATGTTAATTCCCATTTTCGAGCAGCATAATAAACAGGTTGCAACCCTGGTAGGAAAAGAATATGCAAGGGGAACGCTCGACCGATATGTGACTAGCTTAAAGCATACCAAAGAATTCCTCCAGTGGAAGTACAAAATCCTGGATATCGACATTAAGCGTATTGATCACGAGTTTATCATGTCTTATGATTTCTACCTTCGTTCGGAAAGGAATTGCAATAACAATTCAACCGTCAAATATTTAAAGAATTTTAAAAAGATCATTCTAATCTGTATTGCAAACGGCTGGCTGGATAAGGATCCTTTTATTAAATATAAGCCCAAAGTCAAAGAGGTGAAAAGAGATTATCTAAACGCCGAAGAACTGGTCCTTATGGCTTCTAAAACGCTCATCAGTGACAGAGTCAGGCAGGTAAGGGATATTTTTCTTTTCAGTTGCTACACTGGCCTTGCTTACGCGGATGTAAAAAAACTTAAACGGTCTGAATTAGTAACCGGATTGGACGGCCAAAAATGGATTTATACCAGCCGGCAAAAAACAGATACAGATTCAAGAATTCCTCTATTACCCCAAGCATTACGATTATTGGCGCAATACGAAGATCATCCGCAATGTGTAGATGACGGATTATTGTTGCCTGTATTAAGCAATCAAAAAATGAACAGCTATTTAAAGCAGATCGCAGATGCCTGCGGCATTACCAAAGAGTTAACTTATCATATAGCCAGGCATACATTTGCTACGACTATTACTTTAGCAAATGGTATATCCATAGAAAGCGTTTCCAAGATGCTTGGTCACACCAATATTAAAACAACGCAACATTATGCGAAAATACTGGATGCGAAGGTGAGCGCCGATATGAACCAATTAAAAAGAAAGCTTGCTGTTGAGTAAAATCAAAGGTAGCCATGCTGTATCGCAAAGATAGCCAGCGAAGGCCGCACAGTAAAGGGCTTTCGCGGCATAAACCCACATGGCTCCTACGCCTCCTTTTTATTCCACGTTCCCTTGACAGCACGGCCTTCTTTTGCTTTTTGTTGCTTAACAATTGGCCACCCCGATAACATATGTCCAATCCAACAATCGCTTGTACAATTTTGCGCTTTTATAAGGAGCGAGTTAATGTTTTTGCTATACAAAAACCCGGATACACCCCGACTGGGATGATCCGGAACTCGCTCCCGTTGGTCGACCTTAAAAGAATTGAGAAAGGAATGAATTAATGACGACAGTAATTGAAAACAATAAACTTACGATACGACACCTCCGGCAGGCGAAAGAATATGATCAGCGGATGCTACACTTTTCTTTTGCTACAGCACAGCCGGCACACGTGCAAAGGTTATCACTCATCATTTTCATTTATTTCTTGTATACTGAAATCATTGAATCCTAAAGAGATTAATAAACTTTGTAAATCATCTTCTATTTTCTTTTCCCCGGAAACCTCTATAGCAACTTCCATTATCTCTGGGGATGAGGTTTCTTCCACCACTTCTCCTAGATTCCTGTTTTCTATTGTACCAACTAAAAGATGTCTTAAATCCAAATCAGATTTGGTAATGTTTTTGTCTAAATGAATTACTATAAGAAGTGTTTTTGCTTTCATTTGTATACCCCATTACTGTTTAGGCATCAATCTAGCACTTTTCTTGTGTCCGCTTTCAACAACTCCATACTTGTATCTAACTTTTTCTTCTTAATCACTTCCGCTAAGATATCCAACTTTTGTAAAATTGACTGCTTCAAATAATCGTATCGTTCTTCTTCGGACTTATAAAAGAAATTCTCTTCAGTTATAATTACCGGTATTCCGATTGATTTTTCATTCTTCGTGTAGTTTTCTATCTCCTTTAAATTTTGTAACAAATAAGGTATGGGCTTTACATAAAATTTAAATAGGATTAAAATTATGTCTTTCCCATAGTCTTCATGTTTCAATTTTTTTATGATATCAGAAATTCCTTTCTCTCCAAAAATATAAGAGCTAAACAATTTACTTTGCTCAGCGGCCAAATCTTTTGTTCTTTGATCATCTTCAAAATAAACTGATGCCCCAAAAACAAAGCAGCCCAAAATGTTACTATTTTCTTCCATATTATTTATTTTAGTGCATATTACTAATGTTCCTTTTTGGATAGTATTTGTCATATTTCCAGTCATAAGTGGCGGAATTTACCGTTAAAGTGAAAATTTAGTTTTTGGAAAAAAATCTCTTTAAATAATCCTGCCATTGAGATAAATGTCTCATTGAGCTACAAGCTAGATTGTTTTATTGGAACAACCCTTACTTGATTACTAATCGTTCTGTGCGGCCTGTGGCTACAAACAATATGTTCCTTGATGCAAGCTCTTATTGTATTTTGTATTAAAATATTATAAATTTACAAAATAAGCGTAGCGATCGTTTACTCGATTTTAAAGGTGACCTATTAGGTGACCTTGACGACTTGATAAAATATAAGGCTTTGATTTACAAGGAACAATATATATAAAATTGTTCCCTCCCTCTCCGCTGTAATAACCCATAACTAATTTATAATAAATTGGTTATGGGTTATTTTATTTTTATTGTGGGGCTAAAATAAGAGGCCATATCAATTGAATTTTGATACAGCCTCTTTTCTATCTTTGGTAATTATTTAATGCTTTTGCTGTATAATTCATTAAATAGCACTCGGTGCAAATATTCTCATAATAACACCCGATGCCATGGACAAAATACTGGAAGAAAGCATCTGGAACCATAGCCTACAGGTGAGTAGAATTATCCTTTATTAATTTGGTCCGACAATTTAACACTCAAACTGCCATTTCACTGACCTCCAACTTTTCTTTCGGGGATGGTGAAAACAATATTAAAATGATCAGCAGCATGCTTGTTGCAGGCCTTATCAGGGATTAACTTCAGCCAATATAATACCTGCTACTACGGCCTGCATTAATCCGTATGAAAACCAGCTCAACACCATTACAAAGGTAACATCCAGCGAGCTGAACGATATCCACATAACCGGCAGCAAGGCAATCAGGGAGTAGACTAATCCAAACTCCAACCCCCTTAGTAAGATAAACCGCCCTTTAAACAAACTTTTAAACCCGTCCCAAAACCACGACAAAGCAAGGCTGAATATAAAAGCGTGCAGGTAGAAAAGCGCTTCCCGGTTGCCATCAGAACTAAACAGAGGGTTATTGCACTCTACAAAAAACTCGGGCAAAAATTTGACAGCGAGGAACAGGCTATAATAACTAAATAAAAACAAAATACAGCCGGTAATTAAACCTGAAATAAGAATCTTTTTCATTTGAAATAATTAAAAATCCCCCTGAGTGATGCGTGATACGAGGGAGAATTTTTTTAGAATTTAGAATGCGATAGCGGCTTCGAACATTAATCCGTTGAATTTGCCGCCATTAAGAATATTGGTATTAGCGTAATTCTGGTAAACCTGGTTTACATATCCTACCTTCATTATGATGTTTTTGGTCATGAACCGGCCTGCTGCTCCTACCGCACGATGGTAACATCTGTTGGATTGCCCACAATGGTAGCGGTTACCGTATTATTGCGGCCGCCTCCCAAAAATTCTCTTTATTTTCAGGAAACCTGTAGATCAGATCAACTGCATGCTTAATCAACCGCTTTATTTAGCGTAGCATTGATAATATTCTGAGTAGTGTTTCACTGGCAGCATGTCATACGCTTACAGCAGCTTGCCAAGTCTAAACTTGTGGCTAATTTGTTTTTTTGGTTCTGTTTTTATTGATTGAATCAAGGCTTCTTTATCAAAACCTGTAGGTATAAGATAAAGACTATTATCAGCATAAGGTATCCGTACATATTCGGCTTGAGTACCATCTATCGTATAGCCCAGTACATGGCCACCTTTTTTACAATGCGCATACATTTCTTTTTTGCAGAATTCGCATTTATCGCAGGAAGTAATACCGGATATAATCACATAATCGCCTTTTTTTAAATTATTTACCGAGCTCCCAACTTCTTCAACTATACCTACGGCTTCATGGCCTAATATTTTTCCGTCGGTAACTTCGAGCAGGTCGCCCTTCATATGCAGATCGGTTTCATATAAGGTGGTTTTTAAAATTTTAACAATTGCATCTGTTGTTTTTTTAAGTTCTGGTTTTGGTTTTTCTTCCCATGATTTCTTCCCGGGGCTGTGGTATACTAATGCTTTCATTTTTTTATTTTTTTATAGCGTAAAGTACAGGCCAAAAGTACTTTCGCTTGCTGATGGAATGAATGATAGATATCATCATCATAAATGATTCTCATCATATAAAATTTAGCTAAAAAGGGGCTATTAAAACGCTAAGTATCTCTTTTACTGTTGATACCTGGAAAAAGCAAAGGTTTTTTGGAGTGAGTAGAATGTAGCTTCTACAGCATATTTGTTTTATAAACCGATATGCTGTTAATGAACAACTTAGGAAGTGCTCGTTATCATTTAAAAACAACCTGCAGTACTTTACCAGTGAGGCTAATTTTACATTATGCACATTGGTTCGTTTTGTGCCGAGATGCCTTAACGTACTTTATAATATCGGCATAATGGGTCAGCTATTTTCCGGGAAAGACCAGTAAAGGTATAATAATGTGACCTGCCATCTTTTTTGTATGGCTGCCTTTTAAAATACGCTCTAAAAAATCATGCTTCCGGTGAACCATAGCCAGCATATCAATTTGACAATGTTTACAAAGCCAATCCAATCCCGATTCTACTTTGTCCTGCTTAATAACCCGGTAATAAATTTGCGGGTAATTAGCTTTATTGGATATTTCTACCAGAAATTTTTCAATGCATTTTTCAAGGTTTAGTAAGTGGCCGGTTCCATTATAAATATGGGTTAACAGGATTTCTGCGTCCAGCAGCCGCGCAAAAGCAATTAGTTCATAAATTTGTTTCAGGTCATTTTCTGGATGTTCAAAATCTGTAGCAAAAGCTATTTTTTTAATGGGAGTAAACTTAGCAGTATTGGGGATAATCAATAGGGGTTTGATAGAAAATTCAATCAATTCATGTGCATGATTTCCTAATAAAAAAGTGCCCAGCCTACCCGCCTCATGTGATCCTGCTATAACCATATCAACTTTTTGCTTAGAGACTGCATCATTTACTGTTTGCCTTACGCTACCGGCTTGGTTTAAATAATCTACCGGCGGCCTGTAAGCATCGGTACGATCAGTTTGTTCCAGGTGCGCTTTTAAACGCTTTAATTCTTCAATAGAATCATCCATTAATGCATCGCTCTCGCCCTGTGGGGGCCAAACAGTGATGCCAGACAGGGGCATTTCTGCAGGTATTGTAATAGTATTACACAGGAAAATTCCAGCTTTTAGTTGCTTGGCCAATAAGTACCCATATTTAGCCGCATGTCTTGCATTGGGCGAAAAATCTGTGGCAATTAATAGTTTTTTCATGATACGTAAAATTGCACAAGCTTTTTGAGTTAAAAAATGACATGGGTCATTATTCCGGGTGTTTATCATTATCTCCGGCGAATAGATATTTAAAAAGTTTGCAAAAGTCATTAACCGCAAATAGCAACAAAAAAATATTTGGCCTTTGTGATCTTTATGTTTGCTATTATATTATTTATTCCCGCGGTATCCTTATCTGCTAACCACTAATAGTTTTTAAAAATTCAACGCATTGTTTTTGTAACAATTTAATACTGCTTTAAAATAAACATCTGATGTTTATTTTAAACATCGTATGTTTGTATCAAAAATAAGATAAGGTTATATAAAGATGTCAGAAAAATTGAGTGACCAGGTTGCAAATAAGATAAGGCATGATATTGATCAGAATAAATATACCTCGGGTGAAAAAATACCGGCTGAACCTGAATTGATGAAACTTTATGGCGTAGGCCGCTCAACAATTAGGGAAGCTATCAAAACACTTGCTATGACCGGGATTTTGAAGGTACAGCAGGGCTCGGGCACTTTTGTAAATGGTGGAATTGAACACGAAACAATTGACCAAAGGTTACGTCGGGGCGATTTTGACGAGATCAATGCAGTAAGAAAATTGCTGGAAGACGAAACGGTTAAACTTGCAGTGAAAAATCATACCGAGAACAATTTGGTAGAGATGAAACAATGCCTTGAAAATAGAAGAATGGCTATACGTGCCGAGCAACTGCAGGCATGTGTTGATGCTGATATTGCCTTTCATATAGCCGTTGCCAGGGCGTCTTCAAACAAAGCGCTTGCCGATATATATCAAGGCTTTACTAGTATAATACGAGATTTTTTTTCTAAAAGAGAAATTCGTGGAGTTGGTCATTTTGCAATGAGCCATCATTTACACGAACAACTAATGGAAGCAATCAAGAATAAGAAAGAAAAACTGGCACAGCAGGTGCTTGATAAAATTATAGCAAATAATTACTAAATAAAAATTGAAAAAGGCACTACATACCGCATTGAAGCTGTTGCTGATCCTGACCATCTTTCTGGGGCTACAGGGACGGGTATTGGTGCGTTATGCCGAGATCTTTCATAAAAACCACAAAAGCGAACTGGTTCATTCCCGCACTACTAATGTAAAAGCGGTCATTGTTCATTGTAAACTACAATGTTATACACAGCACTTTCAAGCGTTGGATGTCCCGCTTGTGGCATTTGTACTTTCTTTTATAACAGTAACGTTAATTCTCAATCTACTTTACATATCCTTTAAGGAAAAGCTCTCTTTAGCATATCAAATTCGGTTGCTGCCTCTCAGGGCGCCCCCTGTTTTTTAATCAACTGCACATGTTCATCATGTGCTTTTAACCCCCATGTCCGGCCCGGCCGGATCTCCATAAAATTTAAAATATGCCTCGATGAGGCATTGGATTGAACATTTAATTTTTTCATCATGAAAACGACGAAAAAGCTGGTAATAACCGGCATTCTATCGGCTGTTTTTTTGGGTCCGGCATGCTTTTCTGCACAAGCCCAACAAACAGATAGTGTTTTAACACTGCAAAATGCGCTTAATATTGCACTGTCTAAACAACAAATAATAAAAGCTAAAGATAATTATGCAAAAGCATCAGCCGAATCCATAATCGGCGCCAAAAGGGATGGTCTGCCTGATTTTGTTTTATCAGCTCAACAGTCATATGGAACTATAAACGGTTTAAATGGAACGACTTCCGGACTGCCCGGGTTAACAACCATAACAGCGGGACCCATTGCCGCTAAACAAAATTGGAATGCCGCTTTCGGCGCGTACTATTCTTCAAATATCGACTGGAATATCTTTTCATTTGGTCTCCAAAAAGCACATGTAGCCCAAGCCAAAGGTATTTATAATATGGACGCGGCAGACCTTGAACAGGAGAAATTTCAGCAGCAGGTTAGAGTTGCCGGGGCTTACTTAAACCTGTTGGCGGCCCAGCGCCTGCACTATTCCATGGATGTCAACCAATCGCGTGTTTCCCAGCTCAGAGATGTGATTCTGATTAGAGCGGTGAACGGTTTAAATCCCGGCGTTGACAGTGCTATTGCCAATGCCGAACTTTCTAAAGCACGCATAGCAGTTACAGATGCCATTAATTATGAGCAGAACCAGGCGGCTAACCTTTCGATACAATTGGGAATCAATAATCAATCATTTTCTTTAGATAGTTCTTATGTCAGCCAATTACCCGCCAGGCTACCGGGACAACCCATTGATAATATCTCCAATCATCCGGAATTAAATTTTTTATCAGCAAGGGTAAAAAGCAGCGAACTATCAGCCAAATTCATTTCTAAAACAAGCATGCCCAGAGTATCCTTTTTTGGAATGCTGCAAGACAGGGGATCAGGTTTTGGAACAGGTTATAACCCGGATGATCCCGGCAGCTATAATCACAGTTACTTAAATGGTATTGATCCGATCAGAGGAAATTACCTGGTTGGTGTAGGTGTAGCGTGGAACCTGACCGATCTTGGCAGGGTGGCCTCGCGGGTTAAGAGTCAGCATTATAATTCTGACGCGCTAACTAATGAATATAATTATCTGGAAAACAACCTCAATAATCAGCTGAAAGAAAGTAATAAGCAATTGGCTAATGCCATGCAAAAATACCGCGAAGCACCGATCCAATTAAAGGCCGCCAGCGATGCCTATGAACAGAAGAAAACCTTATATAGCAATGGCCTTGCAACCATCGTTGATGTTACCCAAACCCTGTACAATTTGAACCGGGCAGAAACAGACAAGGATATTGCCAGTATCGCCGTTTGGCAATCTCTCCTTTATATGGCTGCATCATCAGGAAATTTCAATTTATTCATCAATCAATTTTAAAAACAATAGTCATGAACCTGATTCAATTTTCATTACGAAAACCAATAACGATTATCGTTTTAATTATTGGTGTAGTGCTGATGGGCATCATTGCCGTCACGGAGATCAATATAGATATTTTTCCTAATCTGAATTTGCCTACGATATATGTTTCGCAGCCTTATGGCGGAATGTCGCCACAGCAAATGGAGGGATTTGTATCTACCAATTACCAAAACCTTTATTTATATGTGAGTGGTATCAAATCCATCGAGACAAACAATATAGAAGGGTTGAGCGTGTTAAAGCTCAGTTTTTATGATGGCACAAATATGGCACAGGCCGCGGCCGAGGTCACCTCGCTTACCAACCGTGCATTTGCAGAAATGCCGCCCGGAACGCCGCCACCAATTATTATCCGTTTTGATGCCTCTACCTTACCGGTTGGCCAGTTAACTATCAGTAGCTCCAAACGCACCAACAACGAACTGCAGGATTTAGCCAGCCTTTACGTAAGGCCCAATTTTTCAAAGATATCCGGGCTAACTTCTCCACCTCCTATTGGGGGTAACGTACGAACTGTTGTAGTTAAGGTGGATCCGGACCTGATGCGCAGTCACAATATAACACCCGATCAGGTAACCGCTGCGATAAAGGATAACAACCGCATATCTCCTGCCGGTACGGTTAATATCGGACATACGGCTTATCTTACTCCTTCCAACACAGTTCTCCAGCAGATAAAAGATTTTGAAAATATCCCTTTAATATACCAGAATGGCGCTACCATATATCTTAAAGATGTAGCAAAGGTAGAAGACGGAGCTGATATTACTACCGGCTTTGCCTATATCAATGGTAAGCGGTCAATTTATATTCCCGTTATTAAAGGTTCAAGCGCCTCTACCTGGTCTGTAGTTCAGGACTTGAAAAAGGCTATTCCATCTATGCAAAGCCTTTTACCGCCAGATGTTTCTTTAAAGTTTGAGTTTGATGAGTCGGTTTATGTAATTAATGCGGTAAAAAGCCTCGTAAGTGAAGGGGTTACAGGAGCCATCCTGGCCGGATTAATGGTACTGATCTTTTTAAGGGATCGCCGGAGTGCTTTTATTGTTGTTGTTAACATACCCCTTTCTGTAATCATCGGCACTTTAGTATTAAAACTTTTTGGGCAGACACTTAATATCATGACGTTAAGCGGCCTGGCATTAGCCATTGGCATTTTGGTGGATGAATCTACTGTTACAATTGAAAATATACACCGGCATATGGAAATGGGTAAAAATAAGGCCCGTGCCATTGCTGATGCCTGTGAAGAGATAGCTTTGCCAAAGCTGCTTATTTTGTTAAGTATTTTGGCGGTTTTTGCTCCGGCATTTTTCATGACCGGCGTACCGCAGGGTATGTTCCTGCCGCTATCTATGGCTGTAGGTTTCTCTATGATCGCGGCGTTCCTTTTATCACAAACACTCGTTCCGATATTGTCAAACTGGATATTAAAAGTTCCGGAACATGAACATGCATTACCCGAAAAAAAGCATAAGACAACACGATTTGACCGTTTTAAAGAACGTTGTATACAACTGATACAATGGCTGATGAAGCGAAGCCGGTTAAGTGTTGGCCTTTATGCTGTTATTTCAATTTTCATTATTGGTTTATGCGTATCAACCATCGGAAAGGATATCCTGCCTAAATTAAACAGCGGGCAGTTCCAGGTGCGTATACGCGCTCCTGAAGGTTCCAGGCTTGAACAAACAGAACAAACGATGCTACAGGCGCAACAGGTAATGTATAATACAGTGGGGCAAAAAAATGTAGAGATCATATCGGCCTTTGCCGGGCAGCATCCTTCGTCTTTTCCAACTTTACCGGTCATCCTGTTTATGAGTGCATCCAATGAAATTGTGATGCAGGTTAACCTCAGTGCAGATTATAAAGTGAATATACGGGAAGTGAAGGAAAACTTGCGCATTGCCCTGCATAAAGCGATGCCTGATGTGAAACTATCCTTTGAGCCAATAGATCTGACGAGTAAAATTATGAGTCAGGGGTCTTCAACGCCTGTAGAAATTGCGGTGATGGGTAAGAATATTAACCAGGATAAGCAATATGCAGATTCGCTGATCACACAATTGCAGCAGATACCCTTCTTGAGGGATGTTCAGCTAAAGGAACAATTAAATAGCCCCGCGATCCATATTAATATTGATCGCGATAAGGTGAAGCAAATGGGCCTGATGATGACCGATGTTAGTAATTGTGTTACTGAAGCTACTTCGTCCAGTCGTTTTACGGATAAGAATTTATGGCTGGATGAAAAAAACGCAACATCTTATGACGTGCAGGTGGAAGTACCACAAACAAGCGTAAGCAGTTTGTCTGACCTCGCAGGAATACCCATTTTTAAAGACAGGTCAAGACCCGTTCTTGGAGATGTATGCACACTGACCCTAGGGCCGGTTGTTGGGGAATATGACCGTAAAGGACCGGTAAGGTTTCTTTCCATCATCGCTAATGTATATAACAAGGATCTTGGTTCTGTTTCCGCTGCTGTAAATAAAGTATTAAAAAACACCGGCAAGCCGCCACGGGGTGTTTCTGTTGAGGCCAGGGGATTAACCATTCTGCTGGACCAGACGCTTAGCAGCCTTCAATTTGGTTTATTAATCACCATTGTCATCCTCATGCTTATGCTGGCCGCAAATTATCAGTCTTTTTCGTTGGGCTTTACAGTCATCACCACAATTCCGGGTGTTTTGGTAGGTTCATTACTAATCTTACTGGCAACCGGTTCAAGCCTTAACCTGCAATCCTATATGGGTATTATCATGTCTGTGGGTGTTTCTGTATCTAACGCCATTTTATTGGTCACTAATGCAGAGCATATCAGGCTAACGGGTAAAAGCGCCATGGAATCGGCCATTGAAGCCGTGGAACTTAGGTTAAGACCTATATTGATGACAACCATTGCTATGATCGCGGGTATGATCCCGATGGCTTCCGGTTTGGGAGAAGCAGGTGATCAAACCGCACCGCTGGGCCGGGCAGTAATAGGAGGGCTGATCTTATCAACCTTTGTATCCTTATTTATTCTTCCGGTTATTTTTTACCTGATCAGACGCAATTCGCCCGTTCATCCGGTGTCATTAGATCCCGATGATAAACACAGTATTTTTTACGATCCTAAAGTTCAATTATCAGAAAATCAAAAATAGAAATCATGAAATCATATCATTTTATATTATGTCTGCTGATCACCGGTTTGGCATCTTGCCAAAGTAAACAGCAATCGACAACTGTACCCGTTCAAAGCAGCCTCAAGGCTTTTACGCTTAAAGAGGGCACCCTGAATACAACAATGAGTATTCCAGGAGTACTCCAGCCTTATCAAACGGTTGACCTATATGCCAAAGTTAATGGCTTTATAAAAACCATGATGGTTGATATCGGTAGCGAGGTACACCGCGGGCAACTTTTGATGACGCTTGATGCACCCGAAATGACAGCTGCACTTACCCAGACCCAAGAGGACCTGCATACTAAAGAAGCTATTTACAGGGGCAGCAAAGCTAATTATGACCGCTTGCTAAAAACAAGTAAAATGCCGGGGACGATATCACCAAATGACCTGGATATGGCTCATGCCAAAATGAGTGCCGATAGCTCGGCATTGCTCGCCGCGAGATCGGCATACCAGCTATCGGCAGATTTGAAAAACTACCTGGCAGTAAGGGCACCGTTTGATGGGGTGATCAGTTCGCGTAATGTTTACCCCGGCGCTTACGTAACCCCATCAGATAAAAATTCAAATAAACCAATGCTTACCCTGCAGGAACAAGCCAAACTACGGCTGGTAGTTGATGTACCGGAGGCGGCAACTAAATATTTTTCTAATAAAGACACCGTTCATTTCACGGTCAAGACTTTGCCCGGGAAACAATTTGTAGCAGTAGTTAACCGTATGGCCGGCAGTTTGAATAATGAATTACGGTCTGAGCAGATGCAAATGGATATACCCAATGGAAACAAGGAACTTCTGCCGGGCATGTTCGCCCAGGTAACCTTACAGTTAACCAATACCCAAAAAACCTTTGTAATACCTCAAACGGCTGTCGCCGGAAACTCCCAGCGCATATTTGTGATCCGGGTAGTAAATAATAAGGCCCAATGGATAGATGTAAAAAAAGGCAGGGAAACTACGGATAGCCTGGAGGTTTATGGGGCTTTAACAAATGGCAGTGTTCTTCTTAAAAACGCTACTGACGAGATTAAGGATAATACACCTGTAAAGATCAATTAAGTAACAATTTAAAAAAAGAAATGCAATGTTAAAAAAAACAATATTCTTAGCGGCCCTTGGCACTCTTTATTTCAATGTCCTTAAAGCGCAAGACAATTATGAAATCCAGGTATACGGATCTGAAACTGTAGAAAAGGGCCATACCATGGTGGAATTACATAGCAACTTTACATTTGACGGCAGCAAATCAACCACAGATGGCGTTTTGCCCACCAATCATGTGTTTCATGAAACGATTGAGATCACCCACGGCTGGACACCCTGGTTTGAAACAGGATTTTACCTTTTCAATACCATTGGCAACGATGGTCGCACAGCTTATGTTGGGTCGCATATACGCCCTCGGGTAGCAGTGCCAGAAAGCTGGCACTGGCCCATTGGTGTAAGCCTTTCATTGGAATATGGGTTTCAGAAAGCTGCTTATTCTGCCAATACTTCAACAATGGAAATCAGGCCAATCATAGATAAGAAATGGGGAGGGTTATATGTATCCATAAATCCCACCCTTGATCAAAGCTTTGTCGGGCCGGATCAAAACAGAGGATTGATCTTCTCCCCTAATGTAAAGGGCAGTTACGATGTTACGAAAGTAGTTGCGCTTGGTTTGGAGTATTATGGCAGTACCGGACCCTTTTTTAATTATGACTCGATACAGCAACAGCAACACCAGCTATTTGTGGCGACCGACCTGAATTTTAATCCGAATTGGGAATTTAATGCGGGGTTAGGAAAAGGGCTTACTAACAGTACGGACCGCACCATATTCAAGATTATTCTGGGCAGACGTTTTTAAACGATGAAAAAGGGGCAGGAGTTGTAGTTACAAAACCTGTTCCTTACTTATCGCATATAGGAAAAAAACTGCATAAAGAGCAAATTTAAAATTTTATGTCAAATATTATTCCCAACCCATCGGAGAAACGGGACCTCAAAAAAGCGTATATACTGGCATTCTTTTGCCTAATAGCAATTACCTGCATCAGCCATCTGTTACCAGGTAAAATAAAGGTTGATGTTTTATATGTATGTTGTGTATTGTTAGTTGTTGGGCAACCTATAAAGAGAATTATTATTTATTCTCTTATTGCCTGTTGCCTAATACTTATTACGCATCTCACCTTAAATAGAACGCTCCCGCTCTCCTGGGTTGCCTTTGTTAATGCGGGTATTTCGATAATTGCTGCGCTTATAACTTCTTATGTTGCCAATAGGATACTAAGCAAAAACAAGCTACTTGAACACCGTGTGGCCGAAAAGACGAAGAATCTTTCAGAGATAAATAGCACATTGGAAGAATCTCAATCCCAGCTACGCACCATATTCAATACCACCGATATTGCTTTTTTGCTGCTGGATAGCGATTTGCAAATATTAACTTACAATGCTATCGCTAATCATTGGTCAGAACTGTTATTTGGCGCCCAGCTGCAAAAAGGAGGATATTTTTGGACCTTTTTAGATATAGAACGTAAAGAACCAGTCAGAGATATGATGCAATTGGCGATGACCGGCCACCCAATAAATTACGAAGCCTGTTATCCTCTTCTTCATAGTGGTGTATCTGAATGGTACCAAATCAGTATGAATCCGGTAAAAGACCAGTATAATAACATCATAGGGATTTGTTGCTCTGCTATAAACGTTACCTCAAACAAAATGGCCGAAATGGAACGCAGCCAAATTGCCGATGATTTAGTACAACGGAATAAAGACCTTGAACAATTTGCTTATATTGTTTCCCATAACCTGCGTGCACCATTGGCAAACGTTATAGGGTTGGCTCAAATTCTTAAGCAGAATGAGCTTACTTTAAATGAAAAAGCCCAGACGGAGAATTTGCTTTTTCAGTCAATTTTGAAATTAGATGAAATTGTCAGGGAACTCAATCATGTTTTGCAGAATCGGTTGAAAATCAATGAAAAGAAAGAAAATGTTGTTTTTTCTGAGCTGCTACATGATGTACTTATTAGTTTTCTTCTGATAATGAAATACGAAAATATCCTGATTTTACCGGATTTTTCTAAAGCAAGGGAACTCTTTACGATAAAAGGCTATTTGTACAACATTTTCTTCAATCTCATATCTAACAGCATTAAATATCGCCGACCAGACAAACAACTGATAATTGAGATCAGATCATGGATAGAAAACGATAAAATCAAAATCAGTATTAAAGACAATGGCTTGGTTGTTGATCTTAATAATAAAGGAAACGGAATATTCGGCTTATATAAAAATCAATCGGATATTGAGGCTAAAGGTATTGACCTATTCTTGGTTAATAACCAGGTAGGATTATTAGGCGGGAATATAGACATACAAAGCGAACCCGACGCTGGAAATGATTTTTTGATTATACTGCCCTTACAATTTATCAGATCAACACAAAAGCAATCTTAACTACAACTCAAAGCGATGAGGAGGTGATAATTATGAATATATATAATAGAAAAGGTCATGTATATTTTGAAAGGTATCTTCTAATTATTGTGTTCATTAAACGTTTTATATGACTGATTTGCAGAGTTAAATTTAGTTATGAAATAACACAAATATTTTTTCAAATTGGAAACACTTAGATCGGGCGAATATTATGGCATTACTAAAAAGGCCATTAGTATAGGAGGAATATCATTATCAGAGCAGCAATATGCCCCATTATCTTCCTCACCGCTGCATTATCATCAAAATGAACATTTTTGTTTTGCCTTAAAAGGAACATTTCAGGAAATTGGTAAAAAAGATGACCTGCTTATTGGCGAAGGGCAACTATTGATCTATCCAAAAGACCGGGAGCATAAGACAGTTATCCGGGAAAATGCCCGCACCTGCTTATTTGTAGAGTTTGATACCCTTTGGTTAGAAAAATTAAAGGATGCCAAAA
>NZ_JAQBOW010000031.1 GCF_028287845.1 Mucilaginibacter sp.
GGCAGGCCGGTTAAACTTGAATATACCTACACCCAAACCGGCGATGCCGATTATATGGGTATCACCTTTAATTATCCCGAAGAAAAAATTACCGGGATGAAATGGCTTGGCCGTGGTCCGTACCGTGTTTGGAAAAACAGGTTGCGTGGTCAACTATTTGGGGTATGGCATAAAGCCTATAATAATGCTATTACCGGCGAGACCTGGGGGTATCCTGAATTTAAAGGCTATCATGCCGAGGTTAGCTGGGCTGTTATTGAAAATAAAGAGTCTCCTTTTATAGTTTATACCAATAATAAAAACATGTACCTGCAAATGCTGCGCCCGGCCAGAGAAAAAGATGCGTTGAAGGATAATAACGTAGAGCCGCCATTCCCTGATGGTAATATTGGGTTCTTAAATGGAATAAGTGCTATTGGTACCAAATTTCAGCCGGCAAGAGTTATGGGGCCGCAAAGCCAGAAAAACAAAAACACCGGCGAACCCATAAATGGTACCTTATGGTTTAAGTTTTAATTGGCGCTGATTGTAATAATAAAAAATCACTGCACTCTAACACCTAAAGTATGATAAAATATGGCTATTGAAGACGATAAATACATTTTACAAGTAGAGGGCCTTTATGTTAACTACGGCAATTTTGTCGCGGTAAATAATGTAAAGTTTGAAGTATTAAAAGGAGAAATTTTTGGTTTGCTTGGGCCTAACGGCGCGGGTAAAACAAGTACCCTAAGTGCTATTGAAGGACTGCTGAAATTTAAAACCGGAACTATTATTGTTGATGGGCAGGACGTACAGAAAAAGCCTCTGCACGCGCGTGCATCAATGGGCGTACAGTTGCAATCAACCAGCTTTCAGCCAGAGTTGAATGTGGTGCAAATACTTCAACTATTTTCGGGTATTTATGGTGTGCCCATGAGTAAAGATCAGATTAAGGGTGTCTTAAAAGATATTAACCTGGAGGATGCAGCTACTAAAAAATTCGGACAGCTATCAGGCGGCCAGCAGCAACGCGTATCGTTGGTAATTGCAACAATTCATAATCCACGGTTGGTATTGTTAGATGAGCCTACAACGGGCCTTGACCCGCAATCGCGCCGCCAGCTTTGGGAACGTATTGAAGCCATACGCGAAAAGGGCCACGCGGTTTTATTAACCACACACTCCATGGAAGAGGCAGAAGCCGTTTGTGACCGGATAGCTATTATTGATCATGGCCGCGTAATAGCTATTGATACGCCACAATCGCTTATTGATAAGCATCGAGACGAGCCGGAAGTAATAGCCGTATCGCGCCGTGGAAAAGTAACTTTAGAAGATGTATTTATTGCCCTAACCGGCAGCGCTGTGCGTGCCTAAATTAAAATCAAAAATGGAAACAGTAATACCTAAAACATCCACCGTATTTATAACTTTATTAAGGGCCGATGTGGCTACTTTGTTCAGTAATCGCCGGTCGGTTATAATTTCATTATTAGTACCTGTTATTATCCTTATATCATGGAAGGGAATGATACCACAAATGGGTGGTCCGTTTGCACTTTCTACCGCAATAACCATAGGTTTAATGGCCATAGGTTTAATGGGTTATACTATATCTATATCGCGCGACAGGGATAAAGGTATTTTTCAGCGTTTGCGTGTAGCGCCGGTACCCGGCTGGGCAATCATGGCAAGCCGCATAAGCATCCAACTGGTTATGATTATGATATTAACCCTTCTTGTTTTTATTGTAGGATTTGAATATGATAAAATAACACTTAGTGCGCAGGGATATTTACTCACATTTGCAGTAGCTATTTTGGGCGGAGCGGTTTATCTTAGCCTTGGGCAGTTAATTGTAGGTATGATTAAAAATCCCGAAACTGTTAATGCAACTACGCGCCTTACCTATTTCTTATTTATAATGGTTGGCATGTTTGGCGAATTGGGTGCATTGGGCCCGCAGGTAAAGCAGGGCGTGCATTGGTCGCCTTATGGTTCAGTTAAGCTCATGCTGGCTGCCAGCATGGAGCCCGTTAAATGGAATAATGAAACCACTACTACCGTTTTAGTATCATTGGGTTACGTTATTATATTTGCCGGTATCGGCATTAAGAATTTTAAATGGAACACTAAGTAGACGACATTATCAGATCGCCTAATTACCAAACGGCGGTAAACCCATCAACTGCCTGTACAGCGGATAGTCTGGAAATTTATTAGCCGATTCATGGAAGTTTTTGCAGTAATAAACCTGTAAATGCTCTTCCACCACACCACCACGAATTATTGGGATATCGGCCAGTTTGGTGATGCTGTCAAAAAATGGTGTGCCATCATTCTTGATCGTTTCATCATAAGCATGGGCTTCGCCAATAATTACGGCATCTTTGCCTATTAGTGTTTTGGGGTCAACAAGGAAGGCCAGGTTACGTGGGTCGCGATTAAAGCAAATGATGTCTTTTTTACCTTTTAGCGCCCAATCTACCTTGCCGGCAAGCCACCAGCGGGTACTGCCTGCAAATACATTAGGATTATTTATCCAGCCTTCTTTTTCAAAGCGGGTCATGATGTCATCATAATCAACACCTTGTATGGTTGGGTCTATTTTACCGCCGCCCAGGCTGGCTACCCATTTTGGGCCATGGTTTTGCCAAAAGCCGGTAACTAAATGCAGGCCAAGTACGGTTATAGTTATTACTGTAAAATACATGGAGAAATTTATCCATCGTCGGGTAAGGCGTTTGCGTCTTTCGTCGGCACCGTTTAGGGCCTTATCAATAGCATAACCTAACGGCATAAACAACATCATATAACCCGGTGCCTGCCAGTGAAAATGGTACTGAAGGTCGGCCCATAAGGTAAGCACCGTGAAGAAAACAATCGGCAACACCGCCATCCAAAAATTAAAGCCATATGCTTGCTGTACACGCAGTTTCCATGAGGTAAAAAGCTGCCTTATCGTCGGGAACCAAATCCAAGGTAATAACCATACGGCCTGCCCGGCTATGCTGCGGATGAACCAATCCGGGTGAAGTTGAAATGGCTCGTGCCTGGTGCCGGCCCTTGATCCTTGCCAAACAAACGATACCCAGTTATTTTTATAGTTCCACCATATTACGGGGGTAGCCATAATTATGGTTATCACAATGGCCAGGTACGGGCCGGGGTGTGCCAGCCAATGACGCTGTTTTTTGCTGGTGAGGATGAACATAAATACCCCGGCAAATAAAAATAGTACATGGTATTTACTTAAAGTAGCCAGGCCCATGCAAATGCCAATCACTATCCAAAGCCAATATACTTTGCCTTTATCTGTTTTCGGGTCGAGCGGTCTTTCTTCGCCTATGCCTAATACTTTAACTATGTACCAGGTGCTAAGTAACCAGAAGAACATCAACGGCGCATCGGGTTGGTACCAACAGGCAACCCCTACGGTAAACAGCGCGCTTAAATTCATAATGGTTACCGCCCAAAATCCGGCTGCAGCATTAAACAATTTACGACCAAGGATAAACAATAGCCAGCTTGTGCCGGCAAACATCAATACATCCGGGAAACGTAACCCTAAATTGGTAAGCCCAAATAAACGGATGCTTGCGCCACCCAGCCAAAAGAAAAGTGGGGGCTGATCAAAATAGCTCCAATCTAAATGTATAGCGCCTCTGAAATAATACGATTCGCCATTGCCTAAACCCGTATACGCGGCAATAAGCAAGCGGATGAAAAAAGTAACAATTATTAATACCAGCGTATATTTTGCGGCGTTTTGTTCTGTTATTTTTTTCATTTAGAGGAGTGAATTTTTTAACCGCTGCAAGGTCTTGATTTTTTTAAATAAAATCAGGATTTATTTTTGGTGAGCCCTGAAATTGTACCCGCCTCTATAGCGTGAAGATGAAAATTTTATTAAATTGCAATGGATACTTACCAATTGTATCCTTCAATTTAAACCTGTAATAATGAGAAAATCCATGTTCCTTTCGGCAGTATTTGCCATTTTGTTTAGTTTATCCGCATTAGCGCAACAAAATACTTTAGGTGTTTTTGATGAACAAGCCGATGTTGGTGCAAAAACCAAACCCGGTTCGGGCACATATTTGCCGCAAACACAGCAGTATATCCTTTCGGGTGCCGGCGAAAATATCTGGAACGCCAGCGATGAGTTTCATTTTATGTACAAGAAAATGAAGGGTGATTTCATCCTTAACACCCGGGCTGATTTTTTAGGGTGGAACGGTGTAGAAATGCATCGTAAAATGGGTTGGATGGTACGTAAATCACTGGATGGCAATGCGGCACATGTTAACGCGGTTGTGCATGGTGATGGGCTTACTTCACTGCAATTTAGGCGCACGGCAGGTGCTAAGACAGAAGAGATCCATTCAAAAACAGATCATGCCAATATTATACAGTTAGAGCGCAAGGGTAAAACCTATACCATGCGCGTGGCTAAATACGGCGAGCCCTTTGTTACCGAACAAATAGCTGATATTGATTTAGGCGATGATGTATACGTTGGCGTTTTTATTGGCTCACATAACGCTGATGTTAATGAGACAGCCGCATTCAGCAATGTGCGCATAGCGGTACCGTTCCCGGATAATAAAAAGATGGGAATGATATTGGGCAGTAATGTAGAGCTGATGGAAATTGCCACCGGCAACCGTAAAATTGCCTATACCGTTCCGTACTCTATACAAGCGCCTAACTGGACACCCGATAACAAATTGATATTTAATGATGAAAAAGGACTACTATATAATTTTGACCTGGCAAGTGGTAAATCATCAATAATTAGCACTCCCGGTGTAAAGAATAATAATGACCACGTACTTTCTTTTGATGGTAAGATGCTTGGCATGAGCAGTAATACCAAACAGGGTTCTATTGTTTATACTGTACCGGTTGCAGGCGGCATACCTAAGCAAATTACACCTACCGGGCCATCTTATTTGCATGGCTGGTCGCCGGATAGTAAGAGCCTGGTTTTTTGCGGACAACGAAATGGCGATTTTGATATTTATAAAGTACCTGCAGAAGGTGGCCCCGAAGTACAGCTAACCAACACCAAAGGACTGGATGACGGCCCCGAATATACGCCCGACGGAAAGTACATCTATTTTAACTCTGTACGCTCCGGATTGATGCAAATATGGCGCATGAAGCCCGACGGCAGCGGGCAGGAGCAGGTAACCAACGATGATTACAATAACTGGTTCGCCCATATCTCGCCTGATGGGAAATGGATGGTTTTTATTACGTTTTTAAAAGAAGAGGTTGAGCCGGGCGCGCATCCGGCATACAAGCATGTTTATATCCGTTTAATGCCGGTGGCAGGCGGCAAGCCTAAAGTGCTGGCTTATTTTTATGGCGGGCAAGGCTCTATCAACACCCCATCATGGTCGCCTGATAGTAAGCAGATTGCTTTTGTTAGTAATAGCGATATAGGGGAGATTGTAAAATAGTAATCCTGCGGCGTTTACTCACCCCGACATCGCTACGCTTGTCGACCCTCTCTTCGCTGCGCGGAAAGAGGGTTGTTTGAGCGGAATTAACCCTCTTTACCGCTTGCGGAAGAGAGGGTGATCAAGCGACTTAGCGATGATCGGGTGAGTACTAACAAAGCGACATTACCGCCAATGCCAGGTGGCGTTTACTCACCCCGACATCGCTACGCTTGTCGACCCTCTCTTCGCTGCGCGGAAAGAGGGTTGGGATAATTCAAAAAAAATAAAATAGCCCTCTTTCCGCCGAAGGCGAAGAGAGGGTGATCGAGCGACTTAGCGATGATCGGGTGAGTACTAACAAAGCGACATTACCGCCAATGCACGACGTTTACTCACCCCGACATCGCTACGCTTGTCGACCCTCTCTTCCGCGAGCGGGAAAGAGGGTTGGAACAGTTTAATAATTCTCTTTCCGCCAAAGGCGAAGAGGGGGGCGAGCGAAGCAACGACCGGGTGAGTCTTCGCTGCCGTTCTCGCCCTTAAGTGGTGGGCTACTCGCCGGCTTTCTTTAATACTGCAATATCCAGCTTATTCATTTTTAGCATGGCCTGCATTACATTATTTGCTTTTTTGGGGTCGCTGTTATGCAATAGCTCGCCAAGATTATAAGGCACCACCTGCCATGATAAGCCAAATTGATCTTTAAGCCAGCCGCATTGGCTTTTTTGGCCCCCTGTAGATAGTTTGTCCCAGTAATAATCTATTTCATCCTGGTTTTCGCAACTTATAAAAAATGACACAGCTTCTGTAAATTTAAACATGGGGCCACCGTTCAATGCCATAAATTTTTGACCCTCCAGCTCGAATGTGGCGGTCATAATGGTTCCTTTGGGCCCGGGCCCGGCATCGGTATATTTCACCTCGTACAATAGCTTTGAATTTTTAAATACAGAAGTATAAAATGCTATGGCTTCGCTTAAGTTATTATCGAACCATAAAAATGGGGTTATCTTGCTCATAATTTCTTTATTAGGTTAATACTTGTAAATATAGTTTCAAAAAATTTCAATAACAGGGTGTCTACAGGACAATGTTGGGGCTGATTGAAGACAGATTAAAAAATAGTTTTATTAACATCCCCCTGTTTTTTGGTAAACGAAGTATTTAGCATATATCCATATAAATGATGAGATTAGTGATACCAATTAATCTGCCGCTTGTTATGAAGCTTACTGTTTTACTATGTTTAAGTATTTGCCTTAGTGCTACCGCAAAGGTATCTGCCCAACATATAAATCTTAAAGAAGTAAATGCGCCGCTTGAAACAGTATTTAAAGACATACAAAAGCAAACCAGTTATACCTTTACCTATACCAAAGAGCTGTTAAAAAAAGCAGGAATTGTAAATATAGAAATAAACAATGTACCGTTAAATGAGGCTTTAAGGCTGATATTTTTAGAACAGCCGCTGACTTATACCATTTATAACGACGCGATTGTAATTAAGGACAAAGAAATAGTTGAAATTAAAAGCGACCCTGGCACCGAGCGCTCTGTTCAACAAAGCTATTCAATAACCGGGGTTATAAGTGACGAAAAAGACGAGCTGCTTGCGGGGGCTACGGTTTTCCTGACCAATACAAAAAAAGCAACATCAACAGATGCTTCGGGCAGATTTGCATTGAACCAACTACAGCCGGGAGTTTATGAAGTGGTAGTTAAGATGCTTGGATTTGGTGTGTATAATGAGTCGATAATTATTCAAAAAAAATCGCCCGAGCTAAATATTGTATTATGCCCCAACAGCATAATGCTCAAAACAGTAAAAATTTCGGGTATATCGGCATCCGCCAAAAAAAAATACCTGTCTATGTTTATTGATGATTTTATTGGCCAATCTGATAATGCAGGTAAATGCAAGATATTAAACCCCGAGGTGATTGATTTTAGTTATAACAAGAAAGATGATATTTTAACAGCCAATTCTGAGCAGTTTATTGTAATAGAGAACAAAGCTTTGGGCTATAATGTGCATTACTTGCTAAAAGCATTTAATATGGATGTACCCCGGCATTTGCTTTATTACGATGGGTCTTCTTATCTTGAAGAATTGCATGGCACACCGGCAGAACAGGGAAAATGGGAAAAGAATCGGCAAATAATATACGAAGGCTCTGAATGGCACTTTTTTAAAGCGGCATTTGATCATACGCTAGAAAAAGAGGGGTTTGAAATTTACAGATTCCCAATCCCCGCCAAAATACGTATGGCTGCCGGATTACAAAATGTACAAAGAAGCCATCCTGAATATTTTATGCCTTTTAAAGGGATGGATACGCTTCTTGTTAATGTTGATGAAAATATTAAGCGATTAAACTTAAAAGCACTTAAAAACGATTCGACTATATTATATATTATTTATACTAAAAAAGACGAACCACGCGCGTATGTTCTTGGTGGAAGGCATATTGTAGACCCAACGATGGAACATGCAAAGTTTAAACAAACATCAGTTATTCGCCCGGTTTTGGATGATATACTCATTGACAAGAACGGCAGCGTAAACCCTAAAACCAGCATTGCACGCGCCGGGTATTGGGCGTGGAACATGGCATCGGGCTTTTTACCGCCCGATTATAAAGTACTGGAAACGGCAAAAAAATAATATAGCAATTTAATAAGCACCATATGACAAGATCATTGCTCTTTATCTTTTTAATGATAGCCTGCCTTAGGGCTAAGGCTCAAACGTATTCTATAACCGGTACTATAAGCTATGATAAGGGAGTTATACCGGGTGCTACGGTTTTCCTCACCAATACAAAAAAAACAACATCAACAGATGCTTCGGGCAGATTTATGCTGAACGGATTACAGCCGGGATCATACGAAGTAGTTGTAAATATGATTGGCTTTATTGCTGATAAACAAAGCATCAAATTAGAAGAGAAATCGCTTGATATTGCTTTTAAGCTAAAAGAAAGCAACACCATGCTTAGAACGGTTACCATAAAAGGCAAAGCTATAAAGCAAGATCCGCAGGATTTAAGAATATTTACGTCGAGTTTTCTTGGTTTTTCTGGCAATGCATCACAATGCAAAATATTAAACCCCGAAGTGCTGAGCTTTAAAAAAAATAACAAAACCGAAATGCTGGAGGCCAGGGCAGATGATTTCCTGGAAATACAGAACGACGCGCTTGGCTATAAACTGAAGTATTTGCTAACTAAGTTTCAGTACCAATTTACAAGCGCGATATGTTATTTTGAAGGTGATCCCTATTTTGAGGAAATGAAAGGCACCGACGAGCAGCAAAAACAATGGGAGAAAAACAGGATAGTAGCATACCTGGGCTCGTGCAGGCATTATTTTAAAGCGGTAATGGCCGGCAATTCGCGCGCGCAGGGATTTTATACTTATGAATACAGGCAAAAATTATCTACAAAGGAGTCGCCGTTAAGACGGCTTATTGATATTGATTCGGAAATGGTGGCGGTTAATAAAAATTTTAAAGTGATGCTGGCCCGCCAGGTCGTTTTAAAAAAAGATACGATAAGATCTACGCTGCATATTTATTATTTGAACCACATAAGTCAGATAAAACAGTTTGTTGATACCATAACGGTTGATAAGCGAGGCGTTATTACACCGGGTAATGGTTTTTATTTTAATGGTTACTGGGCAAGCCAAAGAATAGCCGACCTAACACCCCTGGATTATTTTGTTGACCCGCTGGAGCAAAAGAAATAACATGAAAAAGTTGGTTTGCATTTTACTGGTATTTATAGCTTTTAATGTAAAGGCACAAACTTATTCTATAAACGGTACAGTAACTGATGAAAAGGGCGAAGCCGTTAGTGGTGCAACCGTTTTTATAACCAACTCAAGTTATATCACCTCAACAGATAATAAGGGAAAATTCGGCTTTAATGGTTTACAGCCCGGAGGCTATGAGGTGGTTATCAAAATGCTGGGACTTGCCCCGGTAACGCAGGAAATTAAGCTACAGGAAAAAAATATCCATATCGTTGCCCGGTTGGCTGAAAGCACCATCGAATTAAATACCGTTACTATAAAAGGCAAAACAGATTATAATACTGATTTAAAAAGAGAAAAATACTTAGCGCTGTTCCTCAAATCGTTCATTGGTGAAACGGTCAACGCTGAGCAATGCAAATTGCTAAATCCGGCAATACTGAACTTTTATTATGATAGAGACAAAGGGGTTTTATTGGCTAATGCCGATGATTTCCTGGTAGTAGAGAATAAGGCACTTGGGTACAAGCTAAAATACCTTTTAACAGAATTTGCATACGATTATAACACTAACCTTTGCACCATTGGCGGCTCACCCTATTTTGAAGAACTGAAAGGTACCGACGTGCAAAAAAAGAAATGGGAGGTCAATCGCAAAACGGCCTATTTAAGCTCGGGCAGACATTTTTTTAAAGCGGTAATGAATAATACGGCAAAAACAGAAGGATATATTGTTGCCGAGTTTGTTGACAGGCCTCTTACCAGTAAATATGGTAAAACATTAGTTGCCGACAGGCCCCTTAAAATTGATTCGGTGTTTTCTGTTTATAATAAAAACTTTAGGGTATTATTGCCTGGTATTATGGGGGTTGGTAAGGACACCGTTAAGTTAAGCCGAAGGTTTGGACTATACGTGGCTTATAACGGGGTAAAGGCATCGCCCTTGTTTTATAAAACAGGTACGCCACTCAGGCTAAAAATAAAGAGCATGATGAAGGATCCGCAGGAGTCTGAGATCCAGTTGCTTGCCGATACAATAATGATAGACAGGAATGGAGAGTTATCACCCAATAAAAAAGCCATTTTTAGCGGCTACTGGGGTTGGTTAAGAATAGCCGATCTGATGCCATTAGATTATTTTGTTGACCCGCTGGAGGGAAAGAAATAACATGAAAAAGCTGGTTTGCATTTTACTGATATTTATAGCTTATTACGTAAAGGCGCAAACTTATCCTATAAACGGTACGGTTACTGATGAAAAAGGAGCAACCGTTCGTGGTGCAACCGTTTTTATAACCAATTCTAAATATGTCACCTCAACAGACAACGCGGGGAAATTTAGCTTCAATAAATTACAATCTGGCAGTTATGAGGTAGTTGTTAAAATGGTGGGGTTTATTCCGGTCACTCAAAGTGTTATAGTTCAGGAAAAACCGGTTTACTTATCTATCCGGTTAAAAGCAAGTAATGCCATACTTAATTCGGTAACTATACGTGGGCGTCCTGATCCCAAAAGAGAAGAATATTTGGCGCAATTTATTAAGAATTTTATTGGTGAAACTGCAAATGCGCGGCAATGCAAAGTATTAAATCCTGAAGTTTTAAATTTTCATTATAACAAAACAACAAAATTTCTTACAGCAAGCGCTGATGACTTTATTGTAGTTGAAAATAAAGCGTTAGGGTATAGGATTAAATATCTGTTAACTGAATTTGAGTTAGATATAAATAATTATATATGTAGTATTATAGGGTCGCCGTATTTTGAGGACTTAAAAGGAACGGCAGCCGAACAAAAAAAATGGGCGAATAACCGCCGAATAACGTATTTAAGCTCCAGCAGGCATTTTTTTAGGGCGGTAATGAATAATACAACAAACGCCGAAGGTTATCTGGTTTATCAAATTATAAATGACCCTGCCATTATAAGTGCGATGCATAAAGGATCACCGGCAGAAATTATTGAATTTAATCAAACTACGCCTGCCGGCAAAATAAAAAGGTATGCAGTTAAAATTTCAGATGTTAATTCATTGTTTATTGATGATAAGAAAAACTTTAAAACGCTGAAGAAGGATGTTGCCCGACTGGAGTTATTTATTATTTATATGGGACAAAAACAATCGCCTTTGTTTTATAAAACGGGCCAGTCTTATAATTTGCCTATACCGTTTCCGGCAAAGCAAAGGCGTAACATGCAGGTATCTCAACTTACATCGCTTATGGATGTGGTAACGATAGACAGAAATTACGAGTGGCTCGCAAAAGGTTTTAGATATTCGGGATATTGGTCATGGTTAAGAGCAGCCGACCTAATACCAATAGATTATTTTTAACCCATTGGTTGAAAAGAAGTAATAATTATTGTAGCTGCCTGATATTCCCTGGTTGATTATCCCGTTATTGAACTGAATTTATTCGTAAAAAAACTGGCGATAAATTGCTTCCTGTTTTCTGTTTCCCGACGGTAATCTTGTTTCAAAAACTTGTTTCACCACTTTAAAAATTGGCAATCTGCAATTTGTTGATTATCAATGATAAAACTAAAAATTAAACTTAAAAATACTGACGAATAAGTTGTTACATTTTGTTACATCACTTTTTCGCAATTGTCTTATAAACAATACTTTAAGTCAAAATCTTGTTTCACTTGTTACATTTTGTTACACTATTTCGTGTAACAAAATGTAACAAGCGGAGTATTATTTAACCGCCGTCGGCACACCCGTTGGTTGCTGTGCAGGGTTTGCTCCCCAGTTTTTATCCGGCACATCCTGTAAGTAAATATCAAGTATGCCGCCCTTTACAATGTTGGTATAAGTGATATAATTTTTTGAATAGGTCTGCCCGTTCCATTTTACCGCATTGATGTACATGGAACTTTTAGATTTTTTGTGACAAATTATCTGTAGCTTTTTACCATCGTTTAGGTTAATAGTTACATTGTCAAATAGGGGCGAGCATAAAACATACTCGCCGGAAATTGGGCTTACCGGGTAAAAACCCATCGAGGCAAACATATACCATGCCGACATTTGCCCGGCATCGTCATTACCACCCAAGCCACCCGGGCCGTTGCTGTATTCGGCAGCTAATATGGCGCGCACTTGCTTTTGTGTTTTCCAGCTACTGGCCGTATAGTTATACATAAACGGACTTTGGTGCCCCGGCTCATTACCGTGCCAGTATTCGCCTTTAATAAACTGGCTATCTAAAGCGGTTTCCAGTTTTTGGCGGCCACCCATTAGTTTGGTTAGTCCCTGTACATCCTGCGGCACGTAGAAGGTGTATTGCCTTGGTGTGCCTTCTGTTATATAGGTTTGTTTAGAGTCGGGGTTAAATGGTTTGATAAAGCTGCCGTTTTGATAGCGTCCCCTTACAAAACCTGTTGACGGATCGAACACATTAACATAGTTTTTCGAGCGCTTTAAAAGCTTGTCGTAGTCGTCCGTCTTGCCTAATTTTTTTGATAGCTGGGCCAGCGCGTAATCATCATAGGCATACTCCAATGTACGGCTCACCTGCTCCATTTTATGGAAGGCTTCCAACACGCTATCCTCCAAAGGGATATAACCATATTTAATGTACGAGTTTAAAGCACGACGACCTTTACCCTCTACATATTCGGCTTTGGTTTTAGGCTGATCGAACGCGTTTTGGCGCATCAGGCGGTAGGCATTTTCTATATTAACCGTACTGATGCCCTTTAAGTAAGCAGATGAGATAACCGATGTGGTATGGTCGCCCACCATTTCTGATGTGTAATTATTCCAGCAAGGGAAAATAGGCAGCCATCCGCCTTGCTCGCCTTTGGTTAAAAGCGATTGTACGAAGTTATTTACATAGGTTGGTTTCAGTATTTCAAACAAAGGTATCTCTGCCCTGAAAATATCCCATAGCGAGTAATCATCATAATAATTGCCACCCTTTGGCATTTTAGCCAGTTTATAGTTTGATGAGAATTTAGGGTAAGTGCCATCCACATCATTATACAAGCGTGGCACCTGCATGGCATGGTAAAACGAAGTATAAAAAATATGCTTATCAACCGTGTTGGTGGTGTTAACTGTAATTTGCTTTAAAGCCTGTTGCCATATTGCTTTGCATTTGGCGGCAACAGCTTCAAAATCCCATCCCGGCAGCTCAGCGTCTAAATTTTTACGTGCGCCATCTATACTGGTGAACGACGTGCCTATGCGAATATGCAATTTCTCGCCCTTTTGTATCTTGAAGCCCACATAAGCTCCTTTGTTTTTTCTTCCCTTAAGACTATCGGGTATATTAGAATTGTCGGTAAGGAACATTCCATTTGTGCCAATTTTCTTTTCCAACTTAATAACAAAGTATCCGCTAAAACCTGCCGCTTTGCCCCAGCCCTGATAAATGCGGTGCGCAGGATTGTAACCATATATCTCATTGTTTTTCGTGTCGACTTTAACATAGCCTTCGCCCCAGTCGCTGTTTGGTGTAATTAACAGGTACAGGCTGTCGGCGGCATCTGCAGTAACTTCAATTATGCCTGCGCGAGGCGTAGCGGTAACAGCGGTGTGTATTTTATAAGATGGCAAATTAACACGGTATACATAGGGGGTAGACTTTTCATCTTTATGCGTAAACTGCGTGGCATAGCCTGTTGTTTTTAACTTGCCGGTTATAGGCATAATGGTTACACTGCCATAATCCTGCGTGCAGGAGCCGCTTATCCAGTGCGAGCCGCGGAAGCCCGAGAAAGCATTGTCTTTATAATAATATGGCGGTATACATTTTTGTTCGGCTGCCTGTGTTTGCGGTATCCATTGCGTCATGGCAAAAGGCGTAGTTACAGATGGCGCCGTATTGGCATAATTAGTAAGGGCCTCGTAACCATGCTTTAATGCGGATGGTGTGGTGCTGTTTGCCGTTCCGGCTAACGGGTTTACATATTTAACCAGGTCGGTTTCCTGTGCAAACGCGGTACTAACTACCGTTGCAAATAATAATACAAAACAAAAACTAATTGATCTCATTGATTTATTGCTGAAAGCTGAATTTTTATTGGTTGCTATAATAATACCTTATAGGTATGGGCAGCCAATTTAGGGGTTTTCGGCAAATAATTGGCAATAAAATCTTAGCTATACAAAAGTTCTATTCTGTGCGAATAGGGCATCGTTGGCTTTTCTACAAGGTCTCCAACAGGTAAGCGATATCGTCTTTAGCATCCGGATCTTCAGCGGCTTTTATTTTATTTAACAGGTCCATTTCAAGGGTTTCTTCTTCCGTTTGTTCTTTAATAAACCATTGCATAAAGCTAAAGGTTGTCCAGTCTTTTTCGGCCGTACCCATGTTTACAATGGCATATATTTTGGATATGTTTTCAACTTCTGATGTAAATATTTTTTCAAAGCAATCATTTATACTTATCGGGTCCGGGCCGGGTGCAGGTATAGCTTTAACCACAACTTTAGCGCCGCGTTTTAAAATATATTCCAGAAATTTCATCATGTAATTACGCCGCTCGTTTACATGTCTGAAGAGAAAGTTTGCAATACCGGTATACCCATTTTCGCTTGCCCATGCGGCATATGCCAGGTACATCTGCGCATTATGCGCCTCATTGTTCATCTGGTCGTTTAACGCTTTTTCAAGTGTTTGCGACAGTTTGTTGGCTTCCATAAAATATAAACCAAGTATTTAATAAATGGTTTGTATTTTTAATATTTTATTAAAAGTATTATCTTCAATTAATATTTAGTTTTACCCCGATTCCTCTCCAAAGGATAAGGATTAAAAATAAAAAGCGGACAGAAAATCCACTGCATTTAAGCCAAGCAAACAAATAATATTAAAAACATACCGTATGGCCAACAAAGAATTCTTCTCTATAAATGGAGAGGGCCTGCTTAAAAAGGTAAAAGAACTAATAGAAGAAGGTAATATAACCCGTATTACTATTGCCGATAAGGCCGGTAAAGAAATAGCAAGTTTTCCGCTAACCCTGGGCGTGGTAGGTATGTTATTAATGCCTATGTTCGCGGCAGTAGGAGCTATAGCAGCATTAATTGGCGAGTGCACCATAATTATTGAAAGACAAGAAACCGCAGAAGAGAAAAAAGAAGAAGATAAACCTATCTAAACCATATAAATGAAACCTAAATTTTTACTATCAGCAATTTTATTAATTGCTATCGCGATACCATCCATAGCGCAGGATACCAAACCACGAAGAGAAGGCACCGAGTGGATAGACGCATTTATGCCAAATACTAATGATTCGGCTTTACCGCGGATATTGTTGATCGGTAATTCAATTACCAGGGGTTATTATCCCGAGGTTGTTGAGCTGATGAAAGGTAAAGCTTACGTAGCACGTTTAGCTACCTCAAAAAGCCTGTGCGACCCGGCGCTGCTAAAAGAAATAGACCTGATAATGAGCTATTATAAATTTGATATCGTACAGTTTAATAATGGCCTGCACGGGTTTGATTATACCGAAGATGAATACAAGGCGGCTTTCCCGGCCTTTGTGCAAACCATACGTAAAAACGCGCCCAATGCCAAATTAATGTGGGCAACGCTTACACCATTACATACCCGCGCCGATGCTAAAATATTCGACCCAAAGACAGAACGCATAAAAACCCGCAATAAAATAGCGCTTGATTATATAACCGCTCAAAAAGATATTAAGGTAGATGACCTTTGGGCAACGGTTATAGATCATCCCGAATATTACCAGGGCGGCGATGGTGCGCATCCGTTGCCTGTTGGTTATACCGCGTTGGCACAAAAGGTTGCTGCTGAGTTGACGGCTTTGATGGCGGAGAAGAAATAAGTTAACGATGGGGCGATATCTAATATCAATCTTATATCGAACCCAAAATAACTTAATATGTTTAATTGTTGTCTGGTCTTAGTTTATCCTTTTACCCTCGCCAAATTTCTTAAACAACTGGTACCCAATCCCCGCAAAAACAGCAAATACCACGTGCGCCGGTACAAGTTGCACATAGTACTTGTTAAAGCTCATTGCAGGCGGCAGCGGGTGCATTTTAAAAGTGGTTTTCCAAATGGCTACTGCAACAAGCCCACTTATCGCACCTAATGCCAGGTTGTTTTTTATGGATGATTTAATCTTTTTCCTGCGCCAAAGCTCTACATACACCATTGCAAATAATAAACCAACGGCATAATGTCCGGCCCAACCCATAGATTGGGTCTCTTCCTCATTAAGCATAGGTAACAAGGCATGGGTCAGTTGCCCCAATCTTTCAGGTTCACTAAAATTTTCATCATCGGCTACAGAAACCAGATAGCTAAACAGGGTCATAAAAGTTGTGCCGGTAAAGCCCGCAATTACTACTTCGTTACTTTTCATATTATTCAACTTTTTGGTTTTTAATTAAATATGGTAGTTTTCTAACTGATCAGCAATCAGGTGTAACATGCTTTCCTTAATAACGCCCGGGTTTTTACAGATATGTAAAACTTTATGTCCATCAGGCTCAAAACTTCCTACAAATTGTCCATTCTTAAATACTTCATATTTACAATTTTCGCCGTCGTGATGCATATAGTCGAAAATCTCAAAATGAAGGTTTTTATTATTATCGGTAACGGATATCTCGAATTTTTCCATAGAAATAGTTTATTAGTATAAAACTATAATGGCGCTATATTGTTGCACTTAGGATAAATAATGACCGATAAGGTTTATTTTCGATAAGTTTATTTTATAATAAGCATATCAATATTATTACGTCAAATATTTATAATTGTATAAAGTATACTCAATAAGTGATAAAAGAAAATAGAAACCTGAAAAAACATATTGACCCTAATATTCAAGCCGATATTGAAGCGGTTAGTAATTTGCCAATGGTATCCACCTTGCTTGAAGTTATATGTTGTACTACAGGCATGGGCTTTGCTGCCATAGCGCGTGTAACCGAGGACAGGTGGGTAGCCTGTAGTGTGCGTGATGAAATAAACTTTGGAATAGAGGCAGGTGGAGAGTTACAGTTGGAAACCACCATTTGTAATGAGATACGACAAAGCGGTAAACCGGTTATTATTGATGATGTTTTGAAAGATGTTTTTTTTTGTGAGCATCAAACCCCGGCTATGTATGGTTTTCAAAGCTATATCTCGGTTCCTGTTTTTCGTAAAGATGGAAGTTTTTTTGGTACGCTTTGCGCTATCGACCCTAAACCGGCTAATGTTAGCTCGTCGGCGATAACAGAAATGTTTAACCTTTTTGCCAAATTGATCTCTAATCATTTAACGACTTTTGATCAGCTTGCCGAAACTGAATCAGATCTTTTACAAAACCAAAGAACTTTAAAGCTTCAAGAGTATTATAATAAAGAATTAGCGGCTGCCAATAAAGAACTTGCAGATACTCAAAGAAGCCTGCAATTATCTATAAAACAACTTACTGATAGTAAAGATAAACAGGCCATGCTTGCAGCCATTATTGAATCATCAGAGGATGCTATCATCAGTAAAACATTAGATGGCATTATTACCAGCTGGAACCAATCAGCGGAAAACTTATTTGGACATACTGAAAATGAAGCAATTGGCAAACATATCACTTTAGTTATACCGGAAGATCGGCGAAAGGAAGAGCAAATAATAATTGAAAAAATAAGAAACAGCCAACGGATTGACCATTTTGAAACTATCCGGAAAACAAAATCGGGTGCTGAAATTCCTATTTCACTTACGGTATCGCCTATAAGGAATGAAGAGGGGCAGGTAATTGGCGCTTCAAAGATTGTACGCGATATCAGCAAGCAAAAACATGCCGACGAGCAATTGAAAAATTATGCAGAGCGGTTAGAAATATTAAACTCAATAGGACAGACCATATCGGCCGGTTTAGATACGCAAAGTATATTACAAAAAGTTACCGATGCTACCACTCAGCTCACCGGCGCATCATTTGGGGCCTTTTTTCATAATCAGGTTAATGAGAAAGGCGAATCATATATGTTATATACATTATCCGGTGCCCCCCGTGAAGCCTTTGAAAAATTTGGCATGAAGCGCGATACAGCTGTTTTTGCTTCAATCTTTAACGGCGAAGGTATAATAAGGGTTGATGATATTACAAAAGATCCAAAATATGAAAAAAACTCACCCTATACAGATATGCCTGAAGGGTATTTGCCTGTAATAAGCTATTTAGCTGTGCCTATAACCTCTAAAGCAGGAGAGGTTATAGGCGGATTATTTTTTGGGCACTCTAAGCCCGCGATGTTTAAAAAAGAACATGAGCAATTAGTAGCCGGAGTAGCTGCTCAAGCATCTGTAGCTTTAGATAATGCTAAGCTATATGAAGAAGTACATGTATTAAATGCTAAAAAAGATGAGTTTATTGGTTTGGCCAGCCATGAATTAAAAACACCTGTAACCAGTATTAGTGGCTATTTGCAAATTATTAAACGCAACCTTTCGGCTGACGACAAAAACAAAGCCTTTATTAGTAAAGCTTTGCAACAAGTTAATAAACTCACAACGTTGATATCTGATCTGTTGGATGTATCCAAAATTCAAACCGGTAAACTACCATTGTCTTATACTCAGTTTGATATGGTTGATATGTTGACTGAAGTTACAGAAATGATGCAGCAAAGCTATAACAGCCATAAAATAGAACTGCAATATAATAAGCAGCCTATCCTGCTTAGGGCAGATCATCAACGTATGGAGCAGGTAATTATTAACCTTATCACTAACGCGGTTAAATATTCGCCGGGCACTGATAAGGTTATTATAAAAGCGGCAGTTTCAGGCAATAAAATAAAAGTATCAATACAAGATTTTGGTATTGGTATAGCTAAAAATCAACAAGAAAGAATATTCTCCAGGTTTTATCGCGTAGAGAATTTGGCGGCGCATATGTCTGGCCTGGGTATCGGCTTGTATATCTGCCATGAAATTATCAGCAGGCATAAAGGTAAAATGTGGATTGAGAGTGAATTAGGTAAAGGTTCAACCTTTTTCTTCGAGCTGCCAATTGGCTAATCAAAATAAATATTATATAAGAGCAAACTGGTTTTGAATCTCGCGGGCTTCGTTGTAAAACTTAAGCCCTTTTAATATCCGCTTAAAAATAAGCGGAACAACTATAATAGCTATTCTCACCAAAGCATAATTTCTATACAGGTACTTGAAAAAATATAAATAGCTGTATATTGGTTGCCTAAAATTAACTGTCTTAAAATCGCTATGAATAAGTTTTTTCTTACCGCTATACCTTTGGTATTGGCATTAACTACACATGCCCAACAGGGTAAAATTTTTACCGCAAAAGATTACGAACGTGCCGAAAGTATGATGGCCTATAATACAGAGCCATTAGTTGAGCATACCGGCATAAGCCCTATGTGGCTTGCTGATGATCGTTTTTATTATCGTACACCGGTTGCCGAAGGCAATCAATTCATTTTGTTTAATCCTGCCAAGGCAACTAAAGTTGCTGCTTTTGATCATCAAAAACTGGCAATTGCTTTATCAACAGCTACCGGAAAGCAATTTAAAGCAACTGAATTACCTTTCCAGGCCATTAGTTTTTCAGCCGACGGAAAGGGTATTATCTTCCAGGCAGAAGGAAAACAATGGCGATTTGAAAATAACCGCGTTGTAACTGATACCAGCACGGTAAAGGTAGTTGCATTAACTGGCGGCCGTGGCCGCCGTGGGGGTGGGACCGGAGGAGGTAATGATATACTGTCGCCAGATAAAAAGAAAGCTGCCTATATAAAAGATTTCAATTTATGGGTTCGTGACTTGCCAACCGGTAAGGAAACTCAATTAACTACTGATGGGGTAAAGGATAATGGTTACGCAACTGACAATGCCGGCTGGGCAGCAAGCGAAAGAGCCATCCTGGTGTGGTCGCCTGATTCAAAAAAGATAGCCACCTTTCAGCAGGATGAGCGTAAAGTAAATAATGCCTATCTGGTGCCCACTAAAGTAGGTGCGCCAACCTTAAAAGCATGGAAATATCCTTTCCCGGGCGATAAAGAAATACCGATGCTTACCCGAGTTATTATTAATGTAGAAAATCCAAAAGTAATTAAATTACAGGTGGCCCCTGATCCGCATAGATCTACACTAAGCGATGACATTAAAGGCGGTGCAGGATGGGCGGATGTATATTGGAGCGACGACGCAACCAAGCTGGTTTTTGCCTCTACCAACCGCGATCATAAACAAGAAAAGGTACGTATGGCGGATGCCGAAACAGGCGCCGTTCGAGAGATTTTTGAAGAAACTGTACCCACCCAGTTTGAATCGGGATGGGCAGCGGTAAACTGGAGATACCTGAGCAAAACTAACGAGATACTTTGGTTCTCTGAACGTGATAATTGGGGGCATCTTTATTTATATGATGCAACAACCGGTAAATTAAAGAACCAGGTTACTAAGGGCGATTGGATAGTGACCGGGGTAGATAAGATAGATGAAAAAAATCGAATCATTTATTTTACAGCAGGAGGGTTAGAAACCGAGAATCCTTATTTTACTCAGCTTTGCAAGATCGGGTTTGATGGTAAGGGTTTCACTGTGTTAACTCCGGGTTCTGGCAACCATACTACAAGCTTTTCGCCAAAGGGTAATTATATTATAGATACATATTCTAAGCCTGATGTTGCGCCGGTAACCGTATTGCGTAATATGCAGGGCAAGCAAATAATGGAGTTGGAAAAAACCGATCTATCCAAACTTAGTGCTACCGGCTGGAAACCTGTAATTCCTTTCTCTGTTAAAGCGCATGATGGCAAAACAGATATATACGGCTTAATGTGGGTGCCAAAAACAATTGATCCCAATAAAAAATATCCGGTTATTGATTATATCTATCCTGGTCCGCAAGGTGGGAGTGTAGGCAGTTGGGCGTTCGCTACTGAACGCGGAGACAATGGCGCTCTTGCCGAATTAGGATTTATTGTAGTAGAAATTGAAGGTACCAGCAACCCACTGCGTTCAAAAAGTTTTCATGATATGAGCTATGGCAACATGGCCGATAATACACTATCAGATCAGGTATCGGGCATTAAACAACTGGCAGCAAAATACCCTTACATGGATCTGGATAAGGTTGGTATCTGGGGGCACTCTGGTGGTGGCTTTGCCGCTGCCGCCGCTATGTTCCGTTATCCTGATTTCTTTAAGGTTGGTATTTCAGAATCAGGCAATCACGAAAACCTGAATTATGAAGACAACTGGGGCGAACGTTATAACGGTTTAGTTACTAACGCTGATTATAATGCACAGGCCAATCAAAACTTAGCCAAAAACTTAAAAGGTAAGCTTATGCTGGCCCACGGTTTAATGGATAATAATGTGCCGCCGCAAAATACCTTTTTGGTTATTGAAGCCCTTGAAAAAGCCAATAAGGATTATGATCTGGTTGTATTTCCTAACAGCCCGCATGGTTATGGTGCTTATGCGCCATATATGATGCGCCGCCGCTGGGATTATTTTGTGAAAAACCTGATGGGGGCAGAGCCACCGTATGCGTATCAGCTTAAAGGTAGATAATGGTTTATGGCAAAATATTTGAGGCATAAAATAATATACACTATTGTTGTATGCCATATACAATAATCATACAGCTGAAATATTACCTCATTTATTAAATGCTCTCTGGTTTTGTTAACGAACTGTGGTTGAATAGTTTAGTTTTTAATTTGTTTGTTGGATTGTATGGCACGCAATTATAGTAGATATTAATGTTGAAATAATTATAAATCTTTAAAAATTATCAAAATGGCAACTAATCAAAAAAATCAGGGCGGCGGTGAAGAGAAGGATCAAAAAGGCCGGGGAAGCAATCAGGGAAATAGCAGAAGCAGCCAGGAAAGTCAGGGCAATAGTCCTGGAAATCGTGGAGGAAGCCAGGAAAGTCAGGAAAATAGTGGTAGCTCTAACCGAGGGTTCGCTTCTATGGATGACGACAAACAACGTGAAATTGCCAGTAAGGGCGGTAAAGCTGCTCATGAATCTGGGAATGCTCATGAATTCGATTCTAAAGAAGCAAGGGAAGCTGGCCGCAAAGGTGGCAAAGCCTGAGCTGATGTAGAGAGAGCAATAAGCTTATTGAAGGCAGGACAGCAGCAATGCTGTCCTGTTTTGTTTTAAAACCAATTAAGTATGACCAATTAAAAAATTAGTAGAACAATTAATGCCTACTGTTTTATTTTCCTGCCCCAAGCTCATATGCCGATTCATTTTTTGCTTCTGACATTACAAAAAAGCTTTGCATCATACCTACATCGGGCAGGATGGAAAGCTTATTCATCACCAGGTGATTATATTCGTCCATATCGCTAATTGCTATCCGCAGTAAAAAATCAAAAGCGCCCGTCATGTGATAGCATTCCATTACCTCGCTTAGTTTCACCACTTCGGCCTGAAATGCCAGTAAACTATCCTGGGCATGTTGCTTTAGCTGTACCTGAGTATAAACAATAAGGCCGCGGCCTATTTTTTTTGGATCAAGGATAGCTGCATAGCGTTTAATATAGCCTTCATCCTGCAATCGGCGCACCCTGGCATGAATAGGAGTTATTGATTTATGCAGGCGCTGCCCCAATTCTTTATGTGTAAGCCGGGCATCATTTTGCAATAAGCGTAAAATGCCGGTATCGGTCGGGTCAAGTTCTTTATTTATCATAAGTTTACAATATCATTAAAAGTAAGCACTCCTGCCTCTTCCATAAAAGCCTCCGCACGCATTACCATTTTCTCAGAGCCTATAAAAATTGGCGAACGCTGGTGTAGTTTGTTTACTTCCAGATCCAATATGCGGTCTTTTCCATTAGTGGCTCTGCCGCCTGCCTGCTCAATAACGAAGGCCATGGGGTTGCATTCATATACTAGCCGCAACTTGCCGTTTGGTGCAGATGCCGTAACCGGATAAATAAAAATCCCTCCTTTTATAAGGTTACGGTGCAAGTCGGCAACCATCGAGCCAATATAGCGGGAAGTATATGGCCGGTTGGTAGCTTTGTCTTCCACCTGGCAGTATTTAATGTATTGTTTTACACCTTTCGGGAAATGCACATAGTTGCCTTCGTTAATAGAATAGATCAACCCGTCTTTAGGTATTTGCATATTAGGATGGGAAAGACAGAATTCGCCAATAGATGGATCTAGTGTAAATCCGTTAACGCCTTTGCCTGTGGTATAAACCAGCATGGTAGAAGAGCCATATATTATATATCCGGCAGCAACTTGTTGTGTTCCGCATTGCAACACGTCTTCCAGTGTAGCCGGGCCGTTTTGTGAAACTCTATGATAGATTGAAAAAATGGTGCCTACTGCCACATTTACATCAATATTTGAAGAACCATCAAGAGGGTCAATGGCCACGATATATTTAGCGTGTTGCGAAATGACATCATTTAACGGAATGATATTCTCATTTTCTTCAGAGGCAACAATACAACATTCTCCTCCGCAGCGCAAGGCAGAGATAAATTGTTCATTGGCATAAATGTCAAGTTTCTGCTGGCTTTCTCCTTGTATATTGATGCTGCCCGAATTGCCTAATATATCCATCAGGCCGGCTTTGTTCACTTCGCGGTTAACTATCTTGGCCGCTATTCCAATGTCGCGTAATAACCTGGAAAGTTCACCTTTCGCATATGGAAAATCGGCTTGCTTTTCAATAATAAATTGCCCTAAAGTTTTAAATTCCGGCATGGGCTTAGTGTATTATATACATAATTAATTTTATGCTTTTATTCGTCAATGTAAGTATTTTTATACTTAAAAAACAATAAAATTGTAAAATGTTTTGATTTTTTATGTTAACCATAGTGTATTTAAAATGCATTTAAAATTCATTTTTGACTAAATCAGGGCATAAAAAACAGTAAAATAGGTTTAATGACTAAAAAATAAATTAGTAAAGGTCTTTTTTTCTAAAATTAATACTTGGTATAGTATACATGACCAAATCGAACCAACTTTACATATTAAAATAAGCTGTCCGTCGTACGGTTTTAAATACGCCATTATGATTAGTACAAAAAAATATAATTTCGAAACAACAGGGATTAGCACCCTTAACCTGTCTTATCTTAATTTAAGCAGCCAGCAACCCTGTTACTACCAACTGCCACCGAATATCCTGGTCAGTCATTCAATTGAAAATAAAGAGGGGATTTTAACTGATAAAAAGGTATTGGCTGTGGATACAGGTGAGTTTACCGGCCGTTCGCCAAAAGACCGCTTTATTGTAAATGATGATTTAACAACAGACACGGTTTGGTGGGGTGATGTTAATATTCCCTTTGGTATTGGCGCGTTTGATAAACTTTATTTAAAGGTGATAAAATATCTTGCCGATAAAGATTTTTTTGTTCGTGATGCCTTTGCTTGCGCCGATGAAAATAGCAGATTATCGTTACGGGTTATAACCGAAAAAGCCTATCAAAATCTGTTTGCTTATAATCTTTTCATCAGGCCCGATAAACCGGTTATCAATCACCCCGAGTGGTCTATTATTGCCGCGCCCGGTTTTAGAGCCAATCCCCTGGAGGACGAAACGCGCCAGTCGAACTTTTCGATTATCAATTTTACAAAAAAAATTATATTGATAGGCGGTACCGGATATACGGGTGAAATAAAAAAAGCGGTATTTTCTGTACTTAATTTTTTGCTTCCCCGGCAAGGTATATTGCCCATGCATTGCGCTATCAATATGGGTAGAGAAAATGATACAGCCATTTTTTTCGGCTTATCGGGTACAGGTAAAACCACTTTATCAGCAGATCCAGATCGCAGATTGATAGGCGACGATGAACATGGCTGGAGTGAAGATTCTGTATTTAATTTTGAAGGTGGATGTTATGCAAAAACTGTAGGGTTAGATCCTGAAAAAGAACCGCAGATATTTGCAGCTGTTAAAGAGGGGGCCCTTCTTGAAAATGTTTGCTTTCATCTTGGCAGGAAAAGTGTGAATTATGATAACATAGCAAAGACAGAAAATACCAGGGTATCATACCCAATTCATTATATAAAAAACGCCGTAATACCTTCTGTAGGTACTGCCCCAAAAAACATTTTTTTTCTCACTGCCGATGCTTTTGGAGTGCTGCCGCCGGTGGCTAAATTAAATAAAGAACAGGCTTTATACTATTTTCTATCTGGCTATACCGCTAAAGTTGCCGGGACCGAATTGGGTGTAAATGAACCTCAGGCAACATTTTCTGCCTGTTTTGGCAAAGCATTTTTGCCGTTGCATCCACAAACGTATGCTAATATGCTAAGTGAAAAAATAAGCGGTAACAATATAAACATCTGGTTAATAAATACCGGGTGGGCAGGTGGTCCCTATGGCGTTGGCGAACGGATAAAACTGGCTTATACACGCGCAATAATTAACGCGGCAATTAATGGAGAATTAAATAATGTTGAGTATGAGCTTTTCCCTGTGTTTGATTTAATGATCCCTAAATCTTGCCCGGGTATTCCTGATGAATTATTAAATCCTGCTAAAAACTGGAAAAATTTAACTGATTATTGGGCCAAAGCAAATTACTTGCTAAAATTATTTAAAGAAAATTATAAGATTTTGGATAATAGAAGTACCTTTGTATCAACAGATAAAGGTTAAAAGCCCATCTGCCTATTGTAAGTAATAATATTCTTTCCTTTTTTTAAGCAGATTGGGACTCTTATGGCTTCGCTATGCACATTTGCTATACCCAGGGGGCAATAGTAAAATTTATAAAACCACTTAGCATCTTTATAATTATTTGTCCAGAATGCCTTAATAAACCCTGTTTTAACGGCGCAGTCTGTTTGGATTATACGCTACCAGGAATTGCAATTGTTTATTCCTGGCTGCATCATGTTCGGTAGCGTTGTGGAACTTAGCTTTTACGGTGGCTAATTTTGTTTTAACTAGCGTTAAAAACGCTGCAACAATTTCAGGTAATACGCTGGTAGATACAGTAGGGTAATACTTTTTCTCTATGGCTTTCTTTTCATCAGCTGTTGCCATGCTCAGTTCCCATCCCTCTTCGGATTTAAATCCATTCTCATTCGCAATATTATTTAAGTCAAAGAGATATTCTTTCGCTTGATATTCTATAGTTTGATTATTCATCTTATTTAAGTTTTTGTTGTTAAAAATTATTCAGTTTTAGCCATTGCTGATTTACCGGACCGGTAATCAGATGGGTTTTTTCTATTTGTCAACAGGCAGTTTTTTGTCTTTTCTCACGATATTAATATTTAATAAGCTTTTCTTAAAGTAATGATCCGCATCCAGTGCATGAGTTTCATCACGGGATAAACCGGATCAATTTCGAACCATTTCTTACCGAAATTGGCGCTGTTAGGATGCTTATGATGATTATTCTGGAACAGTTCTCCCAGCATCAGAAAATCAAACGGTGTTGTGTTTTTGGATTTATCTTTATTATCGAAATTCCTGTAGCCATATTTATGCCCGCACCAGTTCACAATTGCGCCATGGATGGGACCCATCATAAAATGAATGGGTAGCAATAAGAACAGCCACCAATGGGCTGCAAAGAAAATATAAAAGCAGGTATAAGCTGCGCCAAAAAGTAGCCGGGATAAGATTGATGAACCAATGCGGTCAACTATTGGCCATTCGGGGTAATGCCCCGGGAACTGTGCTTCCGGGTCTTTGGTTCTTTTCACATAATCGCCGAAAGTATTAATAGTTGACTTCATCATTTGATAGATGTCTGTAAAGAAATGTGGCGAATGCGGGTCGTTTTCGGTATCGCTGAAAGCATGGTGCTGTCGGTGCATCATTGCGTAAGCGCGGGGATTTAAAAAAGAAGTCCCTTCAAAAAGGTAGGCCAATAAATAAAATACACGTTCCCAGAATTTATTGGTGGTAAACATCCGGTGCGAAGCATAGCGGTGCTGGAAAAATGTTTGAAAAAATAGGGATAGGAACCAGTGGGCAATAAAAAAAATAAGTATGATCATAAAAATTAAATTGATAGCAATAAATAACAGGCATGGTTATTTCCATGGCTATTGTGATATAATAACAGAGAGGATATGATTCACTGTTGGCCTGAATTTGCCTGGTTGTGTTTGCGCAATAATGATTAAGCTGCGTTTGTAATCAACCAGTATGTTTATGGGTTGTCGGGCCAGAAACAGCAGGTGCTTTGTAGTATTTTGAAAGACTATTATACTAAACGGTTTATTTATTCTGTTATTGTGCAGGCTACTAAGGGTTTTGGTAAAAGCAAAAGACTCGGCCTTGAAAATTGCACATAATAAGTTTCCTAAACAGATATAGTAATTTTACTTTTAATTTAGTTATTTTTCTGTTATTTCGTAAAATTAATGAGTAACATAAAGTCTGGCAGATCAAAACCTGCAACAAAGCAAGTATCTAAAAATAGAGCGCTTTTATTTAAGTTAATAGGTATTTTATTGCCTTTTTTACTATTATTTTTTATCGAAGTACTATTACGCGTATCTAGTTATGGATATAATCTGAGCCTGTTTATAGAAGATAAAAATGACAAAAACTACCTGGTATTTAATCCAGACGCGTCCAAGAAGTATTTTTTAAATCAGGTTATAGCAACAACAGGCAACAGAGAACCGTTTAAAAAAACAAAAGACCCAAACACAACCCGCATTTTTGTTTTAGGCGAATCAACCACTATAGGTTATCCCTACTTTCATAATGGCTCTTTTCACAGATGGTTGCAATACCGTTTAATGCATACTTTCCCGGATAGAAACTTTGAGATCATTAATGTTTCACTAACCGCGGTTAACTCTTATACTGTTTTGGGCTTTGCCAAAGAAGTGGTAAACTATGAGCCGGATGCCGTGTTAATTTATACCGGACACAATGAATATTATGGAGCTTTAGGTGTAGGTTCAACAGAAAACATTGGGGGCAGTCCATTGTTGGTAAAAACTATACTTAACCTGCGACAGCTAAGATTGGTACAGTTAATAACTAGAGTATATAGCAGCATAGCAGGCGCACCGGTAATACCTAAAGGTGAGTTGAAAGAAACGTTAATGAAGCGGATGGTTGCCAATCAGCAGATACCCTATAAATCAGTATTGTATAATAGGGGAATTGACCAGTTTAGAACCAATATGGATCAAACCCTGCAAACGCTTAATGAACATAAGGTACCTGTATTTATAAGCAACCTGGTAAGTAATGAAAAAGACCTGAAACCATTTGTAAGTATTGCAGCTACAGGGGCAAACCATTTGGCTTTTAATGAGGCCTATAAGCAGGGCATGCAGGCTTTTAACCATAATGATATGCCGGCAGCGCTAAAATATTTTAATGCCGCCAACCTGTTATATGCAAACCATGCCTTGTGCAATTACTATATTGGGCAGATATTATTTAATCAGGGAGATTACAAAGCTGCCAAAACCTATTTTGATAGGGCAAAAGATCTGGATGCGCTACGGTTTAGGGCGCCGCAGCAAATAAATGATATTATCACCGGGCTAATCAAAAAATATCCTTATACACACCTGGTTGATACTAAGGCCGAATTTGAAGCTAACTCAGATCACCATATTATTGGCGATGGATTAATATTAGAGCATGTTCACCCTAATCTTGCGGGATATGCACTAATGTCTGATGCTTTTTATGAAAGCCTTAAAAAAGAACATTTTATTGCAGTAAGTAAAGAAAGTGAGCTATCATTTAAGCAATTGTTGCATGATATGCCTATTACCAAAATAGACTCACTAACAGGTGTTTATAAAATGGCTAATTTAAAAAGCAGCTGGCCCTTTACCGCAGTTACAGTAAAGCCTGATTATAAAGTTAATTCGCCCGAAGAGCAATTGGCCTATGGTGTTACCTTTAAAAGTATGAGCTGGGCAGATGCGATGGACCAGCTTTACAATTATTACATAAACAATAAGGATATTGCCAATGCAAAAAAAGTAGTTGAAGCATTAATATTGGAAACGCCTAACGAGGACGCACTTTATGAAAAAGCTGCAAATTTGAGCGGCGCCATAAAGGATTACAGCAACGCGGCGGCAAACTTTAGTATATCTTTTAACAGGTCACCGGGTTTTGATAAAGCAAGGAATCTTTTTGTACTTTATCTTAAGCTGGATAAACCTTTACAAGCTGTTCCTTACCTTGACTATGCTATTAAAAACAATACCTCAAGTTTTAATCTTGCACCGGTTATGCAATATGTAAATGATGTAATACAGCTAAAAAAAGTATATGAAAATGATACTACCAATATATTAGTTATTAATAAAATAGCTGGTACGTATGCTAAAATGGGTAACAAGGATGGCGCGGTTAAGTATATTGATAAAGCATTAAAACGAGATAAGAAAAACAAAGATGCACTGGCTATATTGGCAAATGTTATTGGCATAAAATAAATATGGACAGACAAAAAAGTATATTAGCTAAAATCACTAAACTACAAACGGTTGAGTTTAGCCAGGTGCTGGTAGTAGTACTTATTGGTTTGGCTTTATATTATAAAAAACATGACCTGGTTATCGCGGCGCTGGCAGTGGCCTTGATCAGCCTTATTATACCAAAACTATTTTACCCATTAGCAGTGGGCTGGTTTAGCTTATCTAAAGTTTTAAGTGCTGTAAGCTCAAAAATATTAATGGGAATTGTATTCCTGGTAATAGTTATCCCGGTTGGGTTTTTCAGAAAGCTAACAGGTGTAGATAATTTAAAATTACGCCAGTTTAAAAAAAGCAGCCAGTCTGTAATGGTTAATCGTGATCATTTATATAAAGAGGCTGATTTTTTAAATACTTTTTAAACAAATTATTCTTGATATGATTGAATTTTTAAAAGAACTATTTGAATTTTTAAAAACCCGGAAGAAATTTTGGTTGCTTCCATTGATATCAATTCTATTAATATTAGCAATAGTGATCGTATTAACTAGTGCATCGGCTTTGGCGCCGTTTATTTATACCTTATTTTAATCATCGTTGGCAGTAGTAATATTAGGCATATCGGCTTTTTATCATGATAGCGCGGCAGTTATTTTAATAGATGGCGAACTTATAGCCGCCGCGCAGGAAGAGCGTTTTTCGAGAATAAAACATGATCCGGCATTTCCATGCCAGGCTATAAAGTACGTATTGGAAGAGTCGGGGGTAAACTATGATAACCTTACGGCTATAGCATTTTATGATAAGCCCTTATTAAAGTTTGAACGCTTGTTAGAAACATACCATGCCTTTGTTCCTAAAGGATTAACCAGCTTTGTTACTGCTATACCTGTTTGGATAAAAGAAAAACTCTTTATGAAAAAAATGTTGCGTAAAGAATTAGTACAATTTGGCAGTAAAAAAATTAAACTCTTATTTCCAGAACATCATTTATCACATGCTGGCAGTGCGTTTTATCCCTCTCCTTTTAATGAGGCAGCTATTTTAACTATTGACGGTGTTGGCGAATGGGCTACTACAACTATTTGCCATGGAAAAGATAATACGGTTAAGATTCTTAAAGAATTACAATTCCCTCATTCTATAGGTTTACTGTATTCTTCATTTACCTATTACCTGGGTTTTAAGGTAAATAGCGGCGAGTATAAATTAATGGGACTGGCTGCCTACGGTAATCCTGATTCGGCTCAAACCGTGGAGTTTAAAAAAAAAATTCTGGATAATGTTGTAGATATACGCGAAGACGGATCAATCCTGCTCAATATGAGCTATTTTAATTTTGCTACAGGGTTAAGAATGACCAATGACAGTTTATGGAAGGCGCTGTTCGGGTTTGCACGAAGGAGATCAGAATCAGACATCTCTCAAATACATATGAATATGGCATTGGCCATACAGCAGGTAACCGAGGATATAGTAATAGCGTTAGCAAAAACGGCGCAAAAGATCACTAATAGCAAAAACCTGGTAATGGCAGGTGGTGTAGCGTTAAATTGTGTTGCTAACAGCAAAATAGCCAATGCCGGTTTGTTCAATAATGTTTGGATACAACCTGCGGCAGGCGATGCCGGCGGGGCGCTGGGTGCGGCTTATGCAGCACACCATATTTTTTATGACCAGCCAACGAAAACATCACCGGCACCTGATTTAATGAAGGGAGCATACCTGGGCCCTGAATACAATGATAAAGATGTAAAAAAGCTCATTAATAATTATACTGCAGATAGCAGGTACTATAATGATTTTGATGAGTTGAGTGCCGATGTAAGTAAAAAATTAGCTGATGGGAAGGTGATAGGGTGGTTTCAGGGAAGAATGGAATTTGGGCCGCGCGCTTTGGGTAACAGAAGTATTTTAGGAGATGCCCGGAACCCTGAAATGCAAAAGATAATAAACACTAAAATTAAGTATCGCGAAGGTTTCCGGCCCTTTGCGCCCAGTGTTTTGGCAGAGGATATGGAGAAGTATTTTGATCTTAAATTCCCCTCGCCCTATATGTTATTTGTTGGCCACCTTAAAGAAGCATTAAGAAAACCAGAACCAGGCAATTATAGCAGCCTTGCGCTTTATGAGAGGCTTTATAGCCTGCGGTCAGCGTTTCAATCTATTACTCATGTAGATTACACGGCAAGGATACAAACGGTGAGCAAGGAAACAAACCCTAAATTTTGGCAGCTTATTAATGATTTTAAAAAACAAACAGGGGTAGGGATATTAATAAATACCTCATTTAATGTGCGTGGCGAGCCCATTGTATGTACCCCCGGGGATGCTTACCTGGGCTTTATGCAAACAGAAATGGACTATTTGGTAATAGGCAATTATTTATTTGATAAAAAACTGCAAAAGCCATTGGTTATCGGACACAAAAAAACAGATACTTATGCATTAGATTAAAGTTATATAGCACAGTGTCATAATCGGCCAAGCATCCGACCGAATAATTATTTTAATATATATTATATAAAATAATACTCTGTACGCCTTGAAAATATAATATTAAATAATAATTTTTTTACTGATATTAGCGTTAAATTATAACTACCTAAATACCTAATTATATTATTATTTATTTGCCGCTGCGAAATGTGCCGGTCAAACCTAAGGATAAGATAGGTTAGTATGTGCATATATTTGGCCAGATCCAATAAGGGTAAGGCAGCTATTATCAGTATCCAATCGAAAAAAAATTACATAAAATTGATGTTAGAAGTGACTATAATTTAATTTATTCGCTGAGTAAAATTTTACAAAAAGAATAACGTTAGTTCAATTAATAATTATCTGTTTAAATGCATAACAAGACCTTTCTGGACGAAAAGGACATGCTTTTGAGTGTGGCGAACGGCAATGAGGAAGCCTTTGAACAGCTTTTCTCCTTGCACCATCATCAATTGGGCATATATATATATCATTTAACAGATTCGATGGAACTGGCCGAGGAGGTGGTTCAGGATGTTTTCCTTAAAATATGGATAAGTAGGGGAGAATTAGCCGGGATTAAGAATTTTAAAGGATATTTATTTGTTATCTCCAAAAATCACGCGCTAAACTGTTTAAGAAAAGTAGCCAGGGAGCGGTTACATTATGAGCAATGGGACGATAGTGTAATAGATATGATGGCACTATCAGAAAACGAGCGTAATACAAAATATTATGATCTGCTGGATGAAGCTATTGATAATTTGCCTGTCCAGCAAAAAAAAGTATACCTGTTAAGCCGTCATCAACGGCTTAAATATTCAGAAATATCAGAAAACCTTGATCTGTCTAAAGAAACGGTTAAAAAATATTTAAAGATCGCCGTTACCTCAATTAAAAATCATATACAGACAAATATTGATGCGTCCATCTTATTTATTGTGATTTTATTGAATTTATAAAAAAAATAAAATTCAATACCCCCTTTTTTTACTGTATTTGTGTCATGTTATATATAGATGCCTAAATTCTATAGTAACCTTTTATAATGAACCAATCTGAGGAGAGGTTTGTGTATTTGTTTAATAGCTATTTTAAAAAAACAGCTACGCAACAAGAGACAAACGAATTATTTAAATTGATTGCATCATCTGCTAATGATGAGCATTTAACTGTGCTTATGGAAAAGGCATGGGATGAAATTCAATTTACTGTTCCATTGTTCTCAGCAAACAAGAGTTATGAAATGCTTAACCATATTTTACATGATGGTAAACAGGAGTTAGAAGCTATCCCTTCTCAAACACGAATTTTTTATTGGAAAAAATACACAGCTGCGGCTGCTATAGTTCTTGTGGGAAGTTTTTGCCTGTATTTCGGTTTTAAACAAAAGAACTTAAAACAGCGGTTTGCTGTTCAAAAAGAAACTAAAATTTTGCCAGATGCCTTACCCGGAACTAACAAAGCCGTGTTAACACTTGCTGATGGTTCAACAGTTGCATTAGATAGCGCTCATATCGGCGTTTTATCAAAACAAGGTAAAAGTGTAGTAAATAATACATCAAACGGAAAACTTATTTATACTGCCGGGAACACAGGTGAAGAAACAATACCGCAAATTAATACATTAGCAACCCCAAGAGGGGGCCAATATCAAATAGTATTGCCCGACGGCAGTAAGGTTTGGCTTAATGCAACCTCATCTATAAAATACCCAACATTTTTTAATGGAAAAGACAGGCGGGTTGAAATTACCGGAGAAGTTTATTTTGAAGTTGCAAAAAATGCGGCAATGCCTTTTATAGTAAAAACAAGCAATACAGAAATTGAGGTATTAGGTACTCATTTTAATGTAATGGCTTATGATGATGAAAATGCTACCAAAACAACGCTCCAAGAGGGGGCTGTAAAAATAAGAAGCGCAAATTGGAGCGGAACTTTAAAACCAGGCCAACAGGCTATACAAAGCAAACAAAATGTAAATATTATTAAAGAAGTTGATGTAGATCAGGAACTGGCATGGAAAAACGGCTTGTTTCAATTTGCAGATGATGACATACAATCAATAATGCGCAAGGTATGCCGCTGGTATGATTTAAGTGTAGTTTACGAAGGAGATATCCCCGTTAAACAATACTCAGGCAGGATTTCGCGAGGTGTTAAAGTGTCAGAATTATTAAATATGCTAAAATACACAGGTGTTAATTCTGAAATAAAAGGAAAGAGCATTTACTTAATAAATTAAAAAAAAGTTCAATGATGGGAATTGAGCTTTTTTAAATAATCCGAATAAAACAACAACTTAATACATAAACCCAATTTATTAACCCAAAAAATAGAAAGATGAGAAAAAGTATACGAACCCACCAGTAAATTGCGGGTTGGCCATTCTTTATATAGTATAAAGAAAAAAAAACCGGGAAGCATTGCAGTGCTTTCCCGGCAACATTTGGGCCAATCAATAGAGTTAGAGATTTAACAGTTTAACGTTTACCCAAACTTTACTAAAGTATGAAATTAAATTTAAAGGCAACACCCTTAAGTTGCCATCGCATATCCAAATTTTTATTGGCAATGAAACTAGCAGCTGTTTTAATAATGGCATCCCTTGTTCAAGTGAGTGCCAAAGGTTATACTCAAAATATAACCCTTCATGAAAAAGACGTTTCTATTACTAAAATATTAGTAGCAATAGAAAAGCAAAGCGGTTATCATTTTTTGTATGACAAACTTGATTTGCCTAAAAACGAAAAAGTATCTATAGCTGTAACTAATGCAACTATAGAAGATGTTCTTAATTTATGCATTAAAGATCAGCCAATTACCTATAAGATTATGCAGCAAACCATTGTTCTTAAAAAGAGTGAAAAGGTTGCTAATCCGGTAAGTAATGCAATTTTAAAAGTTACCGGCAAAGTCATTGATGAAAATAACGATCCATTGCCCGGAGCAACAGTTTCTGTTAAAAACACCAACATAGCTACCGCTACAGACATTAATGGTGCATTTACATTAAACGTACCCGACGCGTCAAGCATACTGGTGGTTTCATTTGTAGGTTATTTACCAAAAGAAGTAGCCGTTACAGAAGGCGATATGACCATAAAATTAGCACCGTCAGCTAAAGGACTGAATGAAGTAGTTGTAGTAGGTTATGGCACTCAGTTAAGAAGAGATGTAACCGGCGCAGAAAGCTCTATTGGATCCGGCGAAATAGCTAAACGCCCTATTACGCAGTTAACCCAGGTATTACAGGGTGAAGCAGCCGGTGTAGCCGTGGTGAGCGGCAATGGTCAGCCTGGTCAGGCCCCCCGCGTTAAAATAAGGGGTGCTAACTCTATCACAGGTAATAACGAGCCTTTATATGTAACTGATGGAAATATTAATTCTAGTCCCGATGATCCTAATGACATTGAGTCAATAGAAATATTGAAGGATGCGGCATCAACAGCTATATACGGATCAAGAGGATCAAATGGTGTTGTATTAATCACTACCAAATCTGGCCATTCCGGTCAAACACGTATTAATTTCAATACCTGGGTTCAGAATGACCAAATGCCTAAAACATTGGATCTGATGAATGCTTATGATTTTGCACGTTCTGTTAATAACCAGTTTGTTTCTACAGGTAGTACCCCGGCTTTTAGCCCGGCGCAGCTTAGTAATTTTCAAACAAATGGCGGTACAGATTGGCAAAAAGCGCTTTTTACAAAGCCATGGGTAAAATATTATGGTATTGACGTGTCAGGCGGCTCAGATGCTACAAAGTATCGCGTATCATTTAGTCACCTTGATCAACCGGGTACCATACTAAATTCATTTTACAAAAGGTCAACCTTAAGGGTAAATCTTGATACCAAGTTAAACGATAAGATGGATGTTAAATTCATTTTGGGCGCGTCACTTCCGCAAAGCCATAATAACAGTTACACCGGCGGTTTAGGCGATCCGTTTAACCAGGCAGTAGAGTGGGATCCTACATCACCAATACGCGACCCTGTTACAGGCGCATATATTAACCACTCTTCTTATGCTTCTATCCAGTTTAACCCCATAGAGCAGGCCGCCAGCCAGGCGGCAGATGGTACCTCTGGCAACTTTAACGGAAGCGCTACATTTAACTATCGCATCATAAAAGATCTGACTTTTACATCAACAGATGTTTATTCATACGACCAAAATTATTTGCAAAACTATTTTGGCCCGGGAACAAGCGCCTATGATTCAAAGGCGGATTATATATCAAATCTTACCACCAAGACAACCAGTTATTTAAGTAGTAATTTCTTAACATACAAACATAAATTTGGCGATCATCAAATAACCGCTACGGCTTTGTATGAGGTACAATCAGATAACAATGTAAATTTTGGTGCCACTTCAAAAGGCTTGTCAACTTACGCGTTAGGTTACTATAACCTTGCATTAGGTTCAACCCAGCAAAACAATTCGGGCTATACTGCAGAATCGTTAGTATCTTATATGGCACGTGTTAACTACTCTTATAAAGATAAATATTTCTTAACGGCAGCTATCCGTACAGACGGTTCTTCGCACTTAATACAGAAGTACAGTTCATTCCCGTCAGTAGGTTTAGCCTGGAACGTAAGCAATGAAGATTTCTTAAGAGACTCTAAAGTAATATCTGATTTTAAAGTTCGTGCATCTTATGGCCAAACAGGTAACCAAAACGTGGGCGCCTATTCAAGCATTGCTAGTATTCTTACTGGCGGCGCGCAAGGTAATTACTACTATGGTGGTGGCACCGCTACGAGTGCCGGTTCACCAAGCGTAGCTACTCCGCTTGGAACCGGTGTATCAAATACACTTAAATGGGAAGCCAAAACAGCCTACGATTTTGGTCTTGACATAGCTTTTTTACAAGGCCGTTTAAGATTTACCCTTGATGCTTACAAAAGTAATATAAACAACCTGCTGTACCAAAACCCTGCACCTTATTATGATAACGGTGGTACATACCAGGCTAACATAGGCAGCCTTACCAATAACGGTGTTGAGTTCTCGCTTGGCGGCAGCCCCGTTATTACACCAAGTTTTAAATGGAATACCAACGTTAACCTGTCAATTAACCGTAACAAGGTTACAAACCTTGCCGGTCTTGATAATGTAATAACCGGAGCTGGTAACAATACGGTTAACGCTATACTAAAAATTGGCCAGCCATTAGGCGAGTTTTATGGCTATAAATTTTTAGGTACCTGGAAAACCAGCGAAGCAGCCCAGGCAGCTTTGTATGGTATGAAACCGGGTGATGCAAAATACCAGGATTTAAATGGTGATCACGCCTATACATCAGCAGATTATCAAACATTAGGTAATGCTACACCGCAATTTACATACGGTTGGAGCAATGATATAGCTTACAAAAACTTCACCTTAAGCTTCCTGTTTCAGGGACAACAAGGAAGCCAGGTGTTTTCGCAAACCCTTGCTTATTTATGGGGTGGCTTAGGTGACATGAAAAACGCTACAACTGCAGAAGCTGTACCAGAGAATTTATGGACACCAGGTAATCAAACAAATAACCCGGCATGGAGCAGTACCAGCCACAATTATAACAATAGCAGCCGCTATGTATATAATTCAAGTTTTGTAAAATTAAGAAACTTGTCTCTTGCTTATGATGTGCCTGTTGTATTATTAAAAAAGGCGAGCATCAGGAGTTTGCAATTATATGTAAGCGGACAAAACTTACTTACAATTACACCTTACAAAGGATATGATCCTGAAGTTGATAATGGCGGTAATCCTATTGTACAAGGGCAGGAATTTGGGGTTATTCCAAATCCTAAAACCTACACCTTAGGTGTAAGACTTGGCTTGTAACGGTAAATTAATTTAAAATTCTTTAAAATATATAAAGATGAAAACAAAATATTCAATACTATTAGCATTGTTTTTTGGAGTGATGTTAGCCGGATGTGTGAAACTTAAAGAAGATCCGAAGGCTACTTTAACACCAGGAACATATTTTAAAACTCAAAGCGACCTTGACGCGTCTGTAAGTGCAATGTATGTGGCTCTGGCCAGAGATGGTGCCTGGGGTTTTACCAGCAAAGAAACATCTTATTTTGGTGCTGATGACATAACTACCGATCCGGGTTTAAATAAACAAGATCAACGTGATTTTGACCGCTTATCAGGTGGTAGCACAAATTCAAGTTTAACAAACCAATGGAACGGGCCATGGCAAGCTATTTACCAGGCCAATAATGTGATTGCTAATTATCAAAAAGTTAATTCAACCGATGCTTTAAAAAACGCGTCAGTGGGCCAGTGTTATTTTATAAGAGGCTTATGTTACTATTATTTGGTAAGAACATTTGGAGCATTGCCCTTGGTATTAACCAATCTAAGTCTGGATGTTAGGCCGCCAAGAGTTGGTGTAGATCAAATATATGCTTCTATCATCAGTGATTTAAAAACTGCCAAAAGTCTTTTAGGCACAACCCCGTCATCAGGCAAGCCAACAACTTATTCAGCAAGTGCATGTCTGGCAGATGTGTATTTAACTATGGCAGGCTGGCCGTTAAATCAGCCCGCTAATTACGCTTTGGCAGCAACTGAGGCTAATTTAGTAATTCAGTCGAGCGCGTATAATTTAAGTACACCTTACGACCAGGTTTTCACAACTAACAACTCTCCTGAATCTATTTTTTCACTGGAGTATAGCGTAGCCGGTGGTTTACCTAATCGTAGTTTCGGCTCAACCAATATCCCGCTTGACGAAGTAGCGGTTGATGGATCAAGCGGCTGGGATGATGTTTATCCGGAGATCAACTTCTTTAATAATGCCCCGGTATGTACCAGAACAGATCTTACTTTCTATACTACACTTAAGTTAAGAAATGCGGATAAAACAACATTTACCTTAACTCCGTGGAATTCGCCAACAACACATGCGCAACACCCATACTATAAAAAGTTTAGGGCAGGGCTTAATGGCGATGGGGTTAATGAAACCGCTACCCAACTTCTTACTATACAACCAAGTACTAATAAGGCAACGGATATTATTCGTTATCCGCAGGTTCTTTTAGACTATGCAGAAGCGGCAGATATGGCCGAAGGCAGCCCGTCAATTGCAGCCTACAATGCTATTAATGCAGTTAGAGCACGTGCAGGCGAGCTACCGTTAACGCCGGGTTTAGGGCAAACAGCTTTCAGAGACGCAGTAGTGTATGAGCGTGCTTATGAATTTGCCGGTGAATTTGGTATGCGTTGGTTTGATATTGTACGTTTGCAGTTGTTACCGCAAGTAATTGCTAGCCGTAATGCTGTAGAAAACTCTATCCCAGCGGGAACAAATATCGCTCAGAAATATATAGCTCCTATTCCGTTCCCAGAAATGGCTATTAATACTCAATGGACTCAAAACCCGGGTTATTAATAATTACAGATTATTAGCCATATCATAAAAATTGGCTTAATAATATTATAATTCTGAATGATCAATTTAATAGTGGCAGGTGCTTAGCGCCTGCCACTATTTTTTTTTGATTCAATTTAATAATTTGATCCTGATCCCTGCATTGACAACTATGCCATCCAGTGGTGCATAAATATCCCCGAAATTAGGGTTTGTGATGCTGCCCGTATAAATACTGCCCCATTTGGTTTGCCGTTGGTCGGTTAAGTTTTCAGCGTTAATAAAAATATCCAGGTGCTTCCACATTTTTTGCACCAATAAACCAAAGGTTACATAATCCCTTCCGGTGGTGCCATCACTTAATAATTGTGAGCCCGTATAAAAGCTTTCTGCTCCAAAGCGAAAACTACCCTCTATTTCGTAAGTCGCATCAAAGCTCAACTGGTTTTTGGGTGTTAATGGTTGTGTGGTTGTTAACCCGCTAAAATGCTGTTTGGTATTGGTATAAGTATATCCCAGGTAAAACACTAACTCATCCATAGCCAGTTTGATATTGGTTTCCGTTCCTTGCGTGGTAAGGTAGCCCTGCGCATTGATGAAAGTATTATTTTGCAGGATAAGTGGCCTATCTACTTTGGTGTAAAAGAAAAGTTGGTTAATACTAATAAAAGCTCCACTGCCTAATGCACTTCGGTAATTTAGGTCGCCATTTAGCCCGTAAGATTGTTCCGCTTGGGTGTTGCCGGTATTTAATGGTTTAATGTTTTGATAGCCATCCTGCTCACTCTGGTCATTAAACAAGGTTGGCATCTTATAACCAAACCCACCACCTATACGGCTGGTTAAATAGCTGGTAAGTTTAAACAAAGCATTTATCCTTGGTAAAATAAATAGCCCGTTAGCCGGTTTATTTGGTGGCGGGGTATTGTCATCCAGCCGCAGGCCGCTTTCTAATGAAAACCAATTATTGGCCTTATAGGTGTTCTGTACAAAAGCGCCTAAAGTAGTTAGGTTATAGTTCAAACTGCTTTGCGGGGGAGTAGCCGTAAAGTTATCAGTAATTAAATTGGCACCTGCTACCCATGTAGCTTTTTCACCATTTCGCACATAGTTCAATTCGCTAAAGGAAGAAATCTGTTTGCCTTTAAAATTAAACCCGGCTTCGCTTAACTGGCGGTCAAAATAGCCGATGGTGTTTTTGAAATTAATCCGGCTTTCTTCATCTATTTTATGAGTAAAGGATAATTGGGTGGAAAATCGGAACGTTTTATTACGTTCAAAATACTGATGGATGTTGTCGGCTTTGCCATCAATCACCTGCATATCGCCCCCTAAACGGTTTTCATATGTAGTATTAACGCCAATCCAACCTGAATTATCCTCATCCATATAAAGATATATTTTGGGGTTGATGGTAAAACGCTTGATTTGCGGTATCGCGCTTAAACCGGTATTGGACGGATCGTATGCGCCATTATAGTTATATGCCCCAAATATGGTAGTGCCGATATGCTGCCATTTCCGGCTATAATATCCGCTGGCATCGCCCCCCTTTGCAGTAGTGCCGTTTAATAAAAAGGTAAGTTCTGGCGTTTTCTCCGGTACTTTACTGATAAGGTTAACTAAGCCCGCGATAGCGCCGCCACCATATAAAGTTGATGCTGAACCTTTGATAAACTCTACCTGTTTTAAATCCAGCGGACTTATCTGCAATAAACTTAAATTGCCCGAAAAGCCGGAATACAGCGGCATTCCGTCCTGCAATAATTGGGTATAACGGCTGTCCAATCCCTGGATACGAAAGCTGGAGCTCCCGCTTACCACCGAGGTTTGCTGCACATGGATGCCCGTTGTTTCACCTAACATCATCTTAATATCGCCGGGCCGCATGGTGCTTTTTTCGTCCAGTTCTTCTGAAGCTAACGCCTCAATGCGTGTTGGGATATCCCGCAGGCTCTGATTGGTACGGGTGGTTTGCACCGCAACTTCAGCCAATTCTCCTGTTGAAGGTTCAAGGGCAATTTCGATTGTTTGATCTGGATTTTTTTGCGGGAAGCTATAAACCTTTTCACTTTTACTAAAACCTACATAAGTAACATCAATTTCAAATTTTCCGTTAGGAATATTGGGGATGATAATTAAGCCGCTGGTATCGGCGCTTACTGCTATTTTTAGGTTGGGTATAGTGACCGTGGCTCCTTTAAGAATAGTTTTTGTTTGATCGCTGATCACCTTTGCTCTGAAGGTATTTTGCGCTATTACCCCATGGCATAGCAACATACAAAGTATGAGCATGAAAATTCTATTCATAAATATAAATATAATAGATAAAGAGTGATAAATAAACTGACTGATAAACCGTAGGAAACAAGCAATCAGGTGAGTGGGGGCCTGAACAATTTATCTTTAAAGTCTGAAGTATTTACCACTATGCGGATTTGAGTATGGGTAACAATATCCTGGGGGATGGTTAGCACACGCATATGAACGGAGGACAGCACAACAAAAAAAGGCGCAGGCTGGTGCTGAAACTGAACATCGTTGCCGGAACTTTGCGGTTTATCATTAGCATTATGACCGAAAATTTCTTTACCGTGCAGCAGATAATCGCCTATAAAATCAAATACACCTAATTCATCAGAGGTGGTAATCTTTGAATAATTACGGTACATTTGAGGCAAGTCGCGCGTTAAAGAAAAATCACCCAATGGAAAAATAACGCTCCCTATCAATAGGAGGCAGGCCATTCCAAAAGTGATTATTCGCTTAACCATTATAAGCAAAGATAGGAAAAGTGTAGTAAGGGTTGCACAGTACCAAATAGTGTAAATAATTTATTTGTTAAAATTGACTGTGTTTATAAAACTCTTATTGTTTTATTAGGTTATAAATCAGCAGAAAGTAAATGCCACTGAAACAGAGTTTTATTTGTTTAAAATACATCAGTTTTTTACCGGGGCTAAGTACTTAATGGATAGGTTAATCGTTTAATAAACTATGCTAAAATTGCTGTTCAGTTTTTTATTTTTCCTACCCCTTATCGTCATTGCGCAGCAAAATATTACAGTTGTAAAAGGCCGTATTATTGATGGTACTACTGGTCAGCCACTTTCTGATATCAGTGTAAGTTTAAACGATAGCCATTACGGCATCCGCACAGACAAAAAAGGAAATTTTTATTTAACTGCCGATGGTACCTTTAATGTTGTTACGTTTTCTTATTTAGGCTACCAAACCATCACAAAGATAATTAAGCCGGGGCAGGTTAATGAATTGCTCATCAGTCTTTACAGCAGCCAAACTCAATTAAAAGAAGTTTCAATAACATCGAGAAAAAATAAACGTTACCGGAATAAGGGAAACCCGGCAGTTGAATTGATCCAGCAGGTAATTGATCATAAGGAGCAAAACCGCATGGAAAGCGCCGATTACTTGCAGTATGACCAATATGAACGGCTAGGCTTATCGCTTTTTAACTTACCGCCAATACTTACCAACAGTCGCCTGTTTAGTAAATATAAATTCATGCTGGATACGACGTCTATTATCGACGGGAAAATACAAACTTCACTGCCCGGGTATTTAAGCGAAAAGCTTACCCAGCATTTCTATCGCAAAAAACCCGAAAAATCCATACAGGTACTACAGGCAGAAAAGGGCATTAATATCGTCAAATTTGTGGATACGGTAGGGGTAGATATTTATCTTAACCGGCTTTATGGAAATACAATTGATATCTATGACAATAATATTTTTATTGTAACTAACCAGTTTCTGAGCCCTATTGCTAATCATGCCCCTGATTTTTATAAATTTTTTATTACCGATACTGTTCAAACTGTTAATGGAAAATTGGTAGAACTTAGTTTTACGCCACGCAACAAAGGCGATCTTTTATTTGAAGGTAAGCTACTAGTCACCATGGATGGCAATTATGCGGTTAAAGCATGCGAACTGAACGTGAACAAAGAAATCAATATTAACTTTATGCGTAGCCTAAAGATCCGGCTGAATTTTGAGCCGTATCCCGGCGGGCGGTATGAGTTGGTTAAAAGTAACGTTCAGGCAAACTTCGGCTTATTAAGAAATAAGAGTATAGGGGTTTTTGGTGAACGCACAGTAATTTATTCAGACTACAAATTCAACTCCCCCCTTCCTGAAGTTTTCTATCGGGGTAAAAGCCTGCAGACCGCTGCCGATCATTTACAGGCCGATACTAGTTATTGGAACCATCACCGAACGGATACGCTAACCCGCCAGGAGGCAGGATCCTATGCCCGCATTAGCCGACTTGAACAGATGCAATCTTTTAAAACCGCAACCTGGATAGCCGGTGCCATTGTAAATGATTTTGCAGACATAGGGCCGGTACAAGTGGGCCCCATCGGATCGCTTATTTCTTATAATACTCAGGAAGGTGCCCGGTTTCAGCTGGGGGGGCGAACGACGCCCAAATTCAACCCGTCTTTTTATTTGGATGGCTACGCCGGTTATGGCACCGCAGACAGACAATTCAAATATGATCTGAGCACTATTTTTGCTTTAAATAAAACGGCGCCTTACCGTTTTCCGAATGACTATTTTAAACTCAGTTACCTATATGATGTAGACATCCCCGGGCAAAGCTTCGCCCTCAATAATGCGCAGGCCGGATTATCTTCTTTCCAGAGCGGTGTGACGGATTACTGGCTTTATGACCGGATATTCTCTGTCTCCTATATCAAAGATTTTGAAAACCATTTTTCTTATAATTTATCATTCAGGAACTGGAACCAACGCCCCGCCGGGACGCTGGTGTTCCGGCTTAATGATGAGCCGCATACTATTGTACCTGATCTGACCACCAACCAAATAACCTTGGGTTTAAGGTATGCGCCGCATGAACAGATTATACAGGGTTCGAAAGACCGAACTACTATCTATAGCAAATATCCGATCATTAACCTACAGGTTACCCAGGGTTTTGCTTCCTATCACTATACTACTATTACCGCCAGCCTTAACAAGCGCTTTTATCTTTCCCAACTGGGTTTTGCCGACTTTACCTTGCTGGGCAACCTGTTAACCGGTAAAGTTCCGTTCCCTTTACTTAATATAAGTCCGGCCAATCAATCTATAGCTTATGACCCAGATGCTTATAATAAGATGTATTACCTGGAATTTGTAAGCGACCACTATATGGGTATTAACTTTACGCAAAGTTTTAATGGCTTTTTCTTGAATAAGATTCCCTTAATCGAGCATCTTAAATGGCGTGAGTATTTATCTTTTAAAGTTTTATATGGCGGCCTGCGTAATGAAAATAATCCTTTGTACACTACAAATCTCTATCAATTTCCGGCATCAGCCAACGGCGCAAACGGCACTTATGCTTTAGGTAATACACCTTATGTAGAGGCAGGCGCCGGCATAGGCAATATCTTTAAGCTCCTTCGTGTCGACCTCATCAAAAGGTTCAACTACCTGGATCATCCGGGTATATCGCCCTATAGCATCAAGCTGAGCTTTAACTTTGATTTGTAATGGTTCTGTATGAATACCTAAATTTTGTTTAAAGCGGAATAATTAGAAAATTCCATCTTATTTTCGGCAAACTGGCAAAGGCCATCTAATAAACTGGTTAACTCGGTGCCTTTATTTGTCAGGCTGTAATCCGTTCGTGGGGGATTACCAGGCATGTAGCTCTTATGAATTAATTCGTGTTGTTCTAAATATTTTAACCTATCAGCAAGGATATGATCGCTGATATGTTCTAAGTCTTCTTTTAAACTGGTAAATCTGTTGTTACCTTCTTCAATACTAAACAACACTTCAGTCATCCATCGTTTACTTAACAAATATATTAATTCGCTAAGTGCACACTTTTCTTCCAAAAAGGATTGATTATAAAAATTTGTGGAACTAACTTTTCTTTCTGACATGGCTAACTTTTTAATGAGGGGCTAATTTTTGGGTAAGTTATTGATACAAAAGACCATTTGTCGTTCCTTTGTTTTCGTCACTATAAAATTTCAACGTATAATTTACAAATGTATTTTATTGTGGTTAATTAAAAAAAAATGTATTTTAAAATAACATTATTATGAAATATCGAAAAATAGGAAACACAGACTTACAACTTTCAGAGGTAACTTTTGGCGCATGGGCGGCCGGAGGCTGGATGTGGGGTGGTACAGAAAAAAAGGATGCTATTGATGCCATAAGAGATTCATTCTCGCTTGGGGTAACTTCTATTGATACAGCTCCTATTTATGGACAGGGAGCCAGTGAGGAAATTGTTGGAGAGGCGATAAAGGGTATCCCCCGCGACCAAATACAGATTCTGACCAAATATGGCATGCGCTGGGATCTGAAAAAAGGCGACTTTGCCTTCAATAGCAAAAAAAACAATGGCGAGGATATTGATATTTATAAATATGCCGGAAAGGAAAGCATTATAAAGGAATGTGAAGACAGCTTAAAAAGATTAGGAACAGATTATATAGACCTGTACCAGATACACTGGCCCGATTCAACTACCCCGATACAAGAAAGTATGGAAGCTGTGGCGAAACTTATTGATCAAGGTAAGGTGCTTTACGCGGGGGTATGCAACTATGATGCGAGCCAAATGGCAGAAGCAGAAAAGTACTTAAACATGGTTTCTGACCAGGTTCCTTACAGTATGGTTAAACGTTCAATTGAAAATGAGCTTATACCTTATTGCTTGCAGCATCAAAAATCAATTTTGGCATACAGCCCCCTTGAGCGCGGATTGTTGACAGGTAAAATACAAGCCGGGCATCAATTTGCAGAAGGAGATCACCGGCAGTCTGTTTCATTTTTTAAGGATGAAAATATTAAAAGAACTAACGCGTTCCTTCAGGCTATTAAACCTATTGCTGATGATCATCAGTTGAGTTTAGGCCAACTAGTTCTGCTATGGACACTGGAGCAGCCCGGAATAACTATTGCGCTTGCCGGTGCAAGAAACAGTGAACAGGCTGTGCAAAATGCAAAAGCCATAGATAAGACATTAACAATTGAAGAAATAAAAATTATTTCAGACAACCTGGATAAGCTGCAATTAATTGCCTAAGGTAAGTTAAAACACAGCACCCTTATAAAGGCTGGATTTTCATTTAGACTCTACATCTACCCGGATACTGTCAGATAAAAACTGGCAGTATCTATTTTGAATCCTTACATTGCTGCCGGGACTAGTTCATGTGTTAATTAATAACTACAAACTGGTGCGGATAATGCAGGCTACTGGCCGAATTGTTATAATACAACCTTCATCTTGCGGATATCTTTTTTATCCAGCATCTCTGCAATTTTATTCACCATATAGATGGATGCTTCGATCTCATCTTTTTTTATCGCGACACTTTCAATATTGAACCCAAATGGAACCGACTGCTCTGTGCAAAAAGTAGTAAGTTCTGAGGCAATATCCAAACAAACATTAACAGACTTTTCAAGAATATTTTCAGAATTCTTAATATCTTCCTTCAGGTCGTGCGGAACATGAATGCCCAGCCATTCCATAAAATTTAATGTCTTTTCCGAGCCACAGGCTGTAAGCGTAAAAATGATGGTAGGGAACTTTTTATTTTCTTTTTTGCAGGTATAGCTAAGGTCTTCTATAACCTTCTTTGCATAAGCTACATTAAAAACGCATTGGGATATGAAATAAGATACCCCGCAGTTTACCTTATCAAGTATCCTTTTATCCTCGTCTTTTAATATTTCATGCCTTTCGGGGATGGTTACCGCGCCTATAACAGAAGTATTTTCATTCTTGCTCCATATCTTATAAGCGTCCGGTAAACTGGTTTTAACCGGAAAATCAGGTGCAGGCACTCCTACAAAAACCGGATAGAAATTATTTTGATGAAGATCATTCAACCAACCAGCTAATTCATCTTTTGAGAACTTTCCGGCAGGGCGGTATATTATTTTAGGGATATTCAGGTCCTCAAGATATTGGCTGGCAAACATAAAAGGATCCAAAGCTTTCAGAAAAGGAAATGGCCTTTCCTCGGAAGTACGGGCAGATTCATCCTGCACATCATACACCACAAGTGCATCCAGGTCCAGCGGGATTAATCTTGCAATGGTCTTTTCAGCGATCTCAGCAATTCTTTCAGGACTTGTTTCTGATTTTGGAGGAGTGATGCCGTAAAGTAAAATTCCGGATTCGCCGGATTTGATCTTGTTTAGGAACATAAGCTATTAACAGTGCTATACAATAAATTCACTGAGGCGTAAAAATAGGAAATATTTTATTGTTCTTTTAGCGATCTGTTTATGGTATGGATTTTTCGATATCATCCCCACCTGACCTACCTGATCCTACCTGGTCCCAATGTCATTAAGTTAAGAGCACCCCATCGGGGTTCAAGGTCGGTAGAAGAACAAATTCCAACGAAATGCCGTGCCGTCAGGTACGGAACTTCGCCGATTGTTGCGTACCTGACGGCACGCCAAATGATTTTATATGACGTTTTCTACCGACGTTTTGCACCTACGGCGCATTTTTTAATAATCTCCCTTAACCTTAATGACATTGTACCTGATCCCACCTGATCCTACCTCTTATAACTGTACTGCCTCTCTGCCGCATATGGCTATAATTAATCCCAAATGCCGTTCTGCGCTGTAAATATCACCGGTTGGCCGCCGGTTACCATAATGGTATGTTCGTGTTGCGCAACAAAACCACCTTTATTACCGCTTAGCGTCCATCCATCGGCTTGTGTATTGGCAATTGTTGACTGTGTTGAAATGAATGTCTCTATCGCTACCACCGAATTTTTTTTGAAACGCGTAGTGTTATACCTGTCGCAGTAGTTGGCTATCTCGTGGGGTTCTTCGTGCAAGCTGCGACCAACACCATGTCCGGTAAGGTTTTTTATTACCGTGTAGCCGGCTTTTTTTGCTTCAGTCTCTATCAGCCTACCTATCTCTGATATTCTTACACCACCTTTAATGTTGCTTATTGCCTTCCTCAATATCTCTTTCGATGTTTCTACCAATCTGCCATGGCCGTGGATATCTTCGCCCAATACAAACGAGCCGCCATTGTCTGCCCAATAGCCATTTAACTCTGCCGATACATCAATATTTACCAGATCACCCTCTTTTAAAATTTTATTGGCTGATGGTATGCCGTGCGCAGTTTCTTCATTAATACTAATACAGGTATATCCGGGGAAACCATAGGTTAACGCAGGTGCAGAACGTGCGCCCATCTGTGCCAGCAATTCGCCTCCATACTCGTCAAGTTCCCTGGTTGAAATGCCCGGTTTGGCAAACTCACGCATCTTTTTAAGCGTAATGGCAACAGCATCACTTGCCTGCTGCATGCCAATTCGTTCGTTTTCAGTAGTTATAGACATTTTTTAAGTTTTTATCTATAGCAAAATTAACAATTAATACATTTTACAGCGTTTCCCAAACGTTAGTTTTGTACAGATTCCAGATTATAGGGAATAATGTACGGAGTGCATCGCAGGGTCCTCTTGCCAGAGACCTGCGGGGAGGGAAAACATCTCTTCGCCCTTGTTGGTGTTTCCCGGCACGTTATTTATTCTCTTTTATTACTTTTAATCCTTTGGTCCAGCGGATCAGGTCGATAAGCATTGTTTCGGCAGATTTATGCGAGATCTCATTTGGTACAAACTCGTCTTCCTCTGTTATAAATTGAGTGAACATCGGAAAATTGACACCATGTACCAACGGAACCATACTCATTGTCGCAAGATCAGCTTTTAAACTGTTTGCGGCCCGCGTTCCCGCGGATATGCCCCCGTAGCTTACAATTCCCGCGGCTTTATAATTCCATTCGCTATAAAGATATTCTATCGCATTTCGTAATGGGGCGGGATAATTGAAGTCATATTCTGCTGTTACGAAAATAAAAACATCTGCTGCTTCGATTTTAGCACTCCAGTTCCTTGTGTGTTCATGTTCGTAATTTTTCCTGATCGGGGGATTCGCTTCATTCATCATCGGCAGGTTTATTGCTCCCAGATCAAGAATTTCTACTTCAAATTTGCCAGTTTGAGCGGCCTTTTCGGCTATCCACGCTGCGATCATGGGGCCTTTTCTTCCGGGACGAACAGTGGAAGATATTATTTTGAGATTATACATAAATTGACTTTGTTTTGATTTTTTGGTACCTTCAAAAATACGTACATTAGCTAATAATATAATAGTAGTATACAAAAGGTTAGTAGTTACTTTTAGGTAAGTAGATAAATGTATGGAAGAAGAAATGAAAATAGCGTCCGAACATTCGCCAAAGGACTGCACTACGACGTTAATGAACTTGAATGACGCCTTGTATGCCATAGGCGGAAAATGGAAACTCAGGGTGGTTATGGCTTTGATGGGAAATACTACGCGCTTTAATGAATTACAGCGTATTATATCAGGAATTTCAGCGAGGGTTTTATCGAATGAATTAAAAGAGTTGGAATTAAATGGATTTGTTAATAGAAAGGTTTTTACCGGCACACCTGTCATTATTGAATATGAATTGACAGCATATAGTCAAACACTCCATCCCGTTTTAAAATCATTGAGTGATTGGGGATCCATGCACCGTGCCCATATCAGAAAAAGCAAATAGAAATTCCAAAGTAAAAAGATGCCTATTTAAACCAGTTTAAATAGGGCAATATCATTGTAGGCAAATTATTGTAAATTTGAGCTTCCTGGGGAAAATTATCAAATAATCGTTCAAATGTGTGATGCTTTTTGTTTACCAGGGTAAGCATCTTTATTTCAAATATACCTATCATCGCATCAATGCGGTTTTTTATGTTTTTATTTTTCTTTAAATTCACTAAAAACATCTTCTCATAGCTAACAATAGAACATATTGTTTCCAATATTTCCTGTGCATATTGTTCGTTCATATCAGGGAGGCCGGGGGCTGATAGGTGTGTAATGAATAGTTGTGCGTTAAAAACTTTTAAAAAACTCAAAACCCCTAAATCGCAATAGCGAAGATCTGTTACAAAAGCTATTTTATTAAAATCGCTGCAAGCTATATATTGAGGTAATAATAATACAGGGCAGTTAATATTTTCAATCACTTTTAAGGCGCGGTTTCCTGTGTCCATAATGACCAACCAGATATGATTGCTGACTACCATTTCTTTGATTGTCAGGCTACTAAAACTATTTATCTCCAGGCAATTGACAACCGAAGCGAATTCGCCTTCAGTTTGGTCCGTAATATTTAGTTGTTGAGCCAAACCCTCCATATCAACATCGTCACACTCATCTAATAATATATCATCGTAATGATGAATAATTAGCTTTTCTTTAACCTGGCTTGCTGCCACATTACAAAGCTGCAAATTAGCTTTACATTGATTGGCAATTTTTAGTGCTTTTTTTGCCAAAGGCTGGGCCTCCGCAACATCATCGATAAACAGCAATATATTTCTCATAGTGCGACATTATTATATATGTATTCATTAGGAAATACATAGAATTAATAATATTATTAGACAATCGAGAAGGACGTAGCTAATTAAAAAAGAATTTCTTATAAATATATAATATTTAATCTAATAATTAATATTATATTAATAAGAAAATAAAATGCAAAAAAGGCATATTCTCCGCCTGTGTCATCGACTACATATAAAATGCCCAGGGCGGGCAAGCAAAAAACAAACATAACTGCCCGTTTATATGTCTGATACCTGCTGTGCATATGATTCATTCGATCTCTGAACTTCAATAAACTTTTTCAACAAAAACAAGCATTAGCGCTTATATTAGCCTAAATCAAACCTAAATCAAAAAAACAATCTATATGAACAAGAGCTTATGTTTTTCATCAATGGCATTACTGGTATTTGTATTTTTTGCCGGTAATCGTTCGTATGGTCAACCATATATGGGTAAGCCATTTGCAGATTCTTTGCATCACGGCGTTCAAACTATACCCGGCAAATTACAATGTGCACTATATGATCTTGGAGGCGAGGGTGTGGCTTATCATGACAGCGATGGTATTAATCAGGGTAGCGGAAAACTAAATCCCGCCGATGGCACTTATTTAAATGAATTTCGATTGAAAGAAGGCGTTGATATATCCTACACAAAATTTAGAGAGCCTGCCATAGATAACAATGCCTATAATTTGGTTATGCCATTAAAAGATGAGCTTTATGTGGGCTGGACAGCCCCGGGCGAGTGGGTAAAATATACCGTTTTAGTAAAGGAAGCAGGAACATACACGCTTGGCATGATGTACACCGCAAATCAAGGCGGGAAAATATCTATTTCAATAAACGATATGGATAAAACGGGCCTGGTTAATATACCATCAACTTATGTAAAAGATGATCCTATACAATGGCGGCAATGGCACCATTGGAACTATTTAAAAGATTTTGCGAAGGTGAAATTAGACAAGGGTATTCAAATTATCACTTTATATACCAAAGAGACGGGCCAAATGAATTATGGTTATATTAACTTTACATTGGCCCGGATGAACTAAAGTTCAACCGGGTAATATTTGTAGCGTATTAGCCAACTGCTGTCAGGGTTCATCTACCGGGTCTGTTTCATGCTCAACGGCCACCTGCCCGTTACCTTCAATTAAAAAAACAATCAACAGCAGCAGTACGGGGATGGCTAACCATAATTCGGCATAGGGTTTTAATAGATTGTCCTTCAGGTTAAGGAAAAACACGGCGCCTACCAGCACCGGCAGATTAAACAGGCAAAATAAGCGGGTACGTAAGCCAATGGCGATACAAATGCCCCCCATCAGGTGCAAAGCTATGATCAGGTCCGCTATGACAGTGATAGAAGCTGAAGCGCTTATCTTATCGGTTATTCCGGATTCCCGCAGAAAAGTAGCCAGTACATCCAGGTTGAAAATGAATTCTATGCCTTTCCAGATCAGGAGCAAACCCAGGGCGACCCTAAAAATTACTAACCATTTCGGGCTGTGATGATTTCCCCATAATTTTATTTTTTCAAACGTTTTCATAAGGTTATATATAATTGCTGTAAATTATTGCCCAGGCCAGTTCAAGCGTCCACACTTTGAACCAAAACAACAAAACCCGGCTTTTCGCCGGGTTTTGTTGTTTTAAGTGGACCCGGAGGGATTCGAACCCTCGTCCAAACATGGTATAAGGTATGCTTTCTACATGCTTAGCTACTGTTAAATTGTAGGGAAGGGGAAGGTCAGTTGCTTACCTGTACCGTCTTCCTTAGGTGTTTTGTTTCGCCTGCTATGCACACCGTTAAGCAGGCTATTTTCATTTTTCGATGCCCCGGTTGCCGGCCCAATGAAACGGAGAACCGGCGGGACAAAAGCTAGCTAAATTCTAAATTAAGCAGCTAAGGCGTAGTTATTTTCGCCATTTGTAAGTTTGAGCGTTCAGATTAAAGCGCTAATTCACCCAACGCGCTGCATGCTTACCTACTTATCTCCATCCTGTCAATTCCGGTCGAGCCCATTTTTGAGGTAAAAACTGAAAGGATAAAGCTTAAAGCTTTCAAATTTACAATTATTAGCTGAAATGATAAAGTTTAGTTTTACAACACGCTTTCAGCTTTAAGCTTTTCGCTTTCTATTCTCCCCGGATACACTTTTAAAGCTTCTTCTAAACAGGTCATGGCTTTTGCCAGGTCATCATTGTTTAAAACGTAGGCTAAACGTACTTCGTTAAGGCCCGCGCCGGGGGTGCTGTAAAAGCCGGTGGCCGGGGCCATCATTACGGTTTGGTTTTGGTAGCTAAATTTCTCCAGCATCCATTGGCAAAATTTATCAGAATCATCTATTGGTAACTGCGCCATTACATAAAATGCACCGCCGGGGTTGGGGCAGTATACGCCCTCCATACCATTAAGGGCGGTTACCACTGTGTTTCTACGGGTGGTATATTCTGCTTTTACTTGTTCAAAGTATTCGGCTGGTGTGTCAATAGCGGCTTCGCCTGCTATTTGCTCGACCATACCCGGGCTAAGCCTTGCTTGCGCGAATTTTATTGCTGCGTTCCAAACTTTTTTGTTTTTAGTGATGATACAGCCCAAACGTGCGCCGCAGGCACTGTAACGTTTGCTCACTGTGTCAATAATAATCACATTCTCATCAAGGCCATCCAAATGCATGGGCGAAACAAAAGGTTGGTCGTTATAGCAAAATTCGCGGTAGGCTTCATCAGCAAACAGGTACAGATCATGCTTTAAAACCAATGCCTTTAAAGCTTCCATTTCTTCCCTTGAATATAAATACCCGGTAGGGTTATTAGGGCTGCAAATAAATATAGCTCTCGTTCTATCGGTAATGGCTTTTTCAAAGTCGCTGATAGGGGGCAATGCAAATCCGTTTTTTATGTAGGATAATATAGGTTTAACCACTATATCGCTCTGGCTTGCAAAGCCGTTGTAGTTAGCATAAAAAGGTTCCGGAACTATTACTTCATCACCAGCATCCAAACAGGTCATAAAGGTGATGGATATAGCTTCAGAGCCGCCGGTGGTAACTATAATATCTTCGGGTGTAATATTGTACCCTGCTTTATTATAGTATTTGGTAAGCTGTTTGCGATAGGATAGGGTACCTTCTGACGGCGTATAGGCCCAAACTTTAAAATCAATATTTTTAATAGCGTTGATCATCCCCTCGGGTGTTTCAATATCCGGCTGACCAATGTTGAGGTGATATACTGTTTTTCCGTCCAGTTTAGCTTTGTCGGCAAAGGGGGTTAGTTTACGTATTGGAGAAGCTGGCATTCGCTGCCCTTTGTGCGATATATTTGGCATGTTGCAAAATTAATAAAAAGATAATATTAATATCTATCTGATGGTATATAAACAAGAAAGGCCCGAATTATTTTCGGGCCTTTCTTTGTAATTTTTTTATGACCCTTTGTCTCTTTTTGCAGAGGTAAGGGGTTAAACCTTAAACTCTACCTGGTGCTTGGCGCCACTTTGGCTACAACTTCGCCCACAATGTTTAAATATTTTTGTGGTGTTTTCGCGTTAGAGGTTACAATAATAGTTTTGTTAAACGGTGCCGTAACTGCCGCGTTATAAGTAATTGTGATCTTACCAGATTCGCCCGGTTTTACAGGAGTTTTAGTATAATCAGCAATAGTGCAACCACAAGTTGGTTTAACTTCCGTTAAAATAAGTGGCTCAGAACCAACGTTGGTATAGGTAAATACAGTTGTTACCGGAGTGCCTTGCGGAATTTTACCAAAGTCGTGTTTTTCTTCGTTAAATTTAAACTCAGCTTTGTTTTCAGTTTGTGCAGATGCAGTAAAGGCAAAACCTAAAACTACTGCACACATTAATATTAACTTTTTCATATAGAGGATTTGAGTATTACAAATATAAAATGTTTAACGTTAAATAAAAAATTACTACTTAAAGTAAATGTTTATAAATGGTTACATTATACGAATGTTTAATAATAAAGGTTTATGTAATTTTAAAACTATTAGCATAATATGATTGTTTTAATACTAGATGTGCCAATTACAATTAAGATTTTATAATTTTACATCCTAAAAGAAAAAATTTATGCCCGAAACTGCAAATCCTGGTACCGGTAAATATGAAGTTGCTGAACTAAGTTTTGATGATTTCAAAAGTATCGTAATTAAAGATTACCGTATAGGCTACGAGAGTAGGCAGGCAAGTCTTATTGGCCGTCGTGAGGTGCTTACGGGCAAGGCTAAGTTTGGTATTTTTGGCGATGGTAAAGAGGTTGCACAATTAGCTATGGCCAAGGTGTTCCGCAAGGGCGACTGGCGGGCTGGTTATTACCGCGATCAAACTTTTATGTTTGCTACAGGCATGAGCAACTTAAAAGAATTTTTTGCGCAACTATATGCCAATCCGGATGTAGAAAAAGATCCTGCATCAGGCGGCAGGCAAATGAATTGCCATTACGCAACCCGTTTTATTAACGCCGATGGCAGCTGGATAAACCAGGTAGAAAACATGAACTGCTCTGCCGATGTATCAACCACCAGCGGGCACATGCCCCGGTTGCTTGGGTTGGCATACGCGTCAAAATTATATCGCCAAAATAAAGAGCTTAAATCGCTTGATGAATTTTCTGTTAACGGTAATGAGGTTGCCTTTGGCACTATAGGTAACGGCGCAACTTCCGAAGGCGTATTTTTTGAAACGTTTAACGCGGCAGGTGTATTACAGGTACCTATGGCTATTTCTGTATGGGATGATGCTTACGCCATTTCTGTACCCGCCAGCCTGCAAACTACCAAAGAAGATATCTCTGAGATATTAAAAGGTTTCCAGCGCGAAAACGGCACTAACGGATACGAAATATTTAAGGTGAAAGGCTGGGATTATGTAGCGCTTTGCGAAACGTATGAACGCGCCATATCAGTTTGCCGTGCAGAGCATGTGCCGGTATTGATACACGTTATAGAAATGACGCAGCCGCAGGGCCACTCTACATCAGGCTCACATGAACGGTATAAATCTAAAGAGCGTTTGGCATGGGAGAGTGAGCATGACTGTTTGCTGCAAATGCGTAATTGGATGATAGAATCGGCAATTATTAATGAGGATGAAATCACTGCCTTAGAAGAAGAGGCTAAAAAATATGTTCGTCAATGCCAGCGTGAAGTCTGGAATGAACTGGGTAATGAAATAAAGGCAGAGATAGATGAGGCTGTACGGTTAATAGGAGCGTTAGCTCATGTTTCCGGGGTTAAAAACGAATTAGAGGAAGTTTCTACAGAACTATTGGCCTGTGTTGATCCCGGCCGTAAGGATGCAGTAGGCGCTATACGCAAAGCATTGCGCCTAACTGTTAAGGAAACATCAAACGAAAAATCGGCGCTTAATAACTGGCTAAACAGCGAAAATATAAAGAATAAAGAAAGGTTTAATTCCAAGCTGTTTTCGGGCTCATCGTTATCTCCTTTAAATGTTAGCGTTGTTGCACCACAATATGCCGACGATGCGCATATTGTAGATGGACGTGAAATATTAAATGCTTGTTTTGATGCCAATTTTGCGCGCGATAAACGTATTGTTGCTTTTGGTGAGGACCTGGGCGCAATAGGGGATGTTAACCAGGGCTTTGCCGGCTTACAAGCTAAGTATGGCGACATCAGGATAACCGATACCGGTATACGCGAATCGTCTATTATAGGTAAAGGTATGGGTTTAGCCATGCGCGGCTTAAAACCAATTGCCGAAATACAATATGTAGATTACCTTTTATATGCCATAACCGTTTTAAGCGATGATTTGGCAAGCTTAAGCTACCGTACTTCTGGCGGACAAAAGGCGCCGGTTATTGTGCGCACCCGCGGCCACAGGCTGGAAGGTATATGGCACTCTGGTTCGCCATTGGGCATAATTTTAGGCGCTTTGCGCGGACTGCATATTTGCGTACCCCGCAACATGACCCAAGCTGCAGGCATGTATAATACCTTATTGCGCGGCGATGAACCCGCGCTGGTAATAGAGTGCCTTAACGGTTACCGGTTAAAAGAAAAATTGCCTGCAAACGTTGGCGAGTTTACCATACCACTTGGAAAGGCCGAGATACTGAAAGAAGGTGCTGATATGACCGTAGTTTCCTATGGATCAACCCTGCGCATTGTAATGGAGGCGGCAGCTGAATTAGAGAAACTGGGCATCAACATAGAGGTGATTGACCCGCAAACACTATATCCTTTTGATATTGACAATGTTTGTGGTAATTCTTTAAGAAAAACCAGCAAATTATTGGTTGTTGACGAAGATTTGCCGGGAGCAGCATCTGCCTACATCCTGCAAAATATATTAGAGAGCCAAAATGGTTATTATTCGTTGGATTCGCCGCCAAAAACATTGAGCGCCAAAGAGCACAGGCCACCTTACGGATCAGATGGTGATTATTTCAGCAAGCCATCTGTCGACGATGTTGTTGAAGCGGTTTATGCTATGATGAGCGAGAGTAATCCCGGTAAATATCCTGCAATATATTAATTATATTAAAAATGTCATTTCGAGCATAGCGAGAAATCTATACACACGCCAAGCCGCTTTTGCATGTGTATAGATTTCTCCTCGTTCCTCGTCGAAATGACAATGTTTTTTCAGATGTCAAATACTACCTTCTCCACTATATCAACCATCATCAAAACCAGGCGCACAGTTAAGCCTTTTTTAATGAATGGAGATAAAATACCTAACAATCAAATTACCGAACTATTAGAACTAACCGACTGGGCACCCACTCACGGCCTTACCGAACCCTGGCGCTTTGTAGTTTATGCTGAGCCATCAGTATTTTGCCATGAGCATGCCGAAATGTATAAGCATAATACCAATGCGGAAGAATTTAACCAATCTGTTTATAATAACCTGGCACAACAGGGTAATAAAGCATCGCACATAATTATAGCCATAATGCATAGGGGCAACCTGCCTAAAATTCCGGTGTTCGAAGAAATGGCCGCTACGGCCTGTGCTGTGCAAAATTTACTACTCGGGGCCACTGCTTTAAATATTGCATCCTATTGGGGTACAGGTGGCATGATACTAAAACCCGCCATGCGTACGTTTTTACAATTACGCGACGAGGATGAAGTAATGGGTGTTTTGTATTTAGGCCTTGCGGATGAGTATCCGCAAGGTGTACGCAGAGTGCCGCTTGCAGATAAGGTCAAATGGATAAAATAAACCATCCGTAACCTTTTAAGTCTTGCTTTCGTAGAAGCAGTTATAATTTAATTTTAATATAATTGTTTTGCTAAATTTTTAATAAATATTAATAAATTTTACTAATTATTAATATTTAAGTATATTTGTTAATAATCCTACAACTCACACCTGATTTTTTTATTAATTATTGAATTTAAACTCAACAAAGTATGAGAAAACATTTTTGGTGGATAAGCTGCGTTTTTTTGGTGTTCTTCATCGCTGTTATTGGTTGGACACCGGTAGCTGCTAAAAAATCGGCCACAAGCTATAACGCCGCTCCTACAGCAAAAGAATTGTTTACCCAATATGTAAATACGGTATACCAAACAGCAAGGTTACAAGAAGCCGGTTTGGATATGGAAGTATTTCAAAAAGCATTGACCGGATTTTTCAATTTAAAAACCGCTAATAAATTAGCACAAAATAGTTCTGTTATTACCGTAGTAGATTTTTCTAAACCAAGCCGCCTAAAACGTATGTGGATAATTGACCTGTTTAGCAAGCAGCTTTTATTAAATACATGGGTAGCGCACGGCCAGGGAAGCGGTGATGATATGGCCGATCGTTTTTCGGATAATAATGATTCGCATCAAAGTAGTTTAGGCTTTTATTTGGCTGATGATGTTTACATAGGTAAGCATGGCCGTTCGTTGCGTTTGGATGGCTTAGACGAAGGCTTTAATACCAATGCGCGCGCCCGTGGCATTGTGGTACATGCTGCCAGTTATGTTGGCGAAAGTACAATTGCGCAAATGGGCCGTTTGGGCCGTAGTTTTGGCTGCCCTGCTGTGTCGCCGGCGGTAGCGCAACAGGTTATCAATACTATAAAAGGTAAAACGTTATTGTTTATTAATGGCAATAATCCGCATTATACCTCAAAATATTTAGACGGGAATGTATACGCGAGTTTCACTTTGCCGGATGAAGCTACTGTTGCAGATTCTGCAAAACTTTAATATTTTTATTTAAGATTTATTATTAGGGGTGTTCGAAAGATTTGAATTCGTAATCTAAGCTCCCTCCCAATGGGAGGTGTGCGGCTGGTTGTGAAATGGCAGGGAGGGGTTTCGTCGATTTATAAATCGCTTCATTAACCCCTCCCTACCCTCCCAGGGGAGGGAATCGTACGGGCCGCCGCTCCTTTTAGAATCTTTCGAACACTCCTAATTTACCATGCCAGCCCTCTTGCGGACTATGTCATCAAGTTAAGAGAAACCCCATCGGGGTTCAAGGTCGGTAGCAGAATAAATACCAACGAAATGCCGTGCCGTTAGGTACGGAACCTCGCCGATGTTGCGTACCTGACGGCACGCCAATTAATTATATGATATTTTCTACCGACATTTTGCACCTATGGTGCATTTTTTATCATATTTCCGTTTAACTTAATGACATTGCGCTTGCGGAAGAGGAGGGTGATCGAGCGACTTAGCGATGATCGGGTGAGTACTCACTGAATGCCATGAGTGGGTATCTTACTTCACACTCATCACAGCATTAAACAACACAATATCCAATCCATAAACATCATGCCTTACCTGCAGGGTTCCGTTTTCGTCGGTCCAGCAGGTTACATAGGTAATATATACCGGCACTTTTGGTGTTAAGTTAATGGTTGTAGGCTCGGGATTATCGGCAGCCATATCCTTTGCTATAAGATTGTATTTATCCCCTTCGCCAAATAAATTAAGCGCCAATCCCTGCGGATTGCCCAGGCGCACACATCCGTGACTTATTGCCCGCATGCTCTTTTTAAAAGCTTCCTTAGCGGGCGTATCATGCAGGTAAACGCTGCTTTTATTGTTAAATAAGAATTTTATCTTCCCTAAAGAATTATTGTCTCCCGGCTTTTGTTTAAACTCATACTCATTATCAGTTTTTGAAACCGAGGCCCAATCTACATCTTCGGGTTCAATAAGCTTACCATCCTTATAAACATTAATGCCCTTATTTCCAAGATAATAACGGTCTTCGGCAGCCAATTGTATTATTTCTTTATTTGCAATGCTTTGCGGAATGTTCCATACCGGGTTAACATCTACACTATGTATCAGGCTGTTTAATTGTGGCGTCGAATGTGGGTTCGGCTTGTCAACCTTATCAGTATCTACGTAATTGATGAGGTTTTTAGCATGATTCATATTACGGCCCTGACCAACGCAAACCTTCATGTTTAATACAGATTTGCCGCTATCCATTACATCCAGCCTAAAATCGGGAATGTTAACGATGACATATTTTTTGTCAGTTGGTTTATTCTTCCATCTTAAACGTTCCAGGTTGGTTATAATAATCCGTTTTGTTTCTTCTGCCGACATTCCCGGGGCAACAGCGCCGCTTGCCAATGCTTTTTGTAAAGCTAAATACTGCGGGTTTGCTGGTTGTATACTGTCCAGGTATTTTTTCATATCAGTAATCTTGAAAACTTTTGCCATCGAGGCGCTGTCAGGGCGTTCTGTTGCCATATAATATCGCGCGTAAATATTCTTCGGATTAACTATACCATATTGCATGGCATTAGTATATTTTATTAATGAATTGACGCTAAGCAGCTCTAATTCGGCAATGGCATGATAAGCCTGATCGAGTGTCTTTATCTCGTTTTTGTTATAGAATTTGTTTATCAGTTTAGCTATTTCATCGGCCTTAAATATTTCCGGGTCGAGGCCGTGCTCATTGGCTTTTTGATAATAGATAACCGATGCTTTAAGATCGCTGTTAAAAATATGGTCCATTACAAACATAGGGTCATAACCATTTTGATTATAATAAGCCCTGATAACCTGCGGATAGTTTAGCTTATATTTTTTTGATGCCAATACTTTTTTAAATATTTTGGCAAAACCTTCGGGGGTTACTTCTTTAAAAACAATATTTTGGGTTTTCAGATAGAGGACCTTACCCATATCAGACCGGCTTTTTTTACAACTTTGAAACGTAACAGCAACAGCAAACAGTAAAATTATAGTTAGCTTAATAAGCTTTTTGGTATCTGATAACATAAATTAAATTAATTATGATTGGACAATAGCAATAGCCATACCAGTTATACGTAAAAATGAAATTACATTGTTTAAACGTAAAGTAAAATAATATGGTGTTTAAAATATATAGCAAATTAAATAGTTTTAAATAATATGGCAGATAACTACAAACCCGAAGTTTGGCTGCGCGGCCCGCTGGAAGGAATATCACCCTTATTACAGCCGGTTGCACACGCTTTGCTGCAAGCAAGGGAAGAAGTAAATGATTTGATGGCTGATTTCCCGGAGATATTAATATGGGTGCAACCTGTGGGTATGGCATCGCCAGGTTTCCATCTGCAGCACATGGCGGGGGTGCTTGACCGTTTATTTACTTATGCGCAAGGGCTACAACTTACCCGGCACCAACTGGAAAAATTATCATTCGAAGGAAAAATGCCCGAAATAGGCTACAGTATAATAACCTTACTGGAAATATTTAACCGCCAGGTTGATGAGGCCATTAAACAACTAAGTGAAACAGACGAGGAAATATTAACCGAAACAAGAGGAGTGGGGCGCGGGCAATTACCATCAACCGTAATAGGTTTATATACGCATGCTGCCGAGCATATTATGCGGCACCTGGGGCAGTTACTGGTTACGGCGAGGATATTGAGAGGATAAAACAAATGTAGTAAATGTGCAGATGTGCAGATGTGCAGATGTGCAGATGACCAGGTGTTTCACCCTATTTTTGCAAAAATAGACAAAACTGCATAAAACACTTATTGTAAGCTATTTATACCACTTTACCTAAAGCTTTTGTACTGTTTCAAAGTGTTTCACTCATTTTGTCAAATTGCTATATATCAATAAGTTAATCTAAAAGAGTGTTTCAAGTGTTTCATATTTTTGTGAAACACTTGAGCGTAAAGAAAGGGATGTTTATTGGGATAATATCATATTCCTGTTCCTCAACCAATGATCGGCCAAAACCAATGCAGCCATAGCTTCAACAATAGGTACGGCACGCGGCACCACACAAGGGTCATGACGGCCCTTGCCTGATATTTCGGCAGCATTGCCTGCACTGTCTATAGTAGCCTGGCTTTGCATAATGGTAGCTACCGGTTTAAAGGCCACTTTAAAATCAATAGGCATCCCATTGCTGATGCCGCCTTGTATGCCACCCGAGTAGTTGGTAATTGTTTTAACAACACCTAAACTCGTTTTAACGAAGATATCGTTATGCTCTGATCCGCGCATTTCGCTACCGGCAAAGCCCGAGCCAAATTCAAAACCATGTACAGCGTTTATGCTGAGCATGGCCTTGCCCAATTCGGCATGCAGTTTATCAAATACAGGTTCGCCTAAACCAACCGGGCAGTTTAGTATATGGCAGCTCACCTTGCCGCCAACGGTGTCGCCCTGCTTGCGCACTGAGTCTATAAACGCTATCATTTCTCCGGCAGTTGCCGGGTCGGCGCAGCGTACAATGTTTTTTTCGCGTTCGTCAATAAAGTCCTGCGCGCTGATTATTTCTACGTTAGGCGCATTGATTGTACCTACGCTGCTTACGTGCGCTACTATCTCTATTCCTTGTGTTTTTAGTAACAACTTAGCCAACGCCCCTGCTGCCACACGTGCCGCGGTTTCGCGGGCAGACGAGCGGCCTCCGCCACGGTGATCGCGTATGCCGTATTTGGTTTGATAAGTATAATCGGCATGCGATGGGCGGAACACATCTGTATTGTGGTTATAATCCTTACTGCGCTGGTCCTCGTTAGGTATCAGCATCATAATAGGGGTGCCGGTAGTTTTACCTTCAAATACACCCGAAAGTATTTTAACTGTATCGCTCTCTTTACGTTGAGTGGTGATTTTAGACTGGCCCGGTTTGCGTTTATCCAGCTCACCCTGAATGTATTCCATATCAACCGGCAATTGCGATGGGCAACCGTCTATAATTACACCAATAGCTTCGCCATGCGATTCGCCAAATGTGGTTATCCTGAATAATTGTCCGAATGAATTGCCTGCCATATAGCCCCCTCTAAATCTCCCCCGGTAGGGGAGACTTTAAATTTCGTTAATTTATTTGTTATTAAAAGCCCTCCCTACCGGGGAGGGTTGGGCTTATTTATCCTCCACTTCAAATCCAACCTTTTCAAGGTCTGTCCAAAATGCAGGATATGATTTCTCAACCACTTTCGCATCTTCTATCTCAACCTCCGATATCAACAATGCCAGCGGCGCGAAAGCCATTGCCATGCGGTGATCGTCATATGTATTAATAAATATGCGCTCGGGAATGAATTTTTCGCTGCAATCCAATTTGTAAGTCTGGCCCTTCTCAATCAGTTTAACGCCCATTTTGCCCAGCTCGTTTTGTAAAGCTTTAATACGGTCGGTTTCCTTAATTTTCAAAGTTTCTAACCCGGTAAAGGTAGCCTCATGGTTTAAAGCGGCACAAATTACGATGATGGTTTGTGCCAGATCAGGGCATTCCTTTAAGTCGAATATTTTACGGGTAACAGGCTTTGCTTCCTTAACCAAATGCACACCACCATCCCTGAATTGCGAGGTGATACCAAAATTAGCCATCAATTCGGTAATAACACTATCACCCTGCAAGCTGTATTGGGTAAGGCCATGTAAAAACAGGTCCGCGTTGTCGGCCAAAGCTGCTATGGCATACCAGTATGATGCGGCGCTCCAATCGGGTTCAACAGGTAAAATGGTTTGTCTAAACTCCTGGCGGTCAATGCTTATTACATTGTCATTCCATCTATGCCTTATACCGGCCTGCTGTAGCATGGCCAGGGTCATTTCAACATAAGGGCGCGAGGTAAGCTCACCTTCAATATGTAGCTCTAAACCTAAGGGCAATTTGGCGGCTATCAGCAATAGCGCGGTAATGTACTGGCTGCTGATATCTCCTTTTATAGTAATACTATTGGTTGCCTGTTTAATATTACCTTTTATGCGGATGGGCGGGTAGCTCTCATTTTCCTCGTAGTCTATTTGCGCACCAAGTTTACGTAAAGCATCAACCAAAATACCAATAGGCCTTTGTTTCATGCGTTCGCTACCGGTTAAAACAACTTCTTCGCCCTGTAAAGTAAAGTAAGCGGTTAAAAAACGCATTGCTGTACCTGCAGGGCCGATGTTTACCAGTCGTAAGTCTTGAGTTTTAAGACCCGAATCAGCATTTGAATTTCCAGCTCCGGCCTTTAAAATACTATTCAAAGTAACCGCATCTGCCGCGTCTGAAATATTTTCAACCCGAACCTTGCCGTTGCTTAAAGCCTCAATAATAAGCGCGCGGTTGCACTCGCTTTTTGAGCCGGTAAGGTATACCTCGCCATTTGCAGACCTGGTTTTTTTAGTAAGCAGGATATTATGACTCATTGTAATACTAAACGTGCGTAAGTTTTTCTGCCTGCTGGCCGGCTGCCTGATCCTTGTTCATGATCTCTGTTTGTTTACGGATAGATTCGCTATGTATTAGTTCAAGCAATTTCTCTGTAAAATCAGGGCTCAATTTTAAAGCTTTACCGTAGTTTATGCGTTTTGTTAATATCTCTTCCCAACGGTTAACCTGCAAAATGGTAATGTTGTTATCTTTTTTGTAGGTACCTATCTGCTCAGCAATCTTCATGCGCTCAGCCATTTTTTGGATGATCAAATCATCAATTTTATCAATATCATTACGCAGTTGGCTTAGTTTATCATTAACTTGCGCGTTACCGGTTTCGGGCTTGCGTAAGGTTAAACGGTCAATAAGCTCTGCCAAAGCAGTTGGTGTAACTTGTTGTTTGGCGTCGGTCCACGCTATGCTTGGGTCAATATGCGATTCTATCATCAAACCCTGCATGTCCAGATCCAACGCTTTTTGCGAAATGTAACCTATCAAATCGCGGTTGCCCGAAATATGGCTTGGGTCGCATATCAAAGGCAAATGAGGTGCCAATGTTTTTAAGTGGATAGCGATATCCCACATCGGCTCATTACGGAAAGCAGATTTTTCGTAAGATGAAAATCCACGATGTATAGCTGCAAGTTTAGTAATTCCCGCGTTATTGATACGCTCTAAAGCGCCAATCCATAAAGAAATATCGGGGTTAA